>JANLPY010000173.1:0-4818 GCA_031367505.1 Hyphomicrobiaceae bacterium | reverse complement strand
CATTATCCGCCAGCGCGACCTCTCGATGAGGATTGCAACCGCGCATTTTGCACGAGGGCGAATGAACGAAGGCTTGGCCCATTACAAGCGCATTGGCGCCATGACGACAGTCGAAACCACCGATCAGGCCATCCACGAATTGGTGCTGGGCTATCTCGCTACATACGATCCGTCAGCCGGTACACAGATTGCCCTCGCCTACACAAATGCGGCAGTCGATCGGATCAACGGTAACATCAGATCCGCACTGCAACACACCGGCAAACTGCATCAGAATTATAGCTTTGAGACGGCCGATGGTATCAGGATGCTGGCGGCGGGTGACCGAGTTCTGTTCAATGAAACCAGACGCGTTGTGCTGGCATCCGGAAACGCCATCCAACTCGACAGGGGCGCACTAGCCACTGTGGTCTCGGCTGCGATCAATCACGTCACCGTGGCACTCGACAGCGGCACGTCCATCACCCTCACACCTGACGTCTACAACGCCATAACGCATGGCTACGCCGCGACCTTCCACAAGAGCCAAGGCGTAACCGTGGATCGTGCCTTTGTTCTCGTAACGCCGCACATTGACCGGCACATGGCCTACGTCGGCTTCTCCCGTCATCGGGATACCTTGCAAGTCTATGCCGGCCAGAGCGCCTTCAAAGACATGTCGATTGAAGCAGCGCTGGCGCGCGGTGCCTCACAAGTGAATGCGCTTGATAACGTCGCGCGGTACCTTGAGCGCCGCGGCATCGACACCACGGCAGCTATTGCGCACCGAATGAAGTGCCGTTTGCTGGCCGCACGCCATCGCTTGTCGGTTGCCTGGGACATATTGCGTGCGCGTAGCGTCGCTGTTGCCCAGCGTCATCGTGCGTTTGCGATGCCACCAGCCAACGACGTCACACACGCATTGGTGGATGCCGGATTGCTGCCCAAGTACGCCACCGGCGGCACGGAGCTGGTGCAGCTCATGATCGCCAACAACTTAACGCCGGCCGAAATTGCTGGCGTTATGACCCCACCAGGACCCGCCATAAACTTGAGCTCGCTCCGGTCTTCGATCACCAAAGCCGCCGAAACGCTTTATCTTGCGGGGAGGGTGTCAGCCTTTGTCGCGAGTACGGCCACCCGTACAGCCGCCGGCGCCGCGCCACCGCCCCCGCCGTCGAATACCTATCGCTCCCAGGCGTCTTTTTCGGGCACCACGATCAGCGTCGCGTTCCCTCCTGATCGAGATGCCAACGCTGTGATGACGGCTGCCGGGTATAGTTTTAACAGCGAGGCCAAAGCCTTCACTCGAGAGATTAAGCCGGCAGATCGGACGCGCGAGCTGGCGGTGCTGCTGCGGGCGCGCTTCGAGATCAACACGATCTTGGCGACCAGAGGCAAAGCGCACGCCCATGCGAGCGAGCTGGCGAAGACACTGCGCCGCGAGATTTATGATCTGGGGATTTTCACCAAGGAGGCGCGCATTGCCGTTGCTGACCCCAAAGACTTAACGTCTCGAGACGCGCTCGTCGCTGCCGGCGGGAAAGAGGTGCAGACGAAATCAGGCGCGTACTATGCGTTCGCAGCTCCGGACACAGCCAGCGGCATCGTCCTATTGATCAGCAAGCTGCGGGGCATAGAGTGCGTTGTTCCATCAGCGGCACGCGGGGCGGCGCAAGTTTTGCCGAGCCCTGTTGGTTACCGGCTGACCGCGCGTGGCATGATGTTGACGATCGAGACGGCGCCGCTCCCGAAGACTGATGCCATTCTTGAACGTATTCAGGCGCGGCGCACACCGTCAGGTGCGCTGGAAGTCCGTATGGACGTGCAGGATCCCGTCGTTGTCAAAGAAACCCTTCTGAAACTGAATGCGTATCACAAGAGCATCCTCGTCCCACCGCATTCGCCGTCCTCAGGAATTGACCTGCCACAGGGTACGGTTGACGCGGTGTTGTCGCTGACGGCGGACCAACTGTTGCACGACCGAGGCCGTGCGATTGCAGGGCCGGTGACACGCATGATCGAGGCGCATGTTGGATCGCTGGACGCTGCTCGGATTACTCCAAGCCTCGATGCAGCCGCAGTAGTAGCAACGGTCACCCGGCATATCGAGGGGATGCATCGCGTGCTGGCACCCGGACTTGCGTCTGTTGCGCACGAGGTCTCCTTCAGCCGCTGACTTTTTGGTAGGGCAAGAGACGCAAAATGCAATTCCGTGGCAGCTTCATGCGTGGCATCGGTTGGGGCGTATCCGATGCCGTCAACGAAAATTGGCATGATCGGGTCGATTGATCTGCCGCCGAGACCCTGGTCAGCGCGAGTATACAGAAGCAGACTTCGACCCCGCCGTGATCGGCGACGGTTTGCGCGTCGCCGACCACGTCCGTTAGCGGAGGTCTCGCGTCAGAGCCTCAAATATCGATTTTCTCGGCAATCTCGATCGCATCGTCGACCTCAATGCCGAGATAGCGAACGGTACTTTCAATTCTATGGCCAGCTGGACATAGAATTGACTATGTCCCGCGCCGGACTATGTCCCGTTGCTCCACGATCCCCTTTGCGCTCGGTGCGACCGGGCAGGCTGACAGGACATAGTCCGGGCTGTCACAGGCCCTTGAGGAAGGCGAGGAGCTTATCGTCGGGTCGATACCGACCGGGCCTTCCATTGAGAGGCGCCACGGCGTCGAGAGCCCGCTGCTTCATCTGGAGGTCGGCATCCAGATAGATCTGGGTGGTCTCGATTGACTCATGCCCGAGCCACAACGCTATCACCGCCTGCTCGACGCCCTGCTGTAGCAGATCCATCGCAGTCGTGTGCCGAAGCACATGCGGGCTCACGCGCTTGCACTTCAGCGATGGGCAGCCACTGGCTGCCGTGGCGACGTGCTTGGCGAATAGGTAGTGAACGCCGTGCGCACTCAGATGCCCACCACGCGCGTTCGGAAACAACGGCTGATCCGGGGCGTTGGGCAGTTCTCTTATCCAGGCAGTGAGGACGCTTCGGGTATTCTTGCTCAGCGGCGTACATCGTTCCTTGCGTCCCTTCCCTATCACGCGCACGTGCGCGCCGGTCCCCATATGGAGATCCTTAGGTCGAAGCCCGGTCAGCTCCGACAGACGCAATCCAGTCTGCACCGCGAGTAGAATGAGAGCATGATCGCGTCGTCCGGACCGTGTGTGCCGATCCGGTGCCGCGAGCAGCGCATCGACCTCTGGCCTGCTGAGGAACGGTACCAGTGCACGCGTGAACCGCTTGGCCGGGATAGCCAACACGCGTTGGGTCTGTGCAGCATGCGTGGGTGCTTCGAAGGCAACGTAGCGGAAGAACGAGTGGATGGCGGTCAGACGCAGGTTCCGAGTTCTCGCCGTCACACGGCGCACCTTTTCCAAATCGTCGAGGAAGTCGCTCACCAGCGGCGCATCGATATCCTCGAGCGCCAGCGTCGACGGCGCTTTGCGCAACCGCTGTTGTGCAAATTGCAGCAGCAGTCGAAACGTATCGCGGTAAGAAGCGATCGTATGTGCACTCGCTTGGCGCTGCTGCATCAGTCGTCTCGTGAAGAAGCTCTCCAACAGAGCGGGGAAAATCGGCTGGTTCGTCATGGTGCACCTCCCCAGCGGCGTTCCAGCCTCATCATCGCCTGTGCCATCAGCTCCGGCGAGTTACTGAGATACCAATAAGTCCCGGCCACGCGAACGTGTCCGAGATAGGTCGACAGCACCGGCAGTCGTCGCGCCGGGTCCTCTCCCGACTGGTACCAGCGGGTGAGCACTTGAACTGCAAAGCGGTGTCGGAAGTCGTGCAGCCTGGGGCCATTGCGCATGCCCGGTGCCCGCAGGCCGGTTTGCCGCGAAAGCGCGTAGAAGACTCGATGAACGCGACCGAGATCGAGCCGCGTGCCACGATTAGAAATAAACACATGCTCCGAGCGGCGCTTGCCGAGAAACTGACTTCGTCGCTCAAGGTAGTGTAGCAGCACGCTGCATGTGGATGGGTGGAGAGGCACGAGGCGGGATCGACCGAACTTAGCCGCCCGGATTGTGAGAACGCCTTGGCGGAGATCGACATCGTCGAGCTTCAGGTCGAGCGCTTCGGAGACGCGCAGACCCGTGACGCTGAGCAGGCCCAGCAGGCAATGAAAGACCCAAGGGCGCAATGGCGTCGATGGCCACTCGGTTGGCAGTTGCAGCGCTGCCTCCAACAAACTCAGCACTTCCTGGTCAGTGTACAAGTAGGGTCGCGCTCGAGTCGATGCATGCGGCAAGAGTTCCGGCGCCGGAACCTCGGTAAGTGGATCGGTGGAGCTTCGGTAGCGAGCAAAGCCTCGTATGAAGCCAAGTCTGCGCGCCCGTTCCGCTGGCTGCACCGTGTTCGCCTGCAGCACCCACTCCAGAGCAAGCCGCGTCGAGATGTTCGGCGCCTGATGCTTCTCCATGAACGCCACGAACCGCGGCAGCATACGACTGGCATCATGCATCTTGAAGCCAAGACTTCGACGCAGTGCGAGGTACTCTTGCAATGTCTCACGTAGGGTGTTCATCGCACACCTCCCGGCCACGCCATGGCCAAGGAACGCAGGGTATCGATATCCACGCGAGCGTAGATCGAAGTGCTTTCTGGGCTTTGATCGCGAGGTGCTTCGACTGAAGCACGCCCATGGGATGAGCTATCGGAAGATCAGCGAGGCAACCGGCGTCGGCAAAACGCAGGCGTCCGAGTATGTGCGCCGGGCGGCGGTGGCCGGGGTGACGTGGCCGGTGCCCGACGAGGTCGATGATGCCGAACTCGATCGACGGCTGTTTCCCGTTGCCGGCGACGGCACTGATATTCGCCCTATC
>JANLPY010000156.1:0-50849 GCA_031367505.1 Hyphomicrobiaceae bacterium | reverse complement strand
AAATCCTACAGATCCTGAGCCTCACGATGTTCGAGAGAATGCCCATAAACAGCATGCTTTCGCGCCATCCGGCCCAGGATGTCGACATCGCACTCGACAACCAATTGAAACTATTCGATTAACGCTGGGACACTACTGCGCACAGCTATATATTAGTTTGATGACGGCCGGACCGTATTCGCCCATTCGAGCCATAGTTTGATGCGGGCATCGGGATCGGCATGGGTAATGAAATCGGTGATTACCGCAGCACTATCGGCGCCGGCGCTCAAGACTAAAGGCGCCCGCTCGATCGTGATGCCGGCGATGGCAACCAGCGGTATCCGGCCCATTCGTTGTTTCCAAATGCCAAGCCGTTCGAGGCCTTGCGGCGCCCACTTCATGGCCTTGAGTTTGGTTTCCCATATCGGCCCCAGAGCAACGTAATCGGGATCGATAGCAAGCGCTCGTTCTAGTTCTTCTGGGCTATGCGACGATAAGCCGATCCGAATACCCAGCGATTTGAGGTTCGGGATATCAGCGGTCGTCAGATCCTCTTGGCCAAGATGAACGTAGTCGGCGCCAGCGGCCATCGCTGCCTGCCAGTGATCGTTGACGATGAGCTGGCAATCATGGCGCGCACATAAGTCGAGACTGGCTTCGATTTGACGGGCAATCTCGCTCGCTGTGGCGTCCTTCAAGCGCAGCTGAATTGTCTTGATGCCTAACGGGACGATCCGCTGCAGCCAAGTGAAGTCGGGCACGATCGGGTAGAAAACGTCGATCGGGTTAGCTCTGTTCACGACGCGCCGCCCAAGTCGAAAAACGGCGTGCCAGCGACCGGTGTTGAAGGGGCCGCCATGTCGCGCATCTCCATTAGCCCCGCCTCGTAAGCTGAGCGGCCGGCTCGAATTGCCTCCGCGAATGCGATCGCCATACGCGGCGGGTCGCCCGCCTTAGCGATTGCGGTATTCAGCAGCACCGCGTCATAGCCCAACTCCATGGCGGCTGCCGCATGCGAGGGAGCACCGATGCCGGCATCGACGACGAGCGGTACGCCAGGAAAATAGTTTCGCATGGTTTTGAGGCCATACGGATTGTTGAGGCCGCGACCCGAACCGATCGGCGCTCCCCACGGCATCAAAACTTCGCATCCAGCCGACATCAGACGTTCGGCCGCGCCAAGATCTTCCGTCGTGTAGGGGAAAACCTTGAAGCCCTCTTTGGTGAGATGGCTGGCAGCTTCGACCAATCCGAACAGGTCTGGCTGCAACGTATCGTCGTTGGCGATTACCTCGAGCTTGATCCAGTCGGTCCCGAACACCTCACGCGCCATTTCAGCCGTCGTGATCGCTTCTCGTGCCGTCCGGCAGCCAGCGGTATTGGGCAGCACCGTTACGCCGAGCGCTCGGATCAGCTCCCAGAACCGTTGGCCGGTCTTTGCGCGGGCAGCTTCCCGTCGCAGTGACACGGTGACGATGCCAGCTTGCGAAGCCTTGACGGATTGGCTCAATACTTCGGGCGAGGAATACAGCGCCGTGCCAATCAGCAGTCTCGATGTGAACGGCACGCCGTAGAATGTCAGCGGTTGGTCAAGCGTCATGGCGGTTCCAGAAAGTTGCGGCATATGGAGTTTATCATCCGCCCTGTCGTGGACTGACTATTTCGATCCGATCGCCATGGTGCAGCCGCGTGGCAGATCGCAGACGTTCCGGTACGAACTCTCCGTTCAACGCAGTCGCCACGCGAACTTCACTGTAGCCATTCGCCAGCAAAAATCGATCCAAGGTTGCGATCGCCGTCGTCATCGGTTGGCCGTTGACGACAATTTCGACTGGTTCATGCGCGCTAACCAAATGTCGATCCTCAGGCCTAGTCATGATCTCTAAATAGCGCTTCCGGTGGGTATTCTACAAGCCAGGAGCAGATCTAATCTTTGAGGTGGACCGGCTGAGCGCACGATGTATTCCGGGCCTACTAGCTATGGCAACGAGCGTTAAGCATCGAATTCGATCCTGAGCGCCCCGCTGATTTATCTGAACTGCCGTCACAACTTCGCCGCACTGGCGACCTGATGTCACATTTAGTTGTTTTGAAGTGTTGGCGCGGGCGCACTCGAATTGACTGATGGATTGGCGACTGGCTGTGAGTTGTGCGTATGTCCCATGTTATTCAATCCCCGCCCGAGATATTGGGTAGTCCGTCCCTGCGTATGATCCTGAAGCGGATCGATGGCTTGCAAGATTCCGGTGTCGCGCGAAACATCCCGGTTGTCGCTGTCGCCGATGAGGCCCCGCTTTCGAGGTTGCAAGAACTGATCGAGCTGGCGATGGCAAGTTGGCGGCCTTGGGCCCTGGGTCTTCGGCTGCGCGCGACAAAGCATTACGAGGCGCTCAACAGTGGGATGGCGGTTTCGTTCGGTGGTGGCTTGCTCCTCCCATTGCTTGTCGGCCTCGGATTTGCGTCGACCATGGTGTCCGGTCCGCCGCTGGCGGCTAAGGGTCCACTAGTCGAGGTGGCTGCTGCAACATTTGCGATCCCGCACCCGAGCCGCCTCTTTGCATTCGCATCGGCAGAATTTTCGCCAACAAGCGGCGTTACCTACATTTCGAAGTTGAGCGTTCCTGTGGCGCCTGAGCCAGCGCGCCTGATCCCGAATGATGAGCCTTCGGTCGCCGAGCCAAAATCCGATGTTGCGGTCCTTGAGGAACAACACGGGGTGGTAGCCCTACCGGATCAGAGGCAACGTCCATCAACGGCGATTGTGGTGAGAAAGACGGCGTCGATCGATCTGCGGCAACAGTCAACGCCCGTACACGAGCCGCGAAAGCCGGTTATCAACGCGGCAGGGCGGTCGATAGCACCTCGCCTCGAACAACATATCGAACCCAAGCCGATGCCTAAGGCTCCCTCCCCGGCCATTGCCGCACCCAATAGGCAGGTTTTGGTGCAGACCGCTGCGGCAGTCGCTGCACCGGCGAAATCGAAAGGCGCTTCCGCCCGGCGCACCGCAGAACCTTGGGCGAACGCCTGGCACCGGTCTGCACTTGGTATGGCGCAGCAAGGCCCCTGACTGGGCAAGCTAGATGACCACAAACATGCGTATTCCAAGCGCGTTGTGCTTGGCGCGCTGATGCCATGCGCCATTGCTACTTTTACCTGCCGTCGCGCTATGCCATTGGTTAACCACGCGCGGTCCGTTTTGCCCCCGAGTCGCGCGCACATAATGGGCGCGGCTTGAGGAATTCCAGATACCGATGGTAACGACGCGCGAAGGCGTGCAGAGCGTGGTCGAGGCCGATGGCTCGAACGCTCGCGGCATTGCGGCCATGATCATTAGCATGGCGTGCTTCGTGACGAGCGATACGATCATCAAGATCGTCGGGCGCGATATGCCGGTGGGGCAGATCATGTTTCTGCGCGGCTTATTTGCGTTCTTTATCGTCGGCGGATTGGTGCTGGCAACCGGTGTGATCACGCAAATCCGGCTGACCCTCACGCCGATCGTGGCATTGCGGACCTTTGTCGAGGTCGGCTCGACGATCTTCTTCTTCAGCGGGCTGATGCGTCTGCCGTTTGCCGATGCGGCAGCGATCGGGCAGTTCACGCCACTCGCCGTTACCGCCGGTGCTGCGTTGTTCTTGGCCGAGCCGGTCGGGTGGCGGCGCTGGCTCGCAACGGCAGTTGGTCTTGCCGGCGTATTGTTGATCATCCGGCCAGGGACGAGCGCTTTCAATCCTGCGGCGATCCTGATCGTCATCTGCGTATTCTTCGTTGCAGCGCGCGACCTCATAACCAAGCGAATGGGAAGCGGCGTACCGATTTTGCTGCTTATTCTCGTCTCGGCTGCGGCTGTCAGCCTTGCCGGTCTGGGCGCTGCGGTATTCGAAACTTGGATCGCGCCCACGCCAACGATGTTCGGTGGCCTCGCGCTTTCGGCGCTGGGTGTCACCGGCGGTTACTACAGCTCGATCGTCGCCATGCGTTCGGGTGAGATGTCGGTCGTCGCGCCGTTTCGTTATGCGGCGATGTTGTTCGCGTTGATGTGGGGGTACGTGATTTTCGGCGAGGTGCCTGACCGTATGACGTGGCTCGGGATCAGCATTGTCGTGGCGGCCGGTGTCTACACCTTCCATCGTGAAAGTGTGCGCAAGAAAGAGGCCGCCAAGGTGGTCGAGGCTGCACGATGACCTGGTTCAGATCGGCGTCCCAGACCACCCGTGGCATCGTCGCCATGGTTCTTGCGACGGCACTTTTTTGTTGCGGAGATGCGATGATGAAGCTCGCCGCAACCGTACTTCCGACCACGCAAACCATGTTTGTGCGCAGCTCGACGTCGGCGGCGCTGGTGCTGAGCTTTGCGTGGGTGACGGGGGCATTCGGCGAAATCCGGCGGGGCTTCAGCCGGGCGATGGCATTTCGCGCAGGCAGCGACGTGACCGCATCACTGCTGTTTCAGGCAGCGCTCGGACGCATGCATTTTGCCGACATCATGGCCGTGCTGCAGGTTTCGCCACTGACGTTAACCGCCGGTTCGGCGCTTTTCCTTGGCGAGAAAGTAGGCTGGCGGCGGTGGAGTGCTGTAGCAGTTGGCTTGCTCGGCGCACTTTTGATCGTCAAGCCTGGGACCAGCTCGTTCAACTGGTGGGCAATTGCGGCAATCCTTTCCGTCGTCGGAGGGGCCGCTCGCGATATCTCGACGCGCCGGATCGACCCATTGCTACCGACGTCGCTGATCCTGGGTATTTCGGCCGTAGTGGTCTCGCTCGGGAGCTTGGCCGGTGCGCTGATCGAACAATGGCATGTGCCTGACGGTCTTACGCTTTTTATGCTTTTGTGCGCCGGAATTTGCTCCATGCTGGGGCAGGTCTGTGTGATTACGGCAGTACGTTCGGCCGAAATTTCGGTGGTTGCGCCGTTCCGGTATGCCGGCATCGTCTGGGCGTTGATCTTGGATTTGGCGATCTGGTCGCATTTTCCCGATGCCTGGGCGATGGTCGGCATCGTGGCGGTATCGTCGGCCGGTATCTATACTTTCTATCGCGAGCGCGTGCTGCAACGCCAAAGCATGCGGAGGATAACGGAGATCGTGCGATGAAGCCAAATAAGTTGAAGGAAAAGTTGGCGCGCGGCGAGGTCTCCCTCGGCTGTTCGGTGATGTTCCCATCGCCGCAAGTCGTGGAAATGCTCGGTTATGCGGGCTTCGATTGGGTTTTGATCGATTGCGAACATGGATCGATCGGACCAGGCGACGTCGAGCTCATGTGCATGGCGGCCGATGCAGTTGGCATTACGCCGATCGGGCGTCCGAAATCGAATGCGTCGAGCGAGATAACGAGCCTGATGGATCGTGGTGTGATGGGCGTGCAGGTGCCTCATGTGAACACCGCTGATGACGCCAGACGAGCCGTTTCCGCAGTCAAGTTTGGCCCGGGTGGCGGCCGCGGAATGGCCGCTGGAACGCGCCCAGACCGGTGGGGACTAGGGGCGAAAATGCCTGATTTCGCTCTTCAAGCGAATGCTCAGTCGCTGGTTTGCGTGCAGATCGAGCATGAGGCCGCCTTGGTAAATGTCGACGAAATCCTGAAAGTTGAAGGCGTCGATGTATTCTTCATCGGCCCGTCCGACCTCTCTCAATCGATGGGATTTCCCGGCAATCCGAAGGCGCCCGCAGTGGCCGCGGCCATCAGCGAGACGCTCGCTCACATTCGCGCAGCCGGTAAAACGCCGGGAATGCCAGCTACAGCGGACTCACTGGCGGAGGTCATCAGTGGTGGTTCTCGCTATATATACAATCACTTACCAAAACTTTTAGGAGCCGGAACGACGGCTTTTTTCGGATCTTCCAAGCTGATAAAATAACAATAGCCGGGTAAACTCCATTTCAAATTTGTCAAATTGTGCTCAAAAAAAGGCAAACTAAACGGCGTTTCTCTGGTTTTTCGTGAATATTACCGCGATAAGCCGGGTCAAACAAATGCACGCGAATTGTGATTAACCAAGTAAAGCTGAAGTATATTTTTTCCATTTACTGTGATCAAAACTTTATCGTTAACCAAACAGTCGGAATGCTGTCTCGATTTGGAACAAAATATTTTAAGGGCCCTTCGTGCCGGGAATCGGGGATGCTTAGTGAAAATTGAGCACGTGTTTCCTGCGCCACAAAAAACGGGTTCAGGAGTTTCAGTCATGCGTTTGAACGTCAACCGCGCTGCCTCAGCGCTAGTGTCGCTAGCTTTGCCTTTCGCTGTTTTAGTATTTGCCGTGTGTGCTTCCGGTAGCGCACGAGCCGACGGTTCGCTCGAAACGATGAGCGGCGGACATTTCACGAAGTTTGGAGCCGAGACGGTAAGTCGCGAGGAGCGTTCGACAGTTCGGCGCGGCGCTAGCCGTGCCGCACGGACCGAGTCAGATTCAGAAGATGTCAAACCGAAGCGCGGTGCAGCACGCGGGCGTCAGGTTGCGAGCTTGGGTCGTGACACAGATTTTAGCGCACCCAAGCCCGGCCGTAGCCTTTCCGGCGGCGGAAACGTGCGCTGGGTCGCGGAATCAGGCTGCTTGAACGGCAGTTTGCGCGGCGCGGTGGCCTCGGTGGCAGCAAATTACGGTAGCGTCACGGTCAACTCGACATGCCGCAGCGCTGGCCACAACGCACGGGTCGGTGGTGCACCAAAATCGTATCATTTGTCGGGTGACGCAGTCGACTTCCGGGTGAGTGGCAATATTTCTGGTGCGGCCTCGTACCTGGCCGGACTTGGCGGCGGATACAAGCATTACGGCGGCGGTCTGTTCCACGTCGATACCGGGCCGCGGCGTCCATTCTAATTTGAACTTATGATCCGGTCTGCAGGCTTTGCCAGTCTGCAGACCGTTAAAGCCTAGCCGGAGACGTGGTCGCCGGCAGCAACTCAAGGGTATCTGGTGCACGCTTGCCTGGTGGGGCCGCCGCACGATCAGCGGCTGTGTCACTTCTAATTGTTGGCGCCTTCCATTGCCCCGAAATCTCAACTGCTTTGGATTTGCCGGATCGGGCTGGAGCGGCGTTCGTGTTTTCCGCTGGTTCTTGTTGGACCAATACGTTTAATCGCGATGCCGGTATTTCAATCGTACCTTTGAGGCGCGTAACGACGTCGCCTGATTTCGCACTTACGTCGTCTGCAACCAGGGTTCCAGATCGGACACTGAAGCTCGCGTCTAGTTCGTCAAAGGACATGTGGCTGCGCCCGTGCGCGCCCCATCCCTCAAGCGATCGCTTTTGCACGGCAATAGCCAAGGCTTGCAGGTCCACCCCGATTTTTCCGCCATTCCGGATCGCCAGATTTAGCCGGCCATTGGCCGAGTTGAGGAAGTCACTTCCGGTTCTGCCACTGGTCAAAATGTCGGTCGTGAGGGTTGCGCGTCCCGACAACACCGGATGGCCGAACATGGTGAGAGCGGTTCGTGCGGCATCGACATCATCGATTTTTCCTCGCACCGCAAATTTGGGAACCGGCCCACTCGCATCGGCGCTGATCTGGCCACTGCCACGCCCACCATCAAATTCGATTGCGCCGATGTCAGCGAGCATGCGGCCTTGGGAAACAGTTACTGTCACAGCCGACCGGCCGAGTAGCTGAGTGTGAAGCAGTACCTTGTCCGCCGAGAGCCTGACGTCGGCGTCGAAATGAGTAAGCAGCGGTAAACTCAAATCGCCTTCAAGGAAGGCTTGCCAGGCTGTCGCGGCGGCGGTTGCCGCGCCCAATATGGGTAGGGGAAAGTATTCGGAGATATTCAACGCTTTGAAGGCGAGCGTTCCCCCGATCGAAGGCCGGGGTTCGACGAACTTGAGGTTGAGTGTTCCGTGCGCTTCGTTCCCATCCATAAGCAGGGTGGCGCGATTAAATGCCATCGAAGCGCCGGCCCATTCAAGCTGGCCGTGCCCGGTAAGATTTCGCAGCCCTTTCCCGGCCGGCCAAACCGCGCCAAACCAGTGCGCCACCTGTCTCACGTGCGGAATGGAAATATCGACGGCGCCTTGCAATTGAGCCGGACCGACAAATCCGGCACGTCCATCGAGCGTTACTTCGAGTAGTGAACTCTTCAGCGTCAACTTGATCGGGATCGTCGCCCCAGGCCGCTGATCGGCGAGAACCCCCGAGGTCGCCTCGAAGTCTATCTTTTGACCGCGTAGTGCGCCTTTGCCTTTGATCGTCAGCGTCGACTTCCGTCGCTGCGTCACTTCACCGTCGATGTCGGAGATTGTCTCTGTCCGCCCGTCCGGAAGCTGCACGTGCACCGAAGTGTTGCGCAGCATCAACGTTTCGAATTGTAAATTTGAGAGCGCATCGATCATCGGAGATTGCGTGTCACCCGCCGCCGTCTGTTGCCCGGCCTGAATACGTAGCTGGCCGTTCTCGATCATGTAGCGGGTCGTTCCGGACGCGAGTTGAGCAGCGCTCAACGGAGCAGACAACGCTCGACCTGAGCTGTCGGCTGGATACAGCGCGCCACGTTCAATCGTCACCAAACCATCCAGGCCCAGTGCGATTGGGGTTGTGATCACGAAGCTGTCGCGTGGTGCTGCAACGAGAGTGCTGGTGCGTACCGTTAGCCGGTTCGCGCCGAAGGAGACGATAATCGGTAGGCCAATCCCAAGGACGACGATGCCCACAAGCACGATGAAGGCTAAACCGTTAAATCGCCGCCGCCCCCTCCACCAAGCCATCCTGTGCAACCTTCTAATTTCGCGAGCGTAGTTCTAGATCGCAGCCGATATCGGGGCAGCGCGCTCGTGCACAAATTTTAGTGTAGTCGTCAGTTTTAGTCATTTATCGTCGCGTTCGCAACCAATACCATGGGCGTGCTTAAGCGGTATACGACACTTCATCGACACTTGGTAGGATAAGCCAGAGTAGGATAACGCAGAGGCTAGCCGGGCACTAGGCACGCACCCGCGATATTCGCATATTTTTTGCAAAGCTTAGTGGCCGCTATAGTCAACTGCAGAAGCGTTTATGGTCTTGCACACATTGCGCAAGGCGCTAAAACGGGCTTACTCGAAGTGGCGCCACCGCCTTGAGTGTAACGTTTCTCTTTGCCGCCAAGTCCCTAACGGACGCGCCGCGAAGCTCAACATTTTGGGGATCGGCTCATATGGGCAAAGTCTACACGGATGCGACTGCAGCGGTAGCCGGCGTACTCAAAGATGGCATGGTTATCATGTCAGGAGGATTCGGGCTGTGCGGCATTCCGGATATCTTGATCGGAGCAATTCGCGCATCTGGTGTGAAAAATCTTACGGTGATTTCGAACAACGCTGGCATCGACGGTGCGGGCCTTGGTCTGTTGCTCGAAACCGGTCAAATCAAGAAAATGATCTCGTCATACGTTGGTGAAAACAAGCTGTTCGCCGAGCAATATCTATCGGGTAAGCTCGAGCTTGAATTCAATCCGCAAGGCACTTTAGCCGAGCGCATTCGTGCTGGTGGCGCTGGCATCCCGGCATTTTTCACCAAGACCGGTTACGGCACACTGATCGCCGAGGGCAAGCAGGTGCAGGAGTTCGATGGTGAAAAGTACATCATGGAGCGCGGCCTCGTCGCCGATCTGTCGATCGTTCATGCCTGGAAGGGTGATACGGAAGGCAATCTCATCTATCGGAAAACGGCGCGAAATTTCAATCCGATGATGGCCTCGGCCGGCAAGGTGACGATCGCGCAGGTCGAGCACCTAGTCGAGGCCGGCGAGTTCGATCCCGATCATATTATTACGCCCGGCATCTTCGTGCAGCGCATCATCTTGGCCAAGGATGCCGGGAAACGTATCGAGCAGCGTACAACGCGCAAGCGCGCCTGACCCACATTCCTTTTCGGAGACAAATTCATGGCTTGGACACGTGATCAGATGGCAGCACGCGCCGCAAAAGAGCTGCGCGATGGGTTTTATGTCAATCTCGGTATTGGCATTCCGACGCTCGTCTCGAACTTCATTCCGGCTGGCATGGCGGTTCAGCTGCAGAGCGAGAACGGCATGCTGGGCATGGGACCTTTCCCCTTTGAAGGTGAGGAAGATCCCGATCTGATCAACGCCGGCAAGCAGACGATCACGGAGTTGCCGACCACCAGTTATTTTTCGAGCGCCGATAGCTTCGGTATGATCCGCGGCGGCCATATCGACCTGTCGATACTGGGGGCGATGCAGGTCGCCGAGAACGGTGATCTCGCCAACTGGATGATCCCGGGCAAGATGGTAAAAGGCATGGGTGGCGCGATGGATTTGGTGGCCGGCGTCAAGCGGGTCGTCGTTGTCATGGAACACGCCGCGAAGGGCCAGTCGAAATTGCTCAAGCGCTGCGATCTGCCGCTGACGGGCGCAGCCGTCGTCGATCTCGTCATCACCGACTTGGGCGTGTTTACCATCGACAAGAAGGGCGGCTCGGGCCTGACGCTGATCGAGCGCGCCGACGGCGTATCGGTTGATGAAATCAAGGCTAATACCGAGGCCAGCTTCAAGATCACCTGACGTGTCGCTAAATCATCTGACCTCGGCGCGCCCCTCAAGTTGTATTTTCTGTCGGCTCGGTGACGTTTTTCGTTTGCGCCTGCTCGCGTAGCCGGCTGTCTCGCAATTCGCCAGCCGCATCCAGTATCGAGTAGGCGACCGAAGTCAGGTGCGAATTGATCCGCTTGAGATCCCGGATGATATCGAGATGAATGGAGCTCGTTTCAATCGACTCAGGGCGGCCATCGCGCAGTCGCGCAAAATGCCGGTCGGCCGCCTCGAATTCATGCGCCCGCATCGACGTTTTTTCGCGTAGCAGCCGGCGCGCCAGCGTGATGTCCCGGGTTGCAAACACATTCAGCGCCAGCCGCATGTTGTCCAGTACTTGAGCGTGAAACCCTTTGATCTCCGCCAGCCCTTCGGTTGAGAACTGCAACCGCTTCTTGATCTTTTTGGCGGCCAACTCCATCAGGTTCTTGTCGATGATGTCGCCGATGTGCTCGAGGTTGGTCGTAAACGTCAGGATTTCGACATAGCGGCGGCTGTCGGCCTCGCTCATCTCGGTTTTGGAAGCCTGGATCAGATACAACTTGATCGCCTCGTGCAGGGCGTCGACATCATCGTCGGCTTTCTCGACTTCCTTGACGATTTTTATGTCGTTGCCCTCGATCGCGGTCAGTGAACGACGCATCATATCGAGGACGATGTCGCCGACGTGTAGCGTTTCACGCATGGCGCAGCCGAGTGCCTCGGAGGGCGCGTCCAATATCGTTGGATCCAAGTGACGCGGGAGCCGATGATCGGTGGTTTCGGGGGGCGTCGGCAGGGCCGCGACGGCAAGCTTTGCCAGCGGGTCCAGCAAGGGGAGGAATAGCAACGCAACCGCCAAGTTGAACGCGGTATGAAAATTCAACACGAGCCGGGCGGGCTCGTTGCTGACCCAGGTAAACGCACCTGCGAGAGCTGCAATAAATGGGATTGCGACGATGGCGACAGCGCTGCGGGCGATGAAATTGCCCAATGGCACGCGCCGCGCTGCAACTGGCGATGCCGACAGCGCCACGAATGGTGCGATCGCGCCACCGATGTTGGCGCCTAGAACAAGCGCAATCGCCAGGTTCGCGGTCACGGCGCCGCTGGCCGCCAACGCCATCACGAATAGAACCATCGCCAGGCTCGAGTGCGAGACCCAGGTAATCAGTGCGGCGACGATGACCGCGATAACGGGTTCGGCGCCCAGAGCATTCAATATCGTTTGAACGGTTGGACTGCCACGAAGGGCGCCGGATACGCTGCCAAGCACGCTCAGCGCGAGAAGCATCAACGCCAGGCCAATTGAGATGCGCCCGATGTTCTTGACGCGATCGCGCGAGGAGGCATTGAATGCAACGACGCCTGCAATCATAAAACCCGCCCACAACCATTTAACATCGAACGCAAATACTTGCGCGACCAGCGTCGTGCCGACGTCAGCGCCAAGCATTATCGCAAGCGCGATGGGCAAGGTGAGCAATCCGCGGCCAGCGAACGACGCCAACAATAACGCGGTGGCCGTGGCGCTCTGCAATACGCTCGCAACCCCGATGCCGGATCCAAAGGCAACGAACCGGTTGCGGGAGGCATGGTTGAGCACGCTGCGCAATGTTGCGCCGAACGTGCGTGTCAGCCCAGTGCGCACCATTCGGACGCCCCAAAGTAGCAAGGCCACCCCGCCCAATAGCGTCAGTAATAGTTCGCTTCCACCCATCGGTCTTCCTTGCATAGACGGCAGCAGATGCACCGCTCGAATTGGCTAAACGAATAATGTGCCGGTAACAGTCTGCAGATTGCAATACAAATGTCGCATCGCCAAACCACGAAGACGGCAACACATAGACGCTATCTATCGGACAGATCGAAACGACTGATTGGATCGATGACGCGGTTTGCATTAGCATCCGTCAATCGAGGATAGCTCAGCGGAGAGCATACGTGTCATGGGCGGCGAAAAAACAAAGCAGGTTGGCAGATCTGAAACGGGCGATCCGTTGTTGTTGACGCCGGGTCCGTTGACCACATCGCGCGCTGTCAAGGCGGTGATGGTCCACGATTGGGGATCACGCGATGCGTCCTTCCTGAAAATCAATCGCGAAGTCTTGCAGCGGTTACCCGAGATCGTGCATGGCCAGGGACGTTATGTGACGGTGCCGATGCAAGGCTCTGGTACGTTTGCCGTCGAGGCGATGCTGACGACGTTTGTGCCGCCGGCCGGGCGGGTGCTCGTCCTCATCAACGGGTCGTATGGGCAGCGCGCCCGCAAGATACTCGAGATCGCCAAGCGCGCGGCCGTCGTTCATGAAACGCCTGAGGATACTCCGCCAGATCTTGCGAAGATCGATGCGTTGCTGCAAGCCGATTCCGCAATCACGCACGTGTTCATGATCCACTGCGAGACGACGAGCGGCATCCTCAATCCAGTAGTCGAGGTTGCAGCGCTCGCGGCCAAACATGGACGCCGTTTCTTGCTCGATAGTATGAGCGCATTCGGAGCGCTGCCGCTCGACGTGCGGTCCGTTGCGGTGGATGCGATCGCGGCGTCGTCCAATAAATGTATCGAGGGTGTGCCGGGTCTTGGTTTCGTGATCGCCCGGCAGGAGGCGCTAACGGAGACCAAGGGCAATGCGACGACCCTGGTGCTCGATCTGTACGACCAATGGCAGAACTTCGTGAAGTCCGGGCAGTATCGGTTCACGCCGCCGATCCATGTGATCGTATCGTTCCACCAAGCGCTGATGGAGTTCTTCGCCGAGGGTGGCCAGCCAGGCCGCGGGGCTCGATACACTGAAAATGGCCGGATACTTGCTGATGGAATGCAGGTATTGGGGTTCAAGTTATTGCTGCCGCCGAAGCTTCAAGCGCCGATTATTTACACGTTTCATATGCCGAGCCATCCTCAGTTCAGATTTCAGGAATTCTATGATGCACTCAAGGATCGCGGGTACGTGATCTATCCCGGCAAATTGACCGTCGCCGACAGCTTCCGCATCGGCTGTATCGGTCGTATCAATGCCGGCGACATGCGGGCATTTCTCAACGTAGTTGCCGAAGTTCTTGCCGGGATGGGCGTGAACGATCTCAGGAGTGCAGCATGAACATCGCCGTGAAACTTCCGCCGCGTGATGACGTCGTAAACTGCAACGGCCGTGCCTACGCCTGGCCGAAGGCTCCAACGGTTGTCATTTGCCTCGACGGATCGGAGCCCGGCTACATAGAATTGGCGATCAAGGCCGGCCGTGCGCCGACCTTCGCGCGCTTCATGCGGGATGGCGCGAACATTCTCGCTGATTGTGTGATCCCGAGTTTCACCAATCCCAATAACTTGTCGATTATCACCGGCCGTCCGCCTTCGGTGCACGGGATCGCCGGCAATTTCTTCTATGACCCCGCGACCAAGACCGAAGTGATGATGAACGATCCGAAGTTCCTGCGGGCACCGACGATCATCAGAACCTTCCACGATGCCGGCGCCAAAGTCGCCATGGTAACCGCGAAGGATAAGCTGCGGCTGCTGCTGTCGAATGGGCTCGATTACGCTACGGGGCGTGCCATAGCATTCTCATCCGAACATGCCGGCAAAGCGACCAAGGCGGACAACGGCATCGACAACGTCTTGGAATTTGTGGGCAAGCCACTACCCGAGGTTTATTCGGCGGATTTATCCGAATTCGTGTTCGCCGCCGGCGTGAAGCTGATGCAGCACCATCGCCCGGATCTCATGTACCTTTCGACGACCGATTACATCCAACACAAAGCTGGTCCTGGCACGAAGATCGCCAACGATTTCTACGCGATGATCGACGGTTATCTGGCAACTCTCGACGCGATGGGTGCGATCATCGTCGCGACCGCGGATCACGGCATGAATGATAAACACGACCCAAAATCCAAGCAGCCGAACGTCATCTATCTGGAGACCCTCATCGAAAGCTGGATTGGCCCCAACAAGGTGCGGGTGATACTGCCGATCACCGATCCATACGTCGCGCACCACGGCGCGCTGGGATCGTTCGCGACCGTGTATGTTGATCCGGATTCCGATTCTCGAACGCTTCTCGCAAGACTGCGTGCCACACCCGGCGTCGAGATGGCGCTATCGAAAGAGGACGCCTGCAAGTGTTTCGATCTGCCCGCTGACCGCCTCGGCGATATCGTCGTAATTTCAACGCGCCATATGACGCTCGGCACGTCGGCCAAGAAGCATGATCTATCAGGCTTGAATGAGCCGTTGCGCAGTCACGGCGGCATCACGGAACAGCGCGTGCCGATGATCGCCAATCGCCGGATCGAGATCGCGGCAAACCATTCATTGCGGAACTTCGACGTGTTCGATGTGGCGCTCAACCGGGTCATTTGAAAGGTCTCTCGTTCGATGCAAGAAAAAGTCGCGCGCCCGTCATTGCCCATCAAGCCGCACGAGAAAATGCGCATCGCGGGTAAGCTCGTCGATGCTGATCAGCGCGTGGAGGTGCGTAACCCCTACACCAACGAGGTGGTGGCGACTGTACCTGCAGCGTCCCCCGCTCAAGTCGCCGAGGCATTCAAGATTGGCCATGCCTATAATTCGAAACTCACCAAATACGACCGCCAGAAGATTTTGATGAAAACGGCGGAGATTCTGGCCCGCCGCCGCGACGAGATCGCGCTGCTGATAACGGCTGAGTCGGGTCTCTGCCTCAAGGACAGCATCTACGAAGTGGGCCGCGCCTACGACGTCTATTCGCTTGCCGGCCAACTCGCCATTCGCGACGACTCGGAAATCTACAGTTGCGATATCACCCCGCACGGTAAGGCGCGGCGGATCTATACGTCGCGCGGGCCGGTGCTCGGCTGCATCTCGGCGATCACGCCGTTCAATCATCCGCTGAATATGATCAGCCACAAGATCGCGCCGTCGATTGCGATGAACAATCGCATGGTGGCGAAACCGACCGAGTTGACGCCGCTGACCGCGCTGGTGCTCGCTGACATTCTTTACGAGGCGGGTCTGCCGCCGGAAATGCTGTCGATCGTCACCGGTAATCCGCGAACCATGGGGGACGCGATGATCACCGACCCGCACGCGGATGTGGTCACATTCACTGGCTCGGTCAAAGTCGGCAAGTACATCGCTGAGAAGGCTGGCTATAAGCGTCTCGTCCTCGAGCTTGGCGGCAACGATCCGCTAATCGTAATGGACGATTTGACAGACTCGGACCTCGACAAGGCGGCCGAACTCGCGGTTCAGGGTGCGACCAAAAACTCCGGCCAGCGTTGCACGGCGGTGAAGCGCATTCTCGTTTGCGAGAAGGTTGCCGATAAGTTCGTCGAACTCGTTCTCGCCAAGGCGAAGAAGCTCAAGTGCGGCGACCCGATGGACCCGACCGTCGATGTCGGCACTGTCATCCACGAGGGTGCGGCCAAGCAGTTCGAAGCCCGCGTGGCCGACGCGGTGTCGAAAGGCGCGAAGCTGCTGTACGGCGATCAACGCAAGGGCGCGCTGTTTCCCGTTACCGTCGTCGATCACGTGCCTTACACCTGCGAACTCGTGCACGAGGAAACGTTTGGTCCCGTCGTGCCGATCATCCGTGTGCCGGGCGATATCGATCAGATCATCAAAATCGCCAACTCGACGGCGTTTGGATTGTCGTCGGGCATCTGCACCAACCGGCTGGATACCGTCACGCGCTTCATCAACGGCCTGGATGTCGGCACGGTGAACGTCTGGGAAGTGCCGGGCTACCGCATCGAGATGAGCCCGTTTGGCGGCATCAAGGATTCCGGCCTCGGCTATAAGGAAGGTGTGTGGGAGGCGATGAAGAGCTATTCAAACGTGAAAACCTACTCGCTTCCCTGGCCAACCTAGCTATGCGATCGGTGTCCGACCCTCCGGGTCTGACGTCGCAGCTCAGCTGCGAGAGGCAGCCGGCAACGTGGAGGACTGGTGTCAGACCCGGAGGGTCAGACACCATCGAGACAGTCGAACCGGAGATGAGATTAAGGGATGACCAACTCGTCCGCGCCAGCATATGACTACGATGCATCGCGGATCGCGGTGCTGAAGTCGGGCTACGCTCCGGGCGGCCCGCTTCCCCGCCCGTTCTATCTCTCCCCCGATATTTTCAGCGCCGATCTCGATCTCGTTTGGCGACGGCATTGGCTGTATGCCGGGCACGCCTGCCAGATCCCCAAAGCCGGCGATTGGATGACGTGGGATGCTGGCGCCGATCGCATCATACTTGTGCGCGGCCCTGACGGCGAGGTTCGCGCTTTTCACAACACCTGCCGTCATCGCGGCGCTCGCGTTTGCAACGCCGAGAGCGGTCACGGGCGTTCGTTCACCTGCCCGTACCACGCTTGGACCTACGAACTCGACGGCCGGCTTCGCACGCCAACCGAGCGTGAATTTGGCATCCATCAAACAGTTGGGGCTGCATTCGGTCGCGCTCAAAGATCTCGGCGGAGTGCTATTTGTTTGCCTCGGACGTGACGCCGTTCCCTTCGACGAAGGTGCCGCCGAAATTGCCACGCAAATGCAGCATCAAGGCTTCGCGAACGCCAAGCTCGCCCACACGATCCGCTACACGGTTGCGGCGAACTGGAAGCTGATCTTCGAGAACAACCGCGAGTGCTATCACTGCGATCACGCTCACCCCGAATATGTAAAGGGCGTTTACGATACTGCGCGCTTCAACGAGGCCAACATCCCCGAAGTTGACCGTCAAACGGCACTCGCCAATGCGCGGTTTGAAGCATTGGGGCTCGGGGCAGCCGTCGCTGCATCCGACATGACGGGCAAATTCTGGCGCGTTACGCGGGCGCCGTTGATGCAGGGATGGAAGACCCAGAGCCTCGATGGCAAGCCGATGGCGCCTCTTATGGGTACGTTCCGCGAGCACGATACATGGAGTGGCGGTACGCTGCGCGCCACCGTGTTTCCGAATTTCTGGCGGCATGCGAGCGACGATCACGCCGTTGCAACGCGCATCACGCCGTTGTCGGCCACCAGTACGCAAGTCGATGTTTCCTGGTTCGTGCACGCGGATGCGATCGAAGGCCGTGACTATATGCTGGACCGGTTGTTGCCATTCTGGCAGCGCACCTCCGAGCAGGACTGGGTGATTTGCCAAGCCAACCAATCGGGTGTCACTTCACCGGCTTATGTGCCAGGGCCGTACTCGAAAACGCGCGAGACCAACGTGCAGCAATTCGTCGATTGGTATTTGGCAAGTCTCGACGCCGGCGAGCTGGCAGCCGCTGCGCCGGCAAAACCGAAGTGGCGCTCACTTGGTTATAAGGATCGTCCCAGTGGCTGAGCAGTTGCCCTCGACCGCCAAAATTGTGATCGCCGGCGCTGGCGCCATCGGCTGTTCAATCGCCATGCATCTGGCGCAGTTGGGCGAGCGAGATATCGTCGTTCTGGAAAAGAACGCGATCACGCATGGCTCGACGTGGCATGCGGCGGGCCTGATCGGGCAGTATCGTTCGGCGGAGGATTTGACTCGGCTCATGCAAGCGTCGGTCAAAGTGTACGATGAAATTCAAACCGAAACACCGATCGACTGGCACGCTGTGGGTTCGCTACGAATTGCCTCGTCAAAGGCCAGGCTCGCGGAGTACGTGGCGGCAACACCCACTGCCAACCGATATGGCGTCGACTTCACCGTTATCGACGCGGCCGAGGCGCAGCGGCGATTTCCTCAACTATCGATCGATGGTGTCGAGGGGGCGGCCTTCGTCGGCGGCGATGGCTTCGTCGATCCAACCAGCCTGACGAACGCCTATGTTGCGCGCGCGCGCGCGTTCGGTGTGCGCTTCATCGAAGGCGTTCGGGTCATCGGTGCGGTCGCGAAGAACGATCGCATAACCGTCGTCGAAACGGACCAAGGCGCCATTGCCTGCGAAACCGTCGTTCTGGCTCCAGGTGTGTGGGCGCGCGAAGTTGGCCGCATGTTCGGCGTCGACCTCGCGGTCGCAGCGCTTGAGCACCAGTATGCGGTGACGGAGAAGCGTGCCGATATCACCCGCAATTTGCCGGCCCTGCGTGATCCCGATCTCAACTTCTATTTGAAGCCTGAGGCCGGCGGTTTCGCCATCGGCGGATGGGAGCCGGCGACCCAGCCCGCCGCGCAAGGCGACATGCCCTTTTCCTTCGGGCGGGAACTGTTGCCCAACCAGATCGATCGCCTAGCACCGATCCTGGAATCCGCAACCCATCGCATCCCGGTTGTTGGCGAACTGGGCTTACGGACCATCATCAATGGTCCGATCCCGGTTACACCGGACGGAGAGCCGATCCTTGGGCCCGCCCCCGAACGGGCCAATGTTTGGAATGCGGCAGGCTTCACATCCGGTATCGCTGCATCCGGCGGTGCAGGCCAGGTTCTTGCCGGTTGGATTGTCCAGGGAAAACCTCGATTCCCGGTGCCAAGTCTCGATCCAACCCGGTTTGGAGCGGTTGCCCGTGACCTCGATCGGCTCAATGCCAGGGCGATCGCTGCTTATGCCGCTTATTATGCTTTGTCCGCTTCTCAGTAAAAGTCGCTGGCGTAAGAGGCGGCCGTCATCGTAGCTTCATCCAGCATGCCTAGGCAGCTTGGCATATGTGTCGTGCCGATCGCCTTGGCTAACAAAAAACGGAGGGATTTTCGTATGTTGAAGAACCTACTCAAGGGCAGCGTCGCTGCTGCGGCATTGCTGGCATCTGGCATAGCGCCTTCACTGGCGCAGAAGACGACGGTTACGGTCTACACGGCGCTCGAAAACGATCAGGTTGCGCCTTACAAGGCTGCTTTCGAGGCTGAAAATCCAAACATCGAGATTTCCTGGGTGCGCGATTCCACCGGTGTGATCACTGCTCGCTTCCTGGCCGAGAAGGATAATCCGAAGGCAGATGTGGTCTGGGGCTTGGCCGCAACGAGCCTGTTGCTATTCAAGAAACAGGGCCTGCTCGAAGCCTACACGCCTGCTGGTTTCGCGGCTTTGAAGCCGGCTTACAAGGATGCAGAGGCCGCCCCCGCCTGGACCGGCATGGATGCTTGGCTCGCGGTCGTGTGCTTCAACACAGCGGAAGGCACCAAGGGCAACAAGCCGAAGCCGGCCACTTGGGCCGATCTCACGAAGGCCGATTACAAGGGCCAAATCGTGATGCCGCATCCAGCGTCGTCGGGCACCGGCTATCTCGCGATCGCTGCATGGTTGCAGATCATGGGCGAGGAAAAGGGCTGGGCCTTCATGGACCAGCTGCATGAGAACATCGCCGTTTACACCCATTCAGGTTCTGCTCCCTGCGTGCAGGCGGCAAAAGGCGAGCGCCTGATCGGCATCGGCTTCGACATGCGTGGTGCCTCGGAAAAAACCAAGGGCGCACCGATCGATCTCATTGTGCCGTCCGAAGGCATCGGCTGGGACATGGAAGCGACCGCCATCGTCAAGGGCACCAAGAACCTCGACGCCGCGAAAAAGGTCGCTGACTTCTCCGCCTCCAAGAAGGCCAACGAGCTGTACGCGAAGTACTATGCGTTGGTGGCCAACCCAGAAGTGAAGGCGGCACCTGCCAACTATCCGGCCGATGGCGAGGCCAAGATGGCCAAGAATGACTTCGGCTGGATGGCAGAGAACCGCGACCGCATCCTGAAAGAGTGGTCAAAACGCTACGAGAGCAAGGCGCAGCCGAAGTAATGATTGCGCCTTAAGTGATCCAGACTTTGCGGCCTCTCCCGGGTATAACCCCGGTGGAGGCCGCTTCACATGGGACGACCGATGCACCAAACTCTCGATCGTGCCGGACTGTCGGCGCCTGACGGTGCGAACCGTGCCGTGCATTGCCGCGTTCGAGAGCTGACCAAGCGGTTCGGCAGCTTTATTGCGCTGAAATCGGTTTCACTCGATGTACTTCAAGGCGAACTCGTCTGCTTCCTCGGACCATCGGGTTGCGGCAAGACCACCTTGCTCCGTGCGATAGCGGGGCTGGATCTGCAGAGCGAAGGGATCGTCGAGATCGGCGGCCGGGATGTTTCGAACCTGCCGCCAGCCGAGCGCGACTTCGGCATTGTATTTCAATCCTACGCTCTGTTCCCCAATCTCTCGATCGCCGACAACGTCGGCTACGGCCTTGTCAATCGACGCTGGCCGCGCGCCAAGCGCCGCGAGCGTATTGCCGAACTGCTTGCCCTCGTCGGCTTGAGTGACCAGGGCGCGAAATATCCCATCCAGTTGTCCGGCGGTCAGCAACAGCGTGTGGCGCTGGCGCGCGCGCTGGCGACATCACCCTCGCTCCTCCTTCTCGACGAGCCATTGTCCGCCCTCGATGCTCGGGTGCGGGTCCGGTTGCGCGATGAAATCAAGATGCTGCAACGGCGCCTTGGCATCACGACGATCATGGTCACGCACGATCAAGAGGAGGCACTGGCGATGGCCGATCGGATCGTCGTCATGAACCAAGGCGTGATCGAGCAGGTCGGCACGCCGGCCGAGGTATATGGACGGCCGAGCACGGCATTCGTCGCCGATTTCGTGGGTACAATGACGTTCCTTGATGGGATGCTCGTCGGGGACAAGCGCGTTCGCATAGGTGCGGTCGATCTCGTCAGTGCGCTCGATAGCGGATTGTCGTCCGGAAGTGCGATCAAACTCGGTTTCCGTCCCGAAGAAGTGCAAGTGCGCGGTATTACGCCGGAGACGCCCAACCGCATCGAGACCACCGTTCAATCGCTGGAGTACCTCGGCGCGTTTTGCCGGGCAACGCTCAGTCCGACTGGCGCCTCGGATTTATCCTTGACCGCGGACTTCTCGGCTAACGCGATGCGTGATTTGGGCATTGTCGCGGGGCAGACTTTGACTATCGCGCTGCCACCAAATGTCCTGCGAATTTTCCCAGCGAAACTCGAGGCTCATCTGTGACCGTCGCCGCAAGTGCCGCCGCGATTCCCGTTCGACGCCGGCTGTCGCGTGATGACGTCATGGTGCGGTCAGCGCTGCTGGTGCTGATCGCGTTTCTGCTGTTGACGATCGCGGTGCCGCTCGGGCTGCTGCTGGCCAAGAGTTTTCAAAACTCCAAGGGTGAGGCGGTCGGGCTCGCCAATTACTTTGCTTATTTCTCGACGCCATCGCTGGTCAATTCGTTGTGGAATAGTATGGGGGTGGCGCTGCTCACCACGGTCATCGTGATCCCGTTGAGCTTCGGATACGCCTATGCGCTCACACGCACGAAGATGCCGGCCAAAGGCTTGTTCTATTCAATTGCACTGCTACCGTTATTTGCGCCGTCGCTTTTATCGGCGATCAGCTTCATCTACATTTTTGGCAATCAGGGTTTTTTGAAATCCTGGCTGTTCGGCCATACGGTCTACGGGCCGATTGGCATCATGATGTCGCAGATTTTTTACTGCCTGCCGCATGCCATGCTGATCATCACGACGGCGCTGTCGCTTGCGGATGGCCGGCTGTATGAGGCGGCCGACGCGCTCGGCACGTCGGCGTGGCGGGTGTTCTGGACGGTGACGATCCCCGGCGTGAAATACGGATTGGTCAGCGCCGCCTTTGTCGTCTTCACCCTCGTGGTCACGGACTTCGGCATCGCCAAGGTGATCGGCGGCCAGTTCAGCGTGTTGGCAACAGATGCCTATAAGCAGGTTGTCGGCCAACAGAATTTCGAAATGGGCGCGGTCGTTGGAATGGTGCTGCTGGTGCCGGCGGTGTTGGCGTTCGTCGTCGATCGGATCATCCAGCGTAAACAAGTCGCACTGTTGTCGTCGCGGGCCGTGCCGCTGGAGCCGAAGCCGCATCGCGTCAATGACGCGGTTGCAACGGTCTATTGCGTGGTGGTTGGTGGATTGATCGTTGGTGTCTTGGCCGTCGCGGTATGGGCATCGTTCGTTACCTACTGGCCCTACAATCTCACTTTGAGTGTCAAGAATTACAACTTTGGCGACTTCGAACCAGCCGGTTGGGGCACCTATTTCACATCGCTCAAGATGGCTGCGATCGCGGCAATTGCCGGCACCGCGATCGTATACATTGGGGCCTACTTGATCGAGAAGGGGCAAGGCTTCCAGGGCCTGCGAACCTTCGCGCACTTCCTTGCGATGCTGCCGATGGCGGTGCCTGGGTTGGTCCTCGGCCTGGCCTATGTCTTCTTCGTCAATGCCCGGTGGAACCCGCTCAACGTGTTCTACGGTACGCTGGCGTTACTGGCAGTTAACTCGATCGCGCATTTTTATACGACGGCGCACATTACAGCCGTAACCGCCCTCAAGCAGATTGATAACGAGTTCGAGGCGGTATCGGCATCACTAAAAGTGCCGGTCTGGCGCACCTTCATGCGGGTGACACTGCCAATCTGCATGCCGGCCATTTTGGACGTCGCGGTTTACATGTTCGTCAATGGTCTGACCACGGTGTCGGCGGTGATATTCCTGTATGGGGCGCATACCAAACTTGCGTCGATCTCGATCGTGCACATGGACGAATCCGGCACCACTGCTGCCGCTGCCGCCATGGCGACGGTCATCGTTCTGACTGCACTCGCGGCAAAACTTCTGCATTTGGCAATCGATCGATTTGTATTTGGCCGCATGCAAGCCTGGCGCCGCCGGTAGCAGCTACTCGAACAGAGATTGTTCCAACTCATCAATACTGGCCAGACAAAGATCGGACGCCGCTTCCAGTTCGTCGCGGCGACCGGTACCCGTCAGCACGGCCACCCGCAGTCCCGCACCACCGCGTTGCGCCATCTCCATGTCGTGAAGATTGTCACCAACGACCGCAATTTCGGCCGGGCGCAGTTGGGCAAAGGCCGCAAAGGCGTGCAACATTCCAGGCTCCGGTTTCGGGCCGTGACCGCTATCGTAGCCGGCGATAAAATCGACGACATCAGCGAAACCGAAGCGTTCGGCTGTCATACGGATCGCAAGTTCGCCGTCGCTGCTGGCGATGCCTATGACGATGCCGCGCGCTTTCAATCGCCGGAAGAATGTCGAAAGGTCGAGCACCGGGACGGCCGTTGCAACGCCCTCGCGAAAGATCTGGTCGACCAGCGGTGTCAGTTCAACCAACTCAAACGGGCTGCCTGCATCAATCCACGCTTGCGCGATCTGCGTTGTGGTGCCAGCCGCGAGAACGCTGCCTGATCGGACGAGGCAGGTTTCACCATCCAGTCCGCCAACCGCCAGCAGATGGTCGGCGAGCGGCTTGTTACCCCCTGCCGCCAGCTCCGCCGCGCGCACGTTGATCGGCGCCCAGCTCAGATGGTAGTCGAGCAACGTGCCGTCCTTGTCGAACAGAATGCCCTTGATCGGCGTTTTCAACTTTGGGCCCTCAAAATATGATCCGCTGCCTTCTCGCCGGCCATCATCGATGGCGCGTTCAGGTTGCCGTATGTGATTTGTGGGAAAATCGAGCTGTCGGCGACGCGCAAGCCTTCGACCCCGATCACCCGGCACTCGGCATCCACTACTGCGCTCGGATCATCAATTGCGCCCATGCGGCATGTCCCGCAAGGGTGATATGCGCTCTCGATGTGTGCGCGCAAGAACGCGTCGATTTCAGCATCTGACTGTATGCCATCGCCCGGCGAAATCTCAGGCCCCTTGAAACTTCGCAATGCCGGTTGCTCGACCACCCGACGCACCAACCTTACGACTGCGCGGAAATCCGCCCAATCTTGAATCGTCGACATGTAGTTGAAGCGGATGGCCGGCGCCTCGGCCGGATTTGCCGATTTCAGTTTCACACTGCCGCGCGAGGCCGATCGCATGGGCCCCGCATGCACTTGGAAGCCGTGGCCTTTTGTCGGTGCGTAACCGTCGTAGCGAATGGCCGCCGGCAGGAAATGCAGTTGCACGTCGGGATATAGGGCTTGCGGTCCAGAGCGCAGAAAAGCACCAGCTTCGAAATGGTTGGTGGCGCCGTCGCCGGTGCGCCGAAGCAGCCATTCGAGGCCGATACGAGCCTTCGAAATAAGTCCTAGTTTGCTGTTCAACGTCAGCGGTTGGCGGCACACATACTGGATATAGACTTCGAGATGATCTTGCAGATTGGCACCCACACCCGGCCGGTCCATGAGCACTTCGATGCCATGTGACTTCAATTCGGCCGCAGGTCCAATGCCTGACAGCATCAGCAGTTTCGGGGAATTGATCGTGGATGCAGCGATGATCACTTCCCGATTGGCAGTGATGATCTCGATCTGTCCGTTGCGCTCAACCTCGATGCCGGTTGCGCGCCGGCCTTCCATCACGACACGCCGAACCAAGCCGCTTACCAATTTCACGTTTTGCCGCTTTAGAGCGGGCTTGAGATAGGCGTCCGCCGCAGACCAGCGGCGTCCTTGCCAAATCGTTCGCTCCAGGGGGGCAAACCCTTCCTGCATCCGCCCATTATAGTCCGATGTTGCAGGAAATCCCGCTTGAACCCCAGCATCAATGAAAGCTTTGAATAGCGGGTTCGTCATCTGTCCGCGCGTAACATGCACCGGGCCATCCGTTCCGCGCGCGCCGGCCTCCCCGCCGTGCGCCGTCTCCATCCTGTTGAAATAGGGTGCCACATCACGTGCACCCCACCCCTTTGCGCCGAGCGCTTCCCAGGCATCGAAATCGCGATCGTGGCCGCGCACGTAAACCATACCGTTGATCGACGACGAACCGCCGATCACCTTGCCGCGCGGACAGCTCAACACACGTCCGTCCAGGTGCGGCTCGGGTTCGGTTCGATATCCCCAGTCGTAGCGCGCCATATTCAATGGATATGATAGCGCCGCGGGCATCGCAATCAACGGTCCGAAGTCGCTTCCACCATACTCGACGACGACAACGCTGTAGCGGCCGTCTTCGGACAACCGGTAGGCTAGCGCGCAGCCGGCAGAGCCCGCGCCCACGATAACGTAATCAGCAGTGATGGTGGGCAGCGCGGCCATTATTTGCCTGATGGGGAATTAAAGGGTCCAATTGCGGTTCGCGAGTTTGTCACTATCCCGCATCTTCTTGACAAGGCGAACGGCCGTTTGCGACGTTGGCTAGTGGTCAGCCGTCAAACGGCATCGCATCATGAAAGAACATTATGGGGACTTACGTCCGGCCCACTTCACTTGTCCATGCGTTACAATGCCGGGCAGCAGGCGCTGAGATCCTAGCCGGCGGCACCGACTTCTGGCCGCTGCGAGTTGGACGGCCGGCCTACTCCTCGCCGAATACGACAATTCTCGATCTGAGCGATTTGTCCGATCTGCGGGCGATCGAGACCGTCGATACAACGCTGCGCATTGGCGCGATGGCAACGTGGACCGATCTTGCGGAGGCGCGTTTGCCGTCTGCTTTTGTTGCTTTGCAAATGGCCGCGCGCGAGGTTGGCGGACGACAGATCCAGAACCGCGGCACGATCGGCGGCAATTTGTGCAACGCGTCGCCAGCCGCCGACGGGGTGCCGCCGTTATTGATCCTCGACGCGTCGATCGAGCTGTCGAGCGTTTCTGGCACTCGGGCAGTACTATTGTCCGAGTTTCTGACAGCACCTCGTCGCACGATGCTGCGGCCTAACGAAGTTCTGACGGCCGTCTTGATTCCATTGCGACCCGAAAATACGCACTCGCATTTTATCAAACTCGGCGCTCGAAAATACCAGTTGATCTCGATCGTGATGGGAGCAGGACTGCTCGCAGTGCGGGAGGGGCGGGTATCTCGCATCGCAGTCGCGATCGGGTCGTGTTCGCCCGTCGCCCAACGGTTGTCCGCGCTTGAGCACTCAATGGTGGGAGTTCGGGTTGATGAACTCGCGACTCATGTCACGGCCGATCATCTTTCCAACCTCACTCCAATTGATGACATCAGGGCCGATGCAGCTTATCGACGCGATACGGCGCTCGTCGTGGTTCGTCGTCTGCTGACGGCACTCGCAGGTGACGCATGAACGCCTCAGCTTCGGCCATCGAATTCCAGATCAATGGCCGCCAAGTTTCGCTCGCGGGCGACCCGGTGGCGCGCCTCAGCGATGTGCTCCGAAACGGCTTTGGGTTGACCGGCACTAAGGTTGGCTGCAACGCCGGCGATTGCGGTGCATGCACCGTGTTGATGGACGGCCGGGAAGTATGCGCGTGTCTCATCGCAGTTGGGCAATGCGCTGGCGCATCGATCACGACGGTGGAGGGGTTGGCTGACAATGGCACGCTCACTGCCTTGCAGCGATCGTTCCATTCGCATGGCGCGGCCCAATGCGGAATGTGCACGCCCGGCATGTTGATCGCTGCAACGGGTTTGCTCTCGCGCAAGTCGCAACCGTCAAAGCTCGAGGTCGAAGATGCCCTCGGCGGCGTGCTGTGCCGTTGCACCGGATATCAGAAGATCGTTGAAGCCATTCTCAATGTGGCGACGCCCGGTAGTGCGACGGCTGCCGGTGTCACCAGCGCCGGCACGTCGCTTGCCAAGGTCGATGGCATCGCCAAGCTCACCGGTACTGAGCGCTTCGGCGATGATGGAGTTCCAGCAGATGCACTGCGCGTGCGGGTCATCCGATCGCCGCACGCGCGCGCTAGGTTCGACATCGACGGCCTCGGGGATTTCAAGTCGCGCCATCCTGCAATTTTAGTGTTGACCGCCGCCGACGTTCCCAACAACGGGCACGGCATCTATCCCGACATCAAGGATCAACCGGTGCTCGCCGATGGACATGTCCGCTATCGGGGCGAAGCGGTGTTGGCGCTGATCGGTCCCGCAGCCGTATTGGCTGCGATCGACGAAACCGAATTTGCCATCCGCTACGAGCCGCTGCCGCCAGTCACCGGCATCGCTGCCGCAAAGGCTGAGAGCGCGGTTCAACTCCACGCCAACCGGCCCGGCAACATCCTCGCTGATGGTGGTGTGCGGCGTGGTGATATCGCGGGCTCATTCGGTTCCGCCGCGCACATTGCCGAGTGCACCTATGAAACCAGCTTCGTCGAGCACGCCTACATCGAGCCGGAGGCCGGCTGGGCTGTTCGACGCGACGACACCATCGAGCTGCACGTTTCAACACAAACGCCCTATCAACATCGCGATGAAACGGCACGCGTGCTCGAGCTCGCCAAAGAAAAAATCCGTTTGATCCCGAGCGCCTGCGGTGGCGGGTTTGGTGGTAAGCTGGACCTCAACGTCCATCCGATCGTGGCGCTCGCCGCGTGGCTTACCGGCAAGGCTGTCGCCTACGCCTACACGCGACCCGAGAGCATGGCCGCATCCACCAAACGGCATCCGGCCCGCGTACAAGTCAAAGCCGCGTGCGATGCGAGTGGCCGCCTGATCGCGTTTCAATCGAACGCCGAACTCGATACCGGCGCCTATGCGAGTTGGGGCCCGACAGTCGCCAACCGCGTGCCGGTTCACGCGCCCGGCCCCTATGTCGTGCCGAACGCTGTCACGCGTGGCACGGCGTACTTCACCAATGCGCCGCCGTCGGGAGCATTCCGTGGCTTCGGCGTGCCGCAAAGCGCCATCGCCAGCGAAGCGGCCATGGATGAACTTGCCGACGCCTGCGGCATGGATTGGCTCGACTTCCGCCGGCTGAACGCGTTGCGTGCCAGCGATACGACAATCACCGGGCAGCGTCTCGACACGTCGGTCGGCATTGTCGCGACCATCGATGCAGTCGCCTCTTATTGGACGGAGTGGACCGCGGCGGCGACAGCTTACAACGCGACCTCGCGCTATTTGAAACGCGGCGCCGGCATTGCATCCTCTTGGTACGGCATCGGCAACACGTCGCTGTCGAACCCATCCGAGATGCGCGTCGGCATCGATCGCTTGGGCCAAGTTACTTTGTACAGTGGTGCCGTCGATATCGGCCAAGGCTCGAACACGATCATGGTGCAGATCGCCGCCGATGCCCTGGGAGTGCCGCCTGCAAGCATCCGCCTTGTCTCCGGCGATACCAGCCTGACGCCCGATGCTGGCAAGACCAGCGCATCACGCCAGACGTTCGTTTCGGGTAAGGCTTGCGAACTCGCAGCACTCGATTTGCGTCGCCAGTTGTTCATCCGCGCCGGCGCACCACTCGATCTTGCCGAGGATACATCCGTTCGGCTGCACATCGAGCGAGGCGAGGTGGTGATTGATACGTTGTCCGGCCGGCATGCCGGTTCCTTGCGCGAACTTGCAGCTGGCTGCGATGGTTCAGTGTTGATGGGTTCTGGGCGGTTTGATCCGTCGACCACACCGCTCGATAAAAACGGCCAAGGAAATCCATACGCTTGCTACGGGTTCGCAACCCAGGTCGCGCTCGTCGAGGTCGATGTTGAGCTTGGCACCACGCGCGTGGTGAAGATTGCGGCCGCCCACGACGTTGGCCGCGCGATCAATCCGCAGCAGGTTGAGGGCCAGATCCATGGTGGGATCGCTCAAGGACTCGGTTTGGCGTTGATGGAGGAATACATTCCCGGCCGCACCGAGAATTTGCACGACTATCTGATCCCAACCGCCGGCGATATGCCCGAGATGACCGTGATCATCGTTGAAGATCCAACGCCCGACGGACCGTTCGGTGCCAAGGGCGTTGGCGAGCCGGCATTGATCTCGACTGCGCCTGCAATCTTCGGCGGTATCTTCAAGGCGACCGGCGTGCGCGTGCATAAAATCCCCGTATTGCCGCACCGGCTACTAGCCGCGATCCGTGCAAAGGCTACAGAGTGATGACTGACGTTTCCCCCAACGATGAGCCGATCCGTTGTGATGCCTGCCCGGTGCTATGTCGTATCCGGCCGGGCAAGTTGGGCGCGTGCGATCGATACGGCAATGTCGATGGCCGCCTTGTGCGCACCGATCCGCTGGTGTTGCTCGAACGCGCGGTCGAGGATGGCCGTGATGCGGTGCGCTTCCTCGATCGGGAGCGCGACTGGGATGGCACGATCATTCGCGGACCTGATGTGTTCGTCACCGGCATCGGCGCGACGACAACGTACCCCGACTATAAACCAGCACCCTTCATCGTCTCGAGCCAGGTTGATGGCGTCGATTTCGTCACCGTCGTCACCGAAGGTATCTTCAGTTACTGCGGCGTCAAAGTGAAGATCGACACCGATCGATTTATCGGCCCGGAAACGGCGGCGGTGCGCTGCAACGGCGAGCAGATCGGCCACGTCACGACGCACGAATACGGCTCGCAGATGTTGTCGTTGGGCGGCGTACATCACTTGACCGGTGGCAGTAAAGCCGAGGGCAATACCACCTGTGATGCCCTCCTCAAACTTTGCAACAAAGAGGCTCTCGAGCTGTCGATCGATGGCGGTTCAAACGTCATTGTCCAAGCCAACCGCGCGCCGATAATCGACGGTGCCACCGAAGCGCGCATGCGCGTTGGTTGCGGCTCGGCGGTCACCGGAATTTTCGCCAAGCAATGGCTTGGGCTCGCCGACGAAGTTGTCGTCGTCGACGAACACATCACCGGCGTATTCACCGAGCATCAGGCCGGTCGCCTATTGGACGTGAAGCCATCCGGCTTGAAAATACGCGGCCGCAAATCGACGCCGGGACGTTATTTCAAAGTCGCCGAACCGGGGCTTGACTGGGGCGGCACCAACCTCAACGATCCGCTTGAGATCATCAAGAGTTTCGACGCGAAAGTGGCATGGCCGGGCTTGCGGCTTTTCATGGTCTCGACCACTGGCGAGCACTACGCATGGTATGTACTCGACGAGGCGTTGGTGCCGCGCGCCGCCGAGCCGCCGCCGGCCATCGTGAAACTGGTCGAGCGCATCGCCGAGAACTGCGAACCGGCATTGTCGACCGTATTGTTCATGGGAGGAGCGGGCGGCTCATTGCGTGCTGGCGTTACCGAAAATCCGGTGCGGCTTACTCAATCGGTCAAGGGTCGCTTGACCCGCGTCACGTGTGGTGGCGCGCCGGCTTATGTCTGGCCGGGCGGCGGTATCACCGTGATGGTCGATGTTGCGGCGCTGCCTGACAAGTCCACCGGGTATGTGCCGACACCTGCCCTCGTGTTCCCGATCGAGTTCACATTGCGCTTGACGGATTACGAAGCGATGGGCGGGCATATGGGGCACGTGGTGCCGATTGCCGATGTGCAGGCGCGTTCCGATGTTGTGCAGCAAGCGGAGCCGAAGCGATGACAGCCACCGCGCGTCTGATCAACGGCAACCGCCTGCACCTACAGCATGGCCCGATCGATCTGATTATCGGCGCTGAAGGTGCGCCCGGCGAGATCGAGTGCGCCTATCGAGCGGCATGGGCAGCGTTCCCGTCGATCCTGCCAGCCCTCGTCGCCGAGCTGCCGTTCCTGCGGTCAGCCGTGGACGCCGACTGGCGGCAAGCCAGCTCAACCAAATTGCCTGCGCAAATTTCGCATTTTGTTTTCCCTCCCTCCCCCCTTGAGGGGGAGGGCCGGGGTGGGGGGGATGTCGCACACCGCATGCTTTCAGCCGTTTGGCCGTATCGTGACCGGTTCATCACGCCAATGGCCGCGGTTGCGGGGAGCGTCGCCGACGAGGTCCTCGGCATCATGTGCAACGCCGCCAAGCTTGATCGAGCCTATGTCAACAACGGCGGCGATATCGCGATCCACCTCATTGGGTCCGCGACGTTCACTGCAGGCGTTGTCGGCGACATAGCCGCACCTGGGATTGACGCACGAATAGTAATCCGCGCCGGCGACAATATCGGCGGCATCGCGACCTCAGGCTGGCGAGGGCGCTCGCAATCGCTCGGCATTGCCGATGCAGTGACCATCTTGGCCCGCACCGCGGCTGAAGCAGATGCTGCGGCAACCATGATCGCCAACGCCGTCAACGTCGATGATCCGGCAATCAGGCGACGACCCGCACATGAGGTAAAGGACGACAGCGACCTAGGCTGTCTGCTGGTGACGGTTGGCGTTGATCAGTTATCGGACGAACAACGATCGCGGGCAATTTCGAACGGTGTTGCACGTGCCCGCGAAACTCTCTCGAAAAACCTGATTGTTGCAGCTTACATTCAGCTGCAGGGTGAAATGGTGGTGGTCGGCGGAAATGCGCTGATTGCTCAAGCTGCTTGAGGAGGACGAAAGTATGAAGATTTTGTCGGGGGTAGTCGCCGCGTTGGCAGGCCTTGCCGCCTCTAGTGCTGTTGCGCAGGACGCGATCAAGATTGGCGAAATCAACAGCTACAAGGCGCAACCGGCCTTCCTGGAGCCATACAAAAAGGGCTGGGAGCTTGCCGTCGAAGAGATCAATAAAGCCGGCGGCATCGGCGGTCGCAAGCTCGAAGTCATTTCGCGCGACGACAACGCGACACCAGGCGACGCGGTTCGTGTTGCGGAAGAACTGGTCAGCCGCGAGAACGTCGCACTGCTGACGGGCTCGTTCCTGTCGCACATCGGATTGGCGATTTCCGACTTCGCCAAGCAGCGCAAAATCCTGTTCGTCGCGGCCGAACCACTGACCGATAAGATCGTCTGGGATAGCGGCAACAAGTACACGTATCGGTTGCGTGCCTCGACCTACATGCAAACGTCGATGCTGGTGGCCGATGCTGCCAAGCTCAACAAGAAGCGGTGGGCGATCGTCTACCCGAACTATGAGTACGGCACGTCGGCGGTCGCGTCGTTCAAAGCGTTGATGAAGGCTGCCCAACCCGATGTCGAGTTCGTCAATGAGCAGGCATCACCGCTCGGCAAGATCGATGCGGGCGCGGTCGCTCAGGCACTCGCCGATGCCAAACCCGATGCCATCTTCAACGTCACGTTCGGCGCGGATTTGTCGAAGTTCGTGCGCGAGGGGCAAACCCGCGGGCTGTTCAAGGATTTGGCCGTGTTCAGCCTGTTGTCGGGCGAGCCGGAATATCTTGACCCGCTGAAGGATGAGACGCCGGTTGGCTGGTATGTCACCGGATATCCGGCAGCCGACATCGCGACGCCGGAGCACAAGGCATTTTTCGATGCCTACAAGGCCAAGTACAACGAGGCGCCGAAGCTTGGTTCGGTGGTCGGTTATTCGGCGATCCAGACCATTGCGGCGGCGTTGAAGAAAGCTGGCGGCACCGATACTGAAAAGCTCGTGACGGCAATGTCCGGCCTCGAAGTCGGCACGCCGTTCGGCCGGGTCATGTATCGCACGCAAGACAACCAATCGACGATGGGTGCTTTCGTTGGCCGGCTTGGGGTCAAGAATGGTGCCGGTGTAATGACCGATTGGCGCTACGAGCCGGGCGATAAACATTTGCCGACGGATGCCGAGGTGAAAGCGAGAAGGCCGGCCAATTGAGAGCGCATCCGCGTGGCCCATGTTAGCGCATGCTAGCACACCCACGACTGTCATCCCGGGGCTTGTCCCCGGGACCCATCGTCAAACAAACTCGAACACCTGAAGTTTGGCGCGATGGGTCCCGGCAATGAATGCCGCGATGACACCTTCCGTTGGGGACAACTGTGGATTGATCAGCGTCGAGTAGCTCCCAATGCGATCGGTTTGATTTTCGATGTTTTCCTCCTTCCTCATCCAGACGCTGAACGGGCTGGCCAGCGCGTCACTGCTGTTTCTGGTGGCGCTTGGATTGTCGCTGATTTTCGGCGTGACACGGATCGTAAACTTCGCGCACGGCTCGCTCTATATGCTGGGACTTTATCTCGCGACCACGATCTCGCAGAAGCTCGGTGGCGCGCTTGGATTCTGGGGTGGCGCACTGCTCGCGGCGCTGATCGTCGGCTTAATCGGCGCGCTGATCGAGATCGTCATCCTCAAGCGCATCTACGCCGCGCCTGAACTGCTGCAGTTGATCACCACGTTCGGCATCGTGCTCGTGATCAAAGATGCGGCGCTCTACCTTTGGGGGCCCGATGACATCCTAGGTCCGAAAGCATCGGGCTTCACTGGCGCTGTGATGATCCTGGGTCGCGCCGTGCCCAGTTATGATTTGCTGTTGATCGTCCTTGGTCCCCTGTTCCTCGGGCTAACCTGGGCACTGTTGACGCGCACGCGCTGGGGCACGACGGTGCGGGCTGCCACGCAAGATCGTGAGATGGCGGCGGCGCTCGGCGTCAATCAAGCTGTGTTGTTCACGACCGTATTTGCGCTCGGCTCGTTTCTGGCGGGCCTCAGCGGTGCGCTGTCGATGCCGCGCGAACCGGCGAACCTGACACTCGATCTATCGATCATCGCCGACGTGTTCGTGGTTGCGGTCGTTGGCGGGCTCGGCAGCATTCCAGGCTCGTATGTGGCAGCGATCATCGTCAGTGTCGTGAAGGCCTGGTGCATCGGCATTGGCGATATTGCGATCGGCGGATTCACGTTGTCGTTCTCGAAGCTTACGCTCGTTGCCGAGTTCATCGTTATGGCGGTCGTGCTGATTTGGCGGCCGTGGGGGCTGTTTGGCGCGGCGCCATCGATGCAGCGGCAGACAATACTCGCGGCTACCCCGCTCGAAGCGTTGGGCAAGTCGGATCTGAAATATTTGGCGCCAGCGGCCGTGATCCTGGGTTTGATCCCGGTCTTCGCCGATCAGTTCACCGTCGTACTGACAACCGACATCGCACTGTTCGGCTTGTTCGCGGCGAGCCTCGGTTTGATGATGGGCGTTGGCGGCATGGCATCGTTCGGGCACGCGGCGTACTTCGGAGCGGGTGCCTACGCGGCGGCGATCCTGGCCAAGGCTGGGGCGCCATTTCTCATCGCCATTCCCGGTGGCGTCGCCTTCGCCGCATTGCTCGCCGCGTGCTTCGGTTGGCTGTGTGTCAGGTTGTCGGGCGTGTCGTTGGCAATGTTGACCCTCGCTCTGGCACAGATCACCTGGGCCGTTGCCTTTCAGTGGGACGCGGTGACCGGCGGCTCGAACGGCCTCGTCGGTGTGTGGCCGCCATCGTGGTTGGCATCGAAACGTGCGTACTATGTCTTCGCAATGTCGATCGCGTCGCTGGCCATTCTGGCTGTGTGGTCTCTGGCCCACTCACCGTTTGGCTATGCACTCAGAGCGTCGCGGGATTCGCCACTGCGCGCTGACGCGATTGGCATCGACACGCGCCGCATCCAGTGGATCGCGTTCACGCTTGCGGGCACCTTCGCAGGGCTCGCCGGCGCGCTGTTCGTGTTCTCCAAGGGGTCATTGTCACCTGACAGTTTGTCGATCCCGCGCTCGATGGATGGTCTCGTCATGGTGTTGATGGGCGGTGTGCAGACGTTGATCGGGCCGGTTGTCGGCGCGCTCGTTTTTATCGGCCTGCAGGACTGGATCGTTCGCGCGACGACCTATTGGCAAGCGGTGCTTGGCGCGACTGTGATCCTCATCACCGTCCTGTTTCCGCAGGGTATTGTCGGTACGGTGCGGGCGCTGATTCCAAGCATCGGAAGGCGCGATCCATGACCGTGCTGGAGGTCCGCGATCTCGCTAAGTCTTACGGCGGTGTGCATGCCGTGCGCGGTGTCACCTTCGATGTGGCAGCTGGCGAACTCGTCGCGCTGATCGGCCCGAACGGTGCTGGCAAGACCACGACGTTCAACATGCTCAACGGTCAGATCAAGCCCGATGCCGGCCGCGTAACGCTCGACACTCGCGATGTAACCGGGCTCGCTCCCCGCGCGCTGTGGCGAATGGGGGTCGGCCGCACGTTCCAGATCGCGGCGACATTTCCGTCGATGACGGTCGCCGAGAACGTCGAAGTGGCGTTGATGTCGCAATCGAGCTCTTTCGGATTTTTCCGGCGCGGCCGCAACGAGGCAAGACAAGGTGCGGCCGGCTTACTCCAGCTCATCGGCATGCAATCCCAAGCCGATCGTAGTTGCGGCGAACTCGCCTATGGCGACGTCAAACGCCTTGAACTGGCGATTGCGCTCGCAAACAATCCCCGCTTGCTGCTGATGGACGAGCCGTGCGCCGGCATGGCGCCACGCGAGCGCAACGAACTCATGCAGTTGGCCGCACGCATGGCGAAAGACCGCAACACCGCCGTGTTGTTCACCGAGCACGATATGGACGTCGTCTTCGGACATGCAACCCGCGTACTGGTGATGAACCGCGGACGCTTGATCGCATCGGGCACACCGGCTGAAGTTCGGGTCAACCCGGAAGTCCGCAGCGTCTATCTCGGCTCGCGCGCCGAAGCGGCGAGGGTCTGAGCATGGCCCTGCTCGAGGTTCGAAATCTGCAAGCGTGGTACGGCGGTGCCCAGATTTTATTCGGTGTCGCATTGCAGATCGAGCCCGGCGAAGTCGTGGCGCTACTCGGCCGTAATGGCGCCGGCAAGTCGACGACGATGAAGGCGATCATGCGCATGGTGCCGCGCGTGGAAGGCACAGTAACGTTCGATGGCCGTCCGATCGATACTCTGGCCACGCATACAATCGCCCGCGCCGGCATTGGCTACGTGCCGGAAGATCGCCGCATCTTCACCGGCCTCACGGTGATGGAAAACCTCGACGTCGGTCGCTTGCCCGCACGCGATGGCGTTGCCTGGACGACTGAGGAATTGTTCGAGATGTTCCCAAACCTGGCGGAGATGCGTGATCGTCCAGGCGGGCAGATGTCGGGTGGCGAACAGCAGATGCTGACGATCGCCCGCACTTTGATGGGCAATCCAAGTTTGATCCTGCTCGACGAGCCGTCGGAGGGGTTGGCACCGGTCATCGTCGACGCCATCGAGGTCGCCGTGCAGGGACTAAAAAAGCGCGGCGTTGCGATGTTGCTTTCTGAGCAGAATTTACACTTTGCCCGTAGCATTGCCGATCGTGCTGTCGTGTTGGAGCGTGGCCACGTGGCGTTCGAAGGAACACTTGCCGAACTCGACGCGGACGTTAGCATCAATGAAAAATACCTGTCCGTTTAGGAGCCGCCCATGGCAGCCGTGATCCGCAAGATTGTCGTCACCGTCGAGGAAACGCATCGCGAAGGTGGGCAAAGCGTTACGCCCGTAACCCGCAAGGCGGCTGCCATTGCGGTCATCGCCAATCCGTTTGCTGGCCGGCACGTCGCCGACCTCAATGAGTTGATCGAGATCGGCGTTGAACTCGGAGAACTATTGACCAAGCGCGCCGTCGCAGCGCTCGGCATCGCGGGTAATCAGGCTGAGAGCTACGGCAAGGCTGCGATCGTCGGCGAGGCGGGCGAGTTGGAACACGCCGCTGCGGTTCTGCATCCCAAGATGGGCACACCTGTTCGCGCAGTGTTGGAGAAGGGCGCGGCGCTTATTCCCTCCGCCAAGAAGATGGGAGGCATGGGAGCCGCTATCGACGTGCCGCTCGGCCACAAGGATGCAGCCTACGTGCGCAGCCACTTCGATGCCATGGAAGCGCGCGTCGCCGACGCCCCGCGCGCTGGCGAGATCGTGGTCGCAATTGTCGTCACTGACAGCGGCCGCCCCGCCCCCCGCATCGGTGGCCTGACCACGAAAGAGATCAAGGGCGTGGATGGGTTGCGGTAATCGCAAGCCGGTCTGTCAGCCACGGCACGCTTTTAAGTGCTGCCGCGCGGGCTTCTGCCTCGGTCGCAAATTCCCGGGCCGCGTGGTGACCGATTGGGAACCAACCGCGGGCATCTTCCACATCGCGGCGATATTCTTCGAATCCGTGGCTGCCGTCGATCCTGACGAACAGATCGACGCATCTTCCGCCATCTGCCGTCTCGATCGAGTTGAGAACGCGCTTATCGCTTGCCATCGAAGTCAGTCCTCATCGCAATTGAGCATCCGTGAACCGGTACGTGCTGCGGCAGAATTCGCAGGTGACCGCGACCGTACCATCTTCTTCGCGCATATCGGCCAACTCGCCGGGGCCAAAGCTTTTGAGCAGGGTCTCGACGCGTTCCGCCGAGCACTGGCAGTAACCGGTTAACGGCACGGCATCGTGCGCGCGCACGCTCTCTTCATGGAACAGGCGATAGAGGAGCCGATCCGGCGCTAGCATCGGATCGAGCAATTCGTGGTCCTGGACCGTTTGCGCGAGTATGACGGTGCGCTGCCAATCGTCGGTATCCTCGCCGGCCAGCAGGCCGCGTTCTTCATCCTCCGGTGCCGGCAATTGCTGGATGCCACCCTCTGACGAAACGTATTGCAGCATCAGGCCACCGGCACGCCACGCCCACTTTTTCTCGGCCGCGATGTAGTGGCGCGCAACCGCCAGCCGGATGAATGTCGGCAATTGCTCCGACTGCCGGAAATACGTTTGCGCCGCGACCGTGAGAGGCTTGCCCTCCATCGCGACGATGCCCTGATAGCGATCCAAATGCCCGCCGGGATCGATCGTCATCGCCATGTGACCGGTGCCGAGCAGCGCGCCTTGGTTCTGCGGCTCGATCTCGCCTGCACGTTCGGCATCGAATGCCGCGTAACCGCGCAAGCGGCCCGGCGCTTCGAAGTCTGCGACGAGGAAGCCAAGCGGCCCGTCGGTTTTGGTCTGCAGGATCAGTTTGCCGGTAAATTTGAGCGCGGTGCCGAGCAACGTCGTCAGCGCGATCGCTTGACCAAGCGCGACGCTGACCGGTTCGGGATAATCGTGCCGGCCTAAAATTTCGTCGACGACTGGACCAAGCCGAACCAGACGTCCCGACACACCAGATTGGCCTGTTCGGAACGGCAACACCAGATCATCGGAGATCGCGACAATGCTCTCCGTCAGGTTGAGTGGCAGTTTCGGCATTTCAACTCTACTCGTTTATGCAGCCCAACTTACGCACCGAGACACCAGGCGAGGATCGCCTTTTGCGCGTGCAGACGGTTCTCTGCTTCGTCGAACACGACGGACTGCGGCCCATCGATCACTTCGGCTGACACCTCGTGCCCGCGATAGGCGGGCAGGCAGTGCATGAAGATTGCATCTTTAGCGGCGCGATTCATTAAATCCTTGTCGACGGCATAGGGACTCAACAACTGCTTGCGGCGTGTCTCGTCCGATTGGCCCATGGAGACCCACGTGTCGGTCACGACGCAGTCAGCACCCTTCACGGCCTCGGCAGGGTCGTCGCTGATGATGACTTTCCCGCCTTCTTTGGTAACCCAGTCGATTACATCGCGTTCCGGCTTTAATTGCGCGGGACAGGCAATGCGAAGCTCGAAACCGAACCGGGCGGCCGCCTGCATCCATGATACCGCGACGTTGTTGCCATCACCCACCCAGGCGATCTTGCGGCCCTTGATGTTGCCCGAGCGCTCCTCAAACGTCATGATATCGGCGATGATCTGGCACGGATGACTGCGGTCGGTGAGGCCATTGATGACAGGCACCGTCGCGTTGTCGGCCAGCTCCATGATCCGGTCGTGGCTATGCGCGCGGATCATGATCGCGTCGCCGTAGCGCGAAAGCACTTTCGCCGTGTCGGACGCGCTTTCGCCACGCCCGGTTTGAAGATCGGCGTGATTGAGCGCGATGGTCTGGCCACCAAGCTGGCGCATCGCAACGTCGAACGATACGCGCGTGCGCGTCGAGGGCTTCTCGAAGATCATGAGCAAGATCTGGTCTTCGATGTCCGGCGGCGCGAGATGCTTCGGGACGCGCTTGCCTGAGCGTTTCATCGCGTGCGCATTATCGACGATCTGGCGCAGTGTGGTTGCATCGATCGCTTCGATATCGATGAAATGACGTGGCTTTGAGGACGTGAGCTTCATGGCAGTCGAGCTAACTCCAAGACAAGGGATAGGGAAGTATCAGGCCGCGGTTTTTGCGGCAGCTTTGATCGCACGGCCCAAGCGGTTTACCGCGTCGCTCATTTCCGCTTCGGTGACGTTGAGCGGCGGAATGATGCGCACCACGTTGTCGCCAGCCCCGACGGTCAGGAACTTCTCGGCAGCGCACGCTTTGACAACGTCTCCTGCCGGCACTTTCGCGTTGAAGCGCACGCCCATCAGCAATCCGTTGCCGCGGATTTCTTCAACCACGCCTGGGTTCTCGTCCTGGATGCGGGCGAGCGACTGTTTCAGATGGAGCGCCTTGTGCTGCACGGCTTCGAGGAAACCCGGCTCCAGGATCACGTCGAGCACAGCGTTGCCGACCGCCATCGCCAACGGATTGCCACCGAACGTCGAGCCGTGTGTTCCCGGCACCATTCCCTTGGCAGCTTCTGCCGTGGCCATGAACGCGCCGACCGGGAAGCCGCCGCCAATGCCCTTGGCGATTGCCATGATATCCGGTGTGATGCCGGCGCCTTCATAAGCGAACAATTTGCCGGTGCGCCCGACGCCACACTGCACTTCATCGAGGATCAGCAGCAGTCCGTGCTTGTCGCAAAGCTCGCGCAGGCCAACAAGGCACTGGTTGGGGACCACGCGGATGCCACCCTCGCCCTGGATCGGCTCGACCATGATAGCCGCCGTCGCGGGGCCGATCGCCTTGTGCAACGCCTCGTGATCGCCGAAGGGGAGGCAGTCGAAACCCGGCATATCGGGGCCGAAGCCATCCATGTATTTCTCGTTACCGGCTGCCGCCAGGGTCGCCAGCGTGCGGCCGTGGAAGGCACCCTTGAAGGTTATGATGCGGTTCTTCTCAGGGTTGCCGGATACGTGGTGATAGCGCCGGGCAACCTTGATCGCGCCCTCGCACGCCTCGGCGCCGGAATTGCAGAAGAACACTTTGTCGGCGAACGTATTCGCACACAACCGGTCGGCAAGCGTTTCCTGGCCAGCAACCCGGTAGAGGTTCGATGTGTGCCACAACGCTTGCGCTTGCTTGGTCAGAGCCGCGACCAGATGCGGGTGCGCGTGACCCAATGAGTTGACGGCAATGCCGCTGGCGAAATCCATATAGCGGTCGCCGTTGGTGGCGGTGAGCCAGACGCCCTCGCCTTTTTCGAATACGAGATCCTGGCGGCCGTAGGTCGGCATCACATGAGGTGAGCCCGGAACAACGGGGGCTAGAGCTGCAACTTTAGTGGCCGCGGACTTGGCGATGGGAGCTGACATTGATCGGATCCATAAGCAGAGATCAAAACTAAAAAAGCCGCGCATGAGCGCGGCCTGCGGGTGGGACTTGGGCGCAAATCCTCATCGCAGTCGCGGAAGCAACCTAGCGCCTGTACGTCGGAGGAGTTGAGCCGAATTGATCATGCTTGAAACAATGCGGATTTTCAGCGGAATTGTCAATATTTGCGGTTGGCTTCCCCCTCAATCCGCGGACCGCAGCAGTGCGCCGCCATCGACCGGTAGTGCGACGCCGGTAACGAAATTGGCTTCGTCGGACGCCAGATACAGTGCGGCGTAGGCGACATCCCAGGCGGTGCCCATCTTGCGGCGCAACGGCACTTTCGCATTGCGGATCGCTTCGATCTCGGCGCGCGGTTTGCCCCATTCCCGCGCGCGGGTGTCGACCGCCATCGGTGTATCCATCAGGCCAGGCAGAATGACGTTGGCGCGCACGCCGAACTCGGCGTAATGCCGAGCGATCTGCTCGGTGTAGGCGATCATCGCGGCCTTGGTCGTCTTGTAAGCGACGGTCGGATAGGTGCTCGAAAGTGCGGCCACCGACGAGATCGACAGGATCACCCCCGAGCGCTGGTCGCGCATGATCGGCAAGACATGCTTGCAGGCCATCACGAAGCCGCGCAGGTTGATCGTCGTGACGTTGTCGAAGGCGGCTTCGGTGATTTCCAGCGGAGACTTGTCGCCGCCGCCCAGGCTGACGCCGACATTGTAGTGCAGAATGTCGATGTGTCCCCAGTGCTTGTGGGCGGCCGTCACCATTGCCGCCATGTCGGCTTCGCGCGCGACGTCGGCCGCATATGCAGTCGCCTTATGCCCTTCAGCATTGATCAGTTGCGCGGTCTCATCGGCGGCTTCGATCGTCCGATCGACGCACATCACATCGGCACCGTTGCGTGCGAACAACATCGCGGTCGCCCGGCCATTGCCTATTCCGCTACCGGGACTTTGCCCGGCGCCGACGATGATCGCTGTCTTGCCTGCGAGCCGCATACGTTTCGTCCTTCGATTGATTGGCGGCAGAGTGCGCCAGCGCAGCTAGAGTTATGCAGCCAGAGTTATCAAGGATAGAGTTTTTCGCGATGCGCCAGTCAATTCAGAATTTAGAACAACTGCCAGTGCTGTCGAAGTGCTATGCTCGATTGCATGAACATCCTAAAAATTGTCGCGCCTGGTCTCAAGATGCTGATCGGCCGTGTCGGCCGCGCCGAGATTGTCAATCAACCTGACCTGCTGCGTCCCGGCGGCACCGGTGCGATCATCGCGTGTAATCACGTCGGATGGGCCGACGGGTTGTGGATCGCCTATGCCGTCCATCCACGGCTGATCCGGCACATGGCGAAGCGGGAACTGTTCGCATCGCCGATTTCGAAGTGGGTGATGGAGCAGGCAGGCTCAATATCTGTCGATCGTGCGGATCCCACGCCCAGCTCGATTAAAGCGGCAGTCGATGCGCTGAAACAAGGCGAGGTGCTCCTGATCTTTCCCAGCGGATCGCGCAATAGCCAGATGTCGGTATTCAAACGCGGCGCGGCAACGATGGCACTGCAAGCGCGTGTGCCTCTCGTTCCGGCCTTCTACGAAGGCCCCACCGGAATGCAGATGGCCCATTTGATGGATCGTCCACGCGTCCGGCTGAGCTTTGGTACGCCGATCGTTACGGAAAGTTTAGCGGTGGGTAAGGACACAATCACCGCTCTTACAAGCAAGTTGGAAACCGCTATTCACGAGTTGAAAACGATCGCGGACGGCACGCCGCTCGCGGCATAGACGTGCGCCCAAGCCGGTATCTCACCCGGCAGCTACGGTACGCGGGCGCATAAGCTCGCCGATGATGTCGCGTTGAAACGGCTTTGAAATAAACGAGTGCGCAATCCGCCCGAGATTTGGGTGTGACGACGAATTGCCGCTCAATACGATAATGCGGCAGCCCGATTTCGATAGCTCAAGCGCTAATTCGACGCCCGTTTCACCGTCTGCCAGTGTCAGATCCACGAGTGCGACGTCGGGCAATAGCTTCTTTGCCGCTGTGAGCGCTTCCGCACTGGTTCGAAAACAACCGCAAACCTCTCCGCCGGCGTCTTCCACTGCCGCTGCGAGATCAATGGATTGAAGCGGATCGTCTTCGCATATCATTACACGCGTCATCATGCACTTCACTCCGATCCTGCGAGAACACTGGGGCGATTACGTTCGACGCTGGGATTGGTTCCTCATTGCGCTCGGCCGGAACGGGGCAGCGCATAGCCTGCCGCCCCGATTGCCGCGCTACTTCCCGGCCCAATCGTCCTTTACTTCCATGCACTTCTTGTCGACGAAGTCGTTGATGTCTTCGACAATCGTCGATTGCAGCACGTTGAAGGTATTGTCGGTCGCGGTGGCCGTCCACATTGCACCCTTGACCAGGGTCGGTGCTTCGATCTTGCCCCAGTTGAGCGACGACTTGACCGCCTTACCCTTCTCGAAACTCACCTTTGGTGAGAAGTCGAAGTTAATGTCGGCCTTGGCTTCCTTGTCGCGAGCAACCTCGCATTTCACCTGATGCTTATCGAGGCTCATTTCGAACTTCGGCTCGGTCATCGCCTTTATGATATCGGCGCGCTTGAGCTTGACGTCTGCGACGCATTTGACCGCTCCCCACGGCCAGGAAACCTTCGCCTTCGACACCATTTTATCGAGTTGTTCCTTGCGCCACGTTTTCAGCACGCTGCACGAAACGTCGGGGCCTGTCGCCTTTCGATTGTGGAAGATCGCGCAGATCGCGACCTTGCATTCCTTGCGTGCTTCACGCTCCAATTTCTCCTCGGGCGTCAGCTCCTCGACTGGAATTGACGTGCCGGCCGTCTCTGGCTTTTTCTCCTGGGCAACGATTGGAGTGGCGGCCAAAAAGCCGGCCAAGCTCAGAACAACAATTTTCGCTGAGACGCTCGAAACTGACATGAGTGCGCTGGTTCCTGTTTGATTGACGTGGGGCTTGCCCTATCGCAATCGAACGGCGCAGGATTGTGACGTTGAGCCCGGTTTATAGATTGCCCCAGAGCAAACTGATGCCGGACAACAACAGCAGCGTCAGCACGAGGTGATTATAGCGCTTGGCATCCAACCGGTGGTAGGCCCATGTGCCGAGGTTGGCGCCAATGAGGGATGCTGGAATCGAAATCAGCAGCGCGCGGCCAAAGTCCCAACTGAGCAGGCCCTGCATCGCGGATGCGACGAGCATGGCGCTCAAGATCGTACCGTTGAACATGAGGAATAAGACCCGCTTTTCCACCTTCGCAAGGCCGCGCAACGATGCCCACATCGTCGGCACAGGGCCGGACATTCCCGCAAGCCCGCCCAAGAAGCCACCGATGAAGCCGATAGCTGCATCCGCAACCTGCCCGCCTCCCGTTACGCGCAACCGATCCTTGCCCGCGAGCTGGAAGATGCAAAAAAGTACAATCACGCAACCGACCGCCAACTTGAACAGTCGCGGATCGAGCAGCGGCAGAAGCGTCGTTCCGATCGGCACGCCAATCAGGCCGGCGAGGATGTAGGGCCGTACCGTCCGCCACGTCACTAGTGGCCAGATCGACGGCAGCGCTTGAATGTGCCCGACAATTCCGCCGGCCGCTCCAAGTTGTGCTGCAACGATCGGCGATACCGCATGTAGCCAGAACGGCAACGCGACCAGCGTCGTGCCGAAACCGGACAAACCATTGACGAAGCCGCCGAGCAGCGCACCCGCGAGGATCAGGATGATTTCCGGGCTCACGGCATCTGTGCTCAAGTTGGAACAAGTATTATGCGCATTGTGGCGCCCGCACCCGCCAGTGCATCTTGAAAGCGGTAGCGCTAGCCCCATATCGTGGCTATGCAAGGAAAGCCAGCGCCCATTCCGGGGTTGGCTTGCAGGAGCGCCGCAAGGGTTCCGACGATTTAGAAGTGCCGGTCGCTTAACATAAGGGCCAAAGCTATGACGCGTATTTCCATGCTTTCGAGCCCAATGATGTTGGGCTTCGAAGAGATCGAGCGGCTGATCGACCGGGCCGGTAAGGGTTCTGGCGATGCCTACCCTCCCTATAATATCGAACGGCTAGCTCAGCTCAACGGCAGGCCTGAACGCCTGCGTATTACCCTGGCAGTTGCAGGTTTCACACGCGAGCAGCTTGAAATCACCGAAGAAGACAGTCAGCTGATGGTTCGTGGCCGCCAGCAAGACGACAAGGGTCACGAATATTTGTATCGTGGAATCGCTGCGCGCCAATTCCAGAAAACCTTCGTATTGGCCGAAGGAATCGAGGTTATGCAGGCCGACCTCGATAACGGTTTATTGACGATCGATCTAATCCGTCATGAACCCGAACGCCTCACACGGCGTATACTTATTGGGCAGGCTAAGCCCAAAGTCTAGGCTTGCTTAACAGTAGTAAATAGCGACGAATCACACGACCATGGTTCTGTCTTGGTTTAGCCGCATGACGCGGCGATAATTCAAGATGGCGCATGACGTGCTGGAACTCTGAAAAGGAGGTTTGCGTCATGGTAGAGCAGAAGCGCACTAGAAGTTCGAAGTCTGTCAGCAAACGCCGGCTTGCCGCGTCGCGGATCAGCGCTATTGAACTTGCTAAGCTCGGTGGTGGCAAGGTCGCCTATATCAAAATGCTGAGCTCGGACGAAGCTAACCGGATGTATCCCGCAGTAAAGGGCCTGCCGAAAGGTATCAGCCTGTATGCGTTGCATGCCGCAGATGGCACACCGCTAGCGCTCACCGACAGCCGCCAAGCGGCGATCGGGCACGCGATGGGTGACAAGCTTCACGTCGAGAGCCTGCACTAAACGGGTCGTATTCGTCGCTAAAGATTGATTAAAGAACGCCCTGGCCGAACGGCTGGGGCGTTTGATTTTGTGCGCCCGCTCAGCCGCGATAGTGGGAGTACTGTCCGCGTGCGCGAAACCGCTCCAGGTAGGCTGGAACAATGGAGCCGGCCGCATGCGGCGTCGTGATGCCGAAAGCGGCGAGCGTGCGGCCATCGCGTTTCGCTGAATCGCTGACAACGTTGTCCGCCTGCAGCGATCGCACCTGATCGAGCGTGATCGGGCGCAGCGCATTCGGCAGCGGTGTCATCACCATCGCTTGCAGTTTCGCCAGCCAGAATGGCAGTCGCAAATAGCGGCGACGTCGTTCGGTCCACTCTTGCGTCTTATCGAGCAGCTGCTTGAACGACAGTATTTCTGGCCCGCCAATCTCATAAATCTTGCCCGCCTCGCCTTGGCCCGCTGCGGCTTGCGCGATCGCGGTTGCCAAATCACCTGCAAACACCGGCTGGAACTTCGTTTTGCCGCCTCCGATCAGCGGTAGCAATGGCGACATGCGCGCCATCGCGCCGAACCGATTGAAGAAATCATCTTCCGGTCCGAACACGATCGATGGACGCATGATAATGGCATCGGGGAATTCCTCCAGCACGCCAGCCTCGCCCTCGGCCTTGGAGCGGGCATAGGTTGAGGCAGATTTGCGGCCGGCGCCGATGGCTGAGATATGAATGACGCGCGTAACGCCGGCTTCACGCGCGGCTTTGGCGACGGCGCGCGCGCCGGCTACGTGCACCGCGTCGAAGCTCTGCTTGCCGCTGGATACCAACACGCCCACGAGATTGATCACGACGTCGGCACCGGCACAGGCGGCCGCAACCGACTCCGGATAACGCAAGTTCGCCTGCACCGCATGGATCTGGCCAACCGTACCCATCGGCTGCAGATGTCCGGCGAGATCAGGTCGCCGCACCGCCGCGCGCACACGCCATCCCGCTTTCGCCAAGGCACGCACCGTGTGCCGCCCGACGAAGCCCGATCCGCCGAACACCGTCACCAAGCCATCCCCATTGCGCATCGTTCGAGCTTTCCCGAGAGCATCCTATTCCTGTGGTGATCTCCTACACGACAGCCACGGAAGCTGCAAAGCGGCGATTGCTGGGTATTCACTCTCTCTCTCTCGTCATGGCCGCCCCCGCGGCCATGACGAAAAATGAGGGATTGATCGAGGTTCGCTCCGCGCCCTCGATCAATCCCCGCGCTTGCGGTCGTAAATTTGAAAACAAGTCATTGCCGCCGCCGATCATTCCGCACTGGCAACCTTCAGCGCTTCGACGCGGATTTCATCGACCAGGCGTTGCTTGAGGGCGACGAATTCCGGCGCGGTCTTCAGCGTGTACGGCCTTGGATGCGGCAGATCGATCGCGATATCGGCCTTGATGCGACCTGGCCTCGCCGTCATCACCACCACGCGGGAGCCCATGAAAATAGCTTCCTCGATGTCGTGCGTGACAAACAGCACGGTCTTGCGTTCGCGCTCCCAGATGCCAAGCAGCATTTCCTGCATCAACGAGCGCGTCTGATTGTCGAGCGCGCCGAATGGCTCGTCGAGTAGCAGGATCTTCGGATCGTTGGCGAGGGCACGGGCGATCGCGGTGCGCTGCTGCATCCCGCCGGATAACTGCTTGGGCCAGTGGTTCTCGAAACCGCGCAAGCCGACGCGCTCGATGTAGCCGGCGACGATGTCCGCCGCCTGCCGCTCCGCCATGCCCTTCTCGCGCAAGCCAAAGCCGATGTTCTGCGCCACCGTCAGCCACGGGAACAATGTGTACGACTGGAATACCATGCCGCGATCCGGGCCTGGCCCTGCGACCGCCACACCGTCGAGCAGCACTTCGCCCGCACTCGGCCGATCGAGCCCGGCGACGATGCGCAACAGCGTCGATTTCCCGCAGCCCGATGGCCCGAGGATCGTCACGAAATCGTTGTGCGCGATATCGAGATCGGTCGGCTCCAACGCGCGGGTCGGCGATCCGCCGGCGCTCGCAGCTGGGAAAACCCGCGTCACTTGCCGGATACTCAGTTGGCTCATGCGAGCGACCAGGGGTAAAGCCGCCGGTTCAATTCCTTGAAGAAGAAGTCCGACAGCAACCCGATCAACCCGATGACGATAATGCCGAAGATGATTTGTCCGGTATTGAGCAGCGCTTGGCTATCCGTGATCATGTGGCCGATGCCGGCCGACGACCCGATTAGCTCGGCGACGATGACGTAGGTCCACGCCCAACCCAGTACCAGTCGCAGTATCTCGGCGATGGCCGGTGCCGACGATGGCATCAGCACACGCCGGATCACGCCGTGGTCGGTCGCGCCGAGCGTGTAGGCCGCCTCCACTAAATCGCGCCGCGTGCCGCCAACGGCGACGGCGACCATCAGGATGATCTGGAACACCGAGCCGATAAAAATGACCAGCAGCTTTTGCAGTTCACCGATGCCTGCCCACAAGATCAGCAGCGGGATAAAGGCCGACGCCGGCAGGTAGCGCGCGAATGATACGAACGGTTCGAGTGCTGCCTCCACCGGCTTGTAAGCGCCCATCGCAATGCCGATCGGCACGGCGACGATGGCCGCCAGCACGAAGCCGCCGACCACGCGCCAAATGGTGATGCCGATATCGTACAGGAAGCCGTACTTGGTCAGCAGCAACCAGCCCTCGTGCAGCATGGTGACCGGGTTGGCGAGGAACGTCTTCGACACGTACCCGCCGAACGTCGCCAAACTCCACAACCCCACAAAGGCCGCGAAGAAGGCGAGGCCGTAAGCGGTGCGCAGGGTAGATGAAACAGGCTCTAGGGGGCGCATGGGGGAGGGGTACTTGTAGGTTGCTTGCGGAATTATCACTGCTTCAGCGGAATGATCAGCTCGAACTCGGTGCCCGGATCGCGCCGATGAATCTTGACGTTGGCGTTCAACTGCTTCGCAAACGAGCTGATGATCCGCATGCCTAGACCCTTGGCTTTGTGAATGTCGAAGCCGGGCGCCAAGCCGCTGCCTTCATCACGCACGCAAATCGCGAAGTCATTCTTGCCGGTTCGCGCAATTCGTATAATGACTTTGCCTTCAGCGCCGTCTTTATAGGCGTACTTGGCGGCATTCGTGATCAGCTCATTCACGATCAAGGCGGTCGAGATGGCCCGGTCAGTCGCGATTTCGATGCCCTCTTCAATGGTGGTCTCGATCTTGCAGTTGGAGACGCTCGCATCCAGATCTTTGGAAATCGCGAGGATATACTTTCCGATATCGAGCACTTCGACGTTGTGCCGGTGATAGAGCTGGTCGTGCGCGCGGGCGATCGCCGTAACGCGCGCCGAAGCCTCGTTCAAATGTCCGGTGAGTTCCTTGTTGTCGACATCGCGACCTTGCAAGTTCAGCATGCTGGCGACGATCGACAGACTGTTCTTGACGCGGTGATTGGTCTCCTTGAGCAGATACTGTTGCCGCTCCAGCGCCGTTTTAAGGCTGCGCTCATGCCGGTCGCGTTCGATCGCCATCCCTAGGATGTTGGCCGCTCCTTGCAGGAAGGAGAGATCATGCTCGATGAACTCGTCCGCCGAGCGGCTATCGACCTCTAGCACTCCAAACGGCTTCCCGTCGCCTTGCAGAATTACATTCATCGCGCGGCGAATGCCATGCCGCTGCAATATCTCAGGTGTGCGAAAGCGCTGTTCGTTTTCGAGATGGTTCGAGATGACTGGTTTACCGGTACGCAAGGCAAACCCTGCCGGCGAATCCAAATCAGCACCGACGCTTGCAACACCGATAATGCCGGCATTCCACCCGACACCGGCGCGGACGAGTAACCGGTTCTCGGTCGCAATAAACTCAAGGACTTTGCAAAATTCCGTTTCTAAACCTTCAGCCGTCAGCCGCGCGGTTTCCGACAAAAGCTCACTGAAGGTTGCACCCTGCAGCGCCGTTACTCCGAGCTCGGCGAGTATCTCCTGCTGGCGGATGCGCACCTTTAGCGATCGCAGCGTGACATCCGTGACCTCACCGTCAGGTTGTGGCTCAACGACGGGCGTGCCGCCAGGTTCAGCGTTACTCATACCGGCGATCCTTGATGTGCAACCACGGGGTCACGATGTGCCGGCGGCACTGTCGCATCAGATTGGCACTTCCTTGGTCATTTTCAGCGGCTAAGCATGAGACAGATGATCACAGTGCCGGCCGCGCGGTCAATGCCAGAGCGTGTTTGCGATCGTCGCGGCAATGTATGCAACATCTTGAAGCCAACCGTCTGGATGTTCTTCCAACCGCCGAATGATGTGCCGATACCTACTGGCCAGCGCAACACCGGTCTCGTAACATTGCCCCTTCGCTTGTCGCAGTCCAACAGAGGCATCCCTCATGTATCGCATCCTCGCCGCCGCAACGTTCACTGCCCTCGCCGCGTTATCGCCGGCCTCGGCCCAGGAAACCAAGGTCGCGATTGGCCTGTCGGGCTGGACCGGCTTTGCGCCGCTAACGCTCGCTAAGGAAGCCGGGATCTTCAAGAAGAATGGCCTCGACGTCTCATTGAAGAAAATTCCGCAAAAGGATCGTCACTTGGCGATTGCCTCGGGCGATGTGCAATGCGCGGCAACGACGGTCGAGACCTGGTTGGTGTGGAATGCCAGCGGCGTTGCGACCAAGCAGATCTTCCAGCTCGACAAGTCGTATGGTGCCGACGGCATGGCGGTGCGCAACGAGGTGGCAGCGATCAAGGATCTGAAGGGCAAGACGGTTGCGGCATCGGCCCCTGGCACCGCGCCGTATTTCACGCTCGCCTGGATGCTGAAGAAGAACGGGTTGTCGGTGAAGGACGTGACGGTCGTCAACATGGAGCCGGCTGCCGCTGCGCAAGCGTTCGTGGCGGGCCAGAACGACGTGGCGATGACTTATGAGCCCTATCTGTCAACGGTGCGCGCCGCTCCCGACAAAGGCAAGATCATCGCGACGACGCTCGACTATCCGATGATCATGGACACCTTCGGCTGCACGCCGAAGTTCTTGAGCGAGAACCCCAAGGCCGCGAAGGCGCTGGCCGACAGTTACTTCGAAGCGATCGAGATGATTGCCAAAGAGCCGGCCAAGTCGAACGAGATCATGGGTGCCGACGTCAAGCAATCGGGCGAGCAGTTCGCGGCGTCGTCGAAGTATCTGCGCTGGCAGGACAAGGCCGCCAATCAGAAGTTCTTCGCCGGCGAGTTACAAGCCTTCTCCAAGGAAGCCGGCGAGTTGTTGCTGGAAATTGGGGTTATCAAAGCAATGCCCAAGATCGAGGATGTGATGGATACCAGTTTTATTAAGTAGTGGATTGGCAGGGGAATATCGGCCGATCTACGGGGACAGTTGCCGACTTGCGCTAACATCTTCTAATCATTTAATATTCTTCGGATCGGCAACTGTCCCCGCTCCCAGACCCACCACCCCCACCCCACGCCTTCCCGGAAAGACCGCGCTGGCGGGCTTATCCGGGATCGTTACCTCATTGGGTGAGGCACGCGCAGCGCAACATCGACACGTAAAGTTGCCGGACAGCCGGCCACGGACCGGCGTCCGGGAACGCGGATGTGGGAGTTGAGCTCCGGGGATATCGCGCCGCAGCCGTAGGTTGGGTTAGCGGTCCACTTGGACGGCGTAACCCAACATTCCTCGGGTGGTCGAAGATGTTGGGTTACGGTCGCCGAAAAGGC
>JANLPY010000026.1:0-21986 GCA_031367505.1 Hyphomicrobiaceae bacterium | reverse complement strand
GGCCCAGCTCGCGGGCAATTGCGATCGTCACCTCGGCGGCGGCGGCGACGTTCGCCACTCCCATGTTGGTGACGATGCGCGTTTTGTTCACACGGCAATGCGCAAGGACGCCCCGCATGCGCGCCGCCAATTGCGGATTGTAGCCGCGTTTAGGGTCTAGCTTGCGATCCCGATGACCGAACGCCAATGTGCGCTCCCCAATGGTCTCGAACACGAGATAGTCGAGACGGCCGTCGCGCGCGAGATCGATCGCCGGCTCCAACCGGTCCGACGAAAACCCCGCTCCACATCCCAAACGCAGCATTTCAGTTCCCATCCAGGCCGTGCGCTTCGGGGAAGAACATGTCTTTCCATGACGCCGGCTTGTTTTTGATCATGCCGGTGCGATGCATGAAATCGCCAAACGCCCCAATTGTACGTGGTGCTTTCGAGAACGCGAATCCTGGTTGCGTCATCACCGCCAGCAGTTCCTCGACCGAGCTTTTCTTGTCCTTCGACACCTCAATGTAGATGGTGGCGGCACGCTTCAGATCAGCGTTGGTGAAGTCCATCGCCTCGTCGAACGCACCCTTGACAATCTCATAGACCTTTGGATTTTCGGCACGGAACTTCTCCGTCGTAACAAACGTCAGAATGGTGCTTTGTCCGCCGATCGCTTCATAGGACGACAGGATCGTCTTGAAGCCATTCTTCATCTCGATTTCATGGAACGGTGACGTTGCAAAGTGCGTCTGTAGTTCGCCTTGCGGGTTCATCACCGCCGACAGAGCATCGGGATGACCGAGCGCTACCGTATTGCTGTCAAGCTGCGTATGCTTGCCTGGCCCGAATATCTTCTCGGCGGCCATTTGCAGATAAATCGCCTGGCTCGATACCTTGATCGATGGAATAGCGATCTTATCCTTGTCGGTGAAATCCTTCAGCGACTTGAGATTGGGATTTCGTGTGTTGAGAAAGATCGGACTATCGTTGATCGACGACACCGCTCGCACGCCGATGTTGCCCTTGGTACGGTCCCACATCAGCATCATCGACGGCACGCCTTGCGAAGAAAAATGCAACGAGCCCGATAGCATAGCGTCGACCATCACAGCGGGTCCGGCAAGGCGGGTCCACGTAACCTTCAGATCCGGCATGCCTTTGGCGGCGGCATGCTTTTCAACCAACTTCTGGCTTTCCATCACCATCAGCGGCGTGAAAATGATGCCGAACTGCTGGGATAAAATGACTTCGGACACCTCGGCGCGCGCAGGCACGTTGGTCAGTAGCAGCGCTGCAGCAAGTGCCGCAATTTTGAACTTCATGGTCTCTCTCCCTAGACTTTTCTTTGTACTTACCGCGCCCTCCGGTCGGCTCCCCGGCAGGGGAGTCGGAAGGCGCAACCAAAACTCAACTAAACCGGCCGATCGCCCTTTTGCACCTTCAGCGTACGATTGTCAGCAGCCGGCAGCATCTTGGCTGGATCACGTGTGACGACGCAGTCTATGACGGTAGGACTAGATGTATTGGCAAGCCCTTCGGCCAGCGCCGTCGATAGCTTCTCCGGATCGGTGACGCGAATGCCGTGACAGCCAAAGCCTTTGACGATCTCAGCATAATTGAGATCGCTCAGATCCGAAGACTGGTAATTGCCGGGCCCGTACACAGCGTGTTGCAGCGCCTTCACATAGCCCGACGCTGCATTGTTGAAAATGATCGTCACAAAGTTGGCACCCACGCGCCTGGCTGTTTCAAGTTCGCCGATGCTCATGTTGAAGCCGCCATCACCCGTCAAAGAAACAACACGGCGCTTTTTGCCGGCGCCAATTTGCGCACCGATGCCACCTGGCACGCCGTAGCCGATCGAAGCGAAACCGCGATCGGGCAAAAAGTGTCGACCGGCGGCTTTGGTGTCGAACATCAAGCCACCCCAGTGCGCAGCGAACCCTCCGTCGGCGACCAGCACGCCGTCAGCCGGCATACTTTTATTAAGTTCGCCCATCAATCGACCAACGTTGATTGGGGTCTCCTTGGACTCCAGCCGGTCGGCGGCACTAGCGCGCCAAGCCGACATTTTCACCGGCACCTCGGCCAGATAATCAGCGCGCGACTTGGCACGTTTACCGCCATCGGACAATTCGCTCGTGAGGTCGTTGAGCGTCAGACGAGCGTCACCTGCCAACGCGACTTCCGTACGCGTGGTGCGACCGATCTCCTCCGGCACGATATCGACGTGAATCACCGGTTTGCCCGGCGTCATCAACGAGAATCGCTTAGTCGCGATCTCGCCGAGCTTGCAGCCCAACACAAGCAGGCAATCGCTTTCCGCCATCAAGCCGTTGGCGATCCGATCGTAGCGCCCGAACAGCCCGGCTGAGAGCGGATCGGAGCAGGCGATCGCGCCCTTGCCGCTCATCGTGTGGGCAACGGGAATGCCTTGCGCGCGGGAGAAATCGAGCAACGCCTGATAGGCTTCCGAAATGTGGATGCCGCCGCCCGCTAGGATCAACGGGCGCTTGGCACCGGCGAGCAAGCCCGCTGCGCGCGTCAAATCCGTCGGATCGGGACGGGTGCGCCGCGCCTGCGCCTTCAACGTGCCCGGCTCCATCCAGAAATCGGCCGCGTCGAAGTCGAACTCGGCATGCGCGATATCCTCCGGCACGTCGATCAGCACCGGTCCCGGACGGCCACTCGTTGCAACGGCGAAAGCCCGGCGGAAGTGCTCTGGAATACGCTTTATGATTTCGACGCGAATGACTTCCTTGACAACCGGACGCAAGATTTCAAGCTGCCGCGTCTCCTGGGTCATATTCTTCCAGGAGTGCTCGCGATTGGTATCGCCAATGATCGCGATCATCGGGATGCCAGCGTTGTAGCTTTCGACGAGGCCTGTCACGAGGTTGGTCGCGCCGGGCCCGAGCGTGCCGTCGGCAACCCCGGGGCGATTGGTGACCTTGGCGTAGGCGTCGGCCGCGAACGCACCGCAGCGTTCGTCGTTGATGAGCACGTGCTGCAGTCCGAGCGACCTGCACGCCTCGTAGAACGGAAGCAGCTGAAAGCCGCCCATTCCGAACATCGGGCCGGCACCGGCAAGCTTCAACATCTCGGCCATGGCGTGACCGCCGGTCATCCGCCGGGTCGCATTGGATTTCTCAATCGTCATATCGTGAAGTCACTCCAAGAGCTTGCGAACATCATCGCGAAAGGCTTTGCGTGAGCCCTCGCGGCTATAGAACATGTGACCGCCAGGATAGACGGTGAGGGTCAGCCTTGTCGTGTCGCCGCCAAACGCTGGGATCTGCGCCAACGCCATGTCCGACCCGAAGTACGGCGTGATGGTATCGTTGAAGCCGTGCGTCACAAGCACTTTCAACTTCGGATCGAGCGCGAGCGCTGCCCGCAGTTCGGTCACCGAACCCATCGCGTAAGGTGAGTTCGGATAGACCCATTCGCGATTGGCGCTCGGGCTGCTCAGATTGTACGTCGCATCGACATTGTACTTGAGCCGGGCGTTGTAGAGATCCGCCACCGCACCCTGCATCGGTGCCGCGTAGGATGTAGTAAATGGATCTTCATTCGAGGCCGGATAATATGACGTCGGCTCCGGATCGAATGTACGCACCGAACTGTCGTATACACTGGCCATTCGGCCCGATACTCGGTTGGCCTCGCGCCGATAGATGAAACTATCGATCTTCGCGCCGTACTGACGCACCACCAGTTCGGGTAGGTTGGTCAGAACCGCAACACGCTTGGTCATTCGATCGAGTGCCGCCGTATCGCTCGGGCCGCGCATCAGATCGGGCAGATACTCGGCGCGCGCGTAGGTCTCGGCGGCGCTCAGCATTGAGCGATTGAGCTGAACGGTCTTGTCCTTCTGTTCCATCGCCGAAGCAGCGAGTGACGGCAGCACCGACGCCAGTCCCGTTGGGCTCGAGCCGCGCCATGAACCACGAATGCCGTATTCCAACACCGGCGACACCAACACCAGTGCATTGACGCCAACGCCAAAACGGGTTTGCAGAGCCGATGTGACTTTCGGTCCACGGATGCCGCCGTAACTTTCACCGACGATCATTTTTGGCGAAGTGAACCGGTTGTTCTTCTTCAGCCAAAGCTGGATGAATTCAGCAACCGATTCGACATCGCCATTGACCGACCAGAAGAACCGGTTGCCACCGCTTTCGCGATTGCCGGCATCGCGACCAGCCGATTGCGGCGGCGGACTTTGTCCGGCCGGGCTGGAACTCTGTTGTTGCTGCGGTGGACGCGCGATGCGGCTGTAGCCGGTACCGATCGGGTCGATGAAAACGAGATCGGTGAAATCGAGAAACGTTTCAGCGTTCGGCACGCTCACCGGTGGCGATGACGCGGATGGCTCGGGCGCATCAAGCGGCAATCGCCAGGGGCCCAGGCCGCCGAGATGCAACCACGCCGATGCCGATCCGGGTCCGCCATTGAACGCGAATGTCACGGGACGCTTCGTTACCTCGGCTCCGGCCAAAGTGTAGGCGACGTAGCCAAACTCGGCGAGCAGCTTGCCGTCGTTGTTGCGAAACGGGATCGATCCGGCGGTTGCGGTGAACTTCAAGCTGCGGCCTGGCAGTTCCAACGTGTGCTGAGTGATCGAATCCGCAGGCAGCGTGCGTTCGGCCTGCTGCGCTGGACGCTGACCATCTTGACCCGTCCCGCGCTGTTGGTTGCGCCCGGTTGCGGCAGGCGTCGTCTCGGCATCCTGAGCCATCGCAGGTAGCCCGGCACCGATCGCGATCAAACCCGCGACAACAAACGCTGGGATGGCCCGCCTTCCCGTTTTCAAAACCGTGCAACGCATACGCGCACCTCCACATTCGAATTGCGCGCCACACTGCCCGCCCAACCCGACGAGCGCAAGGCACGGCGAACCTGCGCGAACCTGCGAATCCAGCTATATCAGCGCTGCAACATTCGCATGCACGAGCCGGATCAATCAACAATGCCAATCAGTGGGCACACCAGACGAAACATTCTGACGGGTCTGGTCGCAGGCGCGGCGGGGCTCAACCTTGATCCGGTGCTTGCCCAATTGCGCGACCCGCCGCCGCCGGTAGACCCGGCGCAGGGGCGTTTCAAGCGCCCGCAGCACGACAAACCCATCCCAGACGGCAAGGTCGCGCGCGGCAACCGCCAAATTATTGCCGCTTGGTTCTCCGACGCGACGCAGCGCTACCGGCACTTCGCGCTTGGATCCGATCACGAGCCGGGCTCCCTGGTGATCTCCACCGCCGGCCATCGCGCCCACAAGCTGGCGCTCCCCGCCGATAGCGTCTTCGAGGATCGCGAGCCGCGCATTGTTGACATTGACGGCACCGACATGGTGATCGTCGTTCGCTCCTACCTGAAGCACGGATCAGCACTGGCACTCGTTGGCATCGTTGGGGCCGATGCCAAAGTCATCATCGAGACGCCACCCATAGGTGCACCCTTCAAGTGGTTGAATCCGATCGGGCCGGCCGACTTCAATGGTGACGGCATTTTACAGATCGCGCTGGTCCGCACCCCCCATATCAATGGGCAACTTCAGTTGTGGACCGCAAGAAATGGTCAATTGGTGCAAACGTTCGCCGTCGATGATGTTTGCAATCACGCGCTCGGCTCGGGGTTTCTCCGATTGCATGCGATCGCCGATTTCAACGGCGATGGGGTTCCGGATTTGGCGGTGCCATCGCAAGACCGGCGGCGCCTGAGATTCTTTTCATTCCGCAGTGGCCGCGCGAAAGAATTCCATCAAGTCGAGTTACCAGCCGTCGCATCGGAAGATTTCAAGGTCGTAATGAAAGATGGACGCCCGGCCGTGCAAGTGGGTTTGAGCGCGGGAAGAACCTTCGTGGCGGGAACGTAGTTCTGTTTGGATCGATTGCCGCGTGCCTTTTATCGGTCACCTGGCGTTGCCGATGATCACGGCTCCTGTGCAATTTCGGCGAACAACCAATCGCGAAACGCCTTCACCTTTTTGCGTTGCAGGGCGCGAGGTGGATAGACCAAGTAATACGCCAAGCCAGCGGGCATCTTGAACTCGAATGGCCGCACCAATCGACCGGCAGCGAGGTCGTCGCCGACAAGCGCGCTCCGCCCCAACACGACCCCTTCACCGAGTATCGCTGCCTGCAACGCCTGGCCTGACGAGTTGAGCCTGGGGCCGCGATGAGGATCGATACCTGCAATGCCAGCCGCCCGCAGCCACATCGACCAATCGATGTGGAAATCATCGTGGATGAGCGTGTGAAATTTCAAGTCCGAGGGAGCGCGCAACGGATGCGGTCCGTCAAGAAGTTTCGGACTGCAAACCGGGAACAACTCCTCCTGCATCAGCAGCTCGGCCTCTAATCCAGGATATTGACCGCGACCATATCGGATGGCGATATCTATGCCGTCACTAACGAAATCGGCCAACCTTTCGGACGTCGATAACCGCACGTCGATATCACTGTGCAGTCGCCTGAATCCGAACAGGCGGGGCACCAGCCATTTGCCGGCAAAGGAATCGAGCGTGCTGATACTGAGTATTCCGGTCGCGTTCCGGCCCGTGATCGCGAGCGTCGCCGACTCGAGTTGATCCAAAATATCGCGAACTTGCGCAGCGTATTTCGTACCCGTCGAAGTTAAACTGACCGACCGCGTCGCCCGCACGAATAACTCGACACCAAGCGATTCTTCAAGATGCCGAACGGCCCGGCTTACCGCTCCATGCGTCACATGAAGCTCGTCGGCCGCTTTCGAAAAACTAAGGTGACGAGATGCCGCTTCAAAGCTCGCCAATGCATTCAGCGGTGGGAGTTTTCGTGCCATTTTGCAAACTCAAATGAGTGAGAATTACTCACACATATAACGCCAATTTGTCGTTTGTTACAACGATCTTTTACGTCCAATTTACCCGCAACTAGCCGGTTTATAGAACTCAGATGATAGGAGAATTGAAATGCGTGTTATGACAATAACTCACACATCACGCACACAGAAAGTGAGCAGTATCGCGGCTCTGATCGCGATCGCAGTGACCCTGCCGTTCACTTGGGCGAAGCGCGTTCACAATCGTCGTCAGCTCATGCGGTTACTGGGCCAGCCAGAATACCTAATCCAGGATGTTGGGCTGCAACGGGATGCGATCGTGCGTGAGGCGATCAAGCGGTTTTGGGTCGCCTGATGTTGACTAGGTCTGCTTGCCAGCGATCTCTTTGAGCCGATAGAGCACTTCTAACGCTGCCTTTGGCGTCAGCTCGTCGGGACGAATAGCGGCAAGCGCCGTGTCGACAGCCGATGCCTGCGGCGGTTCTGGTTTTGGCGGCACAACAGGTGCCGCAAACAGCGGTAGATCTTCCAATGTGGACCCACCCGCACCGGCGCGGCGATTGTTCTTTTCCAGTCGCGCCAGCACCTCACCGGCACGCTTGACGACAGCTTTCGGCAAGCCTGCAAGGCGTGCGACTTGAATGCCGTATGAGCGATCGGCAGCGCCCGGCTTGATCTTGTGCAGGAACACGATCTCGTCCTGCCATTCGCGCACATCGACCGTGACGTTGGTGATCTCCGCGAGCCTGCCGGCCAACTGGGTCAACTCGTGAAAGTGGGTCGCAAACAATGCCCGGCAACGGTTGCCTTCGTGCAAATGCTCAACCGTCGCCCAAGCGATCGACAAGCCATCGAAGGTCGCCGTTCCACGCCCGATCTCGTCGAGAATGACGAGGCTCTTGTCCGTCGCCTGGTTGAGGATCGCTGCCGTCTCGACCATCTCGACCATGAACGTCGATCGGCCGCGAGCCAGATCGTCGGATGCGCCAACGCGACTGAACAATCGATCGACAACGCCGATACGCGCGCTTTTTGCAGGCACGAATGAACCCATCTGCGCCATCAACGCGATCAGAGCGTTCTGTCGCAGAAACGTCGACTTGCCGGCCATGTTCGGCCCCGTAACCAGCCACAACCGCCCATTGCCTTGTTCGTCGAATCCAGTTGGCGTACTGCTCGATGCAACGCGGCCCAACGTGCAGTCGTTCTCGATGAATGGGCCGCTCTTCGCCCGCTTCAGCGCCTGTTCAACAACGGGATGCCGGCCGCCACGAATGTCGAACGCGACGCTGTCGTCGATCTCGGGGCGCACATAGTTTTCCCGCCAGGCGAGCGTTGCCAGCCCACACAAGTGATCGAGTTCGGCCAGCGCGGCCGCAGCTTCCCCCAATGGCGCGGCATCTGCCAGAACCAGTCGCGACAGCTCAGCGAACACCTCCTGTTCGATGCCGAGTGCGCGCTCCGAGGCGGTCGCCATCGCACCTTCGATTTCGATCAACTCGGGCGTCGTAAAACGCACCGCGTTCGCCATCGTCTGCTTGTGCCGGAACAGTGCGTCGTGTGGTGGCGATTGCAGCGGTTTGGCGTTCAGCTGCGTTACCTCGACGAAATAGCCAAGAATATTGTTGTGACGGACCTTCAGCGTTTTCACGCCGGTCGTCTCGATATACTGCGCCTCGAGAGCCGCCAGCACGCGACGACTGTCGGCGCCGAGCGAACGCGCCTTGTCGAGATCCTCCCGGTAGCCTTCCCGGATAAAGCCGCCATCGCGTTTCAGGTGAGGCGGCTCGTCCACGAGCGCCCGCGAAAGTTCGAGCGCGATTTTTAGCGACACAGCTTCGAGGCGACCAGCTGCAAGGCTCAAATCATCGGGCAGCCCCATCGCTTCGTCACGCAACAGACGACCGCACATGCCAGCCGAGGCGAGACCCTGAGCAATCGCGCCGAGATCGCGCGGGCCACCGCGCTGCAATGCCAGCCGCGAACTCGCGCGGGCAATATCAGGCGCCAAACGCAATTGATCGCGCAACCGCTCTCGCAGGCTTTCGCGCTCGACCAGCAAACCCACTGCATCGAGCCGGGAATTGATCGCGTTGGCATTTTTCAGCGGGCTGGCGATCCGCGCCGACAACTCCCGGGCACCGGACGCGGTGACCGTCATATCCATCGCGCCCAGCAAGCTGCCGTCTTTTTCACCCGACGACGATCGAACGAGTTCCAAACTTGCCCGGCTCGCCGCATCGATCACAAGCGTTGCTTCTGGTCCACTGCGGCGCGGCGCACGTAGCGACGGCTTGTGCCCCAACTGAGTCAAATCGACGTAGGTCAGCAGCGCGCCGATGGCGGCAAGTTCAGCGCGAGAGAAGCCGCCGAATGCGCCGAGATCAACGACCTTGAGCCGTTCCTTCAATGTCCGTTCGCCGTTCATGGCATCGAAACTGACTGCCGCGACAGGGGTCGAGGCCGCGCCGATCACAGTGAGCCAGCGCTTGAATTCGACGTCACGCAGAACGTCGTCGCTGGCTATCACTTCACCTGGCGACAACCGCACGACCTCGCCCGCAAGGTCCACTGCTTGCGCGGTGCCGACCTCGAACTCACCAGTCGAGATGTCGAGAGAGGCGAGTGCATAACCGCCGCCGGGAGCCGCATAAGCTGCGGTCAGATAATTGCGGGTCTTGGAATCAAGAAGCGCATCTTCGGTCAGCGTTCCTGGCGTGACAAGCCGCACGACGTCGCGTCGAACAACGGCTTTCGAACCACGCTTGCGCGCTTCGGCTGGGTCTTCGAGCTGCTCACATACGGCGACCCGATAGCCCTTGCGGATCAACCGTTGCAGGTAATCATCCGCACGCACCACCGGCACGCCGCACATCGGAATATCTTTGCCCAGATGCTTGCCGCGCTTGGTCAGCACTATACCGAGCGCTGCCGACGCAATCACAGCGTCATCGAAGAACAACTCGTAGAAGTCGCCCATCCGATACCACAGGATACTATCAGGATTGGCCGCCTTGATCTCGAGGAACTGCGCCATCGACGGCGTTGCTGGCGCATGCGCGGGGTCTGGAGTTGATGCACCTTCCGGCAGCGCTTCCGCTATGAGCTCTGCGTCCATAGCCTCGGCCTGCGCAGGCGTCGCCGCTCGAAGTTTGGTCTTCCCCGTCATGGCGCCCCTGGTGTCTCAATTCGACCAACGCGTCACTCCTATCATTACCTAAGCTGGAAATGCAGCATCTTGCACTCGAGGCAAGCGCCGGCAGCCGTCCGTCGCCTAATTTTAATCGAGTTTTTACGAAGTCTTTTAATTTCTGTTAAATCTTTGCCGCTAATCTTCGCTCTGCGGGGGAAACTCTTTTGGGGATCCCATATAATGCCCAGTCGTGCACAACAGCCCGAGCGCCGGGAATTTGGCCGGCGAAAAGTCACGTTACCTGGCACGATCTGGATACCGTGCCGGCCGAAGATTCCGTGCCTCGTAAGCAATATCTCGATCATGGGAGCGCTCGTCGAAGTCGATCCTCGCACATGGCTCCCGGCTAAATTTCGCCTTGTCGTCGCTGGCAAGTTCGACGTCGATTGCACCCTTGCACATCGAACCGCACTTGCGGCCGGCGTGACGTTTCTCACGCCAATCTCTGAGATCCCCGTCGGCTGCCGTTAGGGCTCGCGCGACTGCCAACCGCAAATTGGGCTCGACAGCGCCGTCTATTTTTGCAGAAGGTCCCAGATACTTTCGCTGGCAGCAGAGCCGCCGGCACGCCGTCTGGAGCAGCCCCATGTCATTTGAAAAACTGCGATCGCTGATCGGCACATGGCAACTTGTCACGACAAGTGCCACTGGCGACGACGGTAAAGCCATGCGCCAACCTTACGGGCCAAACCCGCATGGAGTGGTCGTTTTCGGCGCCGATGGCCGCATGATCGCCGTGTTATGCGACGCACGTCCAGAGCTGCCAGAAGGCGAGCTCGTTCGCGAGTTCAATTCCTACAGCGGCAATTTCGAATTTGATGGCGAGACACTGATCACCCACGTCGATGGCTCATCGAACGCCGCGTGGGTTGGCGGCGATCAAGTACGCTCGGTCAGATTCGACGGTGCCCGCATGATCCTTGTTCCGCCTCCGCGCCCGTGGCAAGGCATCAACCAGCATCGCACGCTCGTCTGGGAACGGGTCAGCGACGTTATTTGAGGAGCGCGCCGATGTCTGCCGACCTGACTTTCAAGAAGACGATGATATTCGAATACGGGGTGCCTATGGAGCTTGCTCCCGGGGTCTCTCGCATTGTCGCCAACAACCCAAGCCTGTTTACATTCAAGGGCACGAACACCTATCTCGTCGGTTCAACAGATCTTGCGTTGATCGATCCAGGTCCCGATGATCCCGCGCACTTCGATGCAACGATGAAGGCGATCGCCGGCCGGCGCGTGAGCCACGTCGTGATCACGCACACCCATCGCGATCACACCGACGGCTTAGCGAAGATCTTGGATGCGACCGGCGCCGTCACGTGCGGGTACGGCCGAACCGCGCTGAAAGCCGGAGATGTGCGCTCAAGCCCGTCTGGATCGGAATTCGTCGATCAGGATTTCGCGCCGGGGATCGTTATGCGCCATGGCGATAAGATCAGCGGTTCTGATTGGCAACTTGAAGCCGTGTATACGCCCGGCCATGCGCCGGATCACTTGTGCTTGGCGCTGACTGGTCAGCGACTACTGTTCTCGGGCGATCACGTGATGGCGTGGAACACCACCGTAGTCGCCCCGCCCGAAGGCAACATGGCCGACTACATAACCTCGCTCAATACGCTATTGGAACGGTCGATCCATGACGACGTCTATCTGCCAGGACACGGCGGCCGTATCGACAATCCGGCGCGGGTCGTGAAGGCGTTCATCGTCCATCGCACGTGGCGCGAGCAAGCAATCCTGGGAGCTATTCGAGACGGCACCAACACCATCACGACAATCGTCAGCCGCGTGTACCAGGGGCTTGACGAGCGTCTCGTGAAGGCAGCCTCTCTTTCTGTCCAGGCGCACGTTGAGCATCTGATTTCGCGCGGTCTTGTGAGTTGCGACGGCCAGCCGACGTTTGATCGGCATCTTTCAGCCGTTTCGGCACCAGCGCCTTTGCACCCCGTCCCCTGAGGCGCGCAACGCGTGTACCATCGGCGTTCGACACGGTGGCTTCCAACTGCGCCTGAATCTCTTTCAGGATGCGGCGCACGCGTTGCGCGTTTCGCCCGAGGTCATGCGAGCCGTAGCGCGACGACGACCGCACATCGATGCGGGCGTTGGCAGCGTCTCCATCAACGCGGATGACTACGTCATCAGTGAACCCCAACACCAGCGTGCGGTCGACAACTTCGATCCAGCCCGGCTGACCGAAGCGACCCTTCGGCGGCTCCTCACTCACCGGCTTGAATTTCATGGTCTTGGATCGCAGTGCCGCCAGCACCAGTTCGTACGCCTCCTCTGCCGAACGATCCACCTGGAACGTGCGAATGTCGGGGTAGGCCTTCTGCTGCGCCGTGGCAAAACCTTCGCCAGGGTAATTTAGGCTATTGGCGCCTGGCAGCCGTGCCTTCGCCAAGCTGATGAAGCGCGGCGGAGATTGCACATCGGTGGTTATGTCATTGATGCGAGGCAGACTGCGCATTACCGGTAACAAGCTAACTGGCCAGGCAATCAGACCGCCGGCAACCATCATCCCAAAGAGGGTCGCGAGCCCGCCACCGGTGCCGCGCCGCCAGATCCGCAAGGAGGAGGCCACACCCACCAATATCGCCAAAACCGAACCGGCGATTGCGACCTTGGCAAGATTGAGGGCTACCGGTGTCGGCATCGCAAACAGGCGGTGCGCCACCATCGCGAACGCCGCGATCGATGCACTGAACAACGCAAGTCGCACCGTCCAGCGGCTCAAACTTTTCTGATCGTCGGGAAGTTTCAGTGCCATTGCGTGCCGAAGTAATATCGCCCCTGATTCATTGTGATGCTCCGCATATCACAATCAGCCATGCGTCGTTGCGTTATCGCAAGCAAATCTGAGTTTTTGCGTCGAATGTGGATCGGCGCTAACGTCAACTAGAATTAAGGCCAAAACACCGAGGTAAAACCGCTATGCGGCAGCTAACGAATTTCGAAACGCGCGACGTCGAGACGCTACTTCACCCGACGACCAATCTTGCAACCCATCGGATCACCGGGCCACTGGTGCTCGATCGAGCTCAGGGCGTGTATGTCTACGACACTAACGGCAAGCGTTATATCGAGGGTCTGGCGGGGCTTTGGTGCACGGGTCTCGGGTATGGCAACGAAGAGCTGGTGCAGGCCGCCACCGAGCAAATGCGAAAGCTGTCGTTCACCCATTTGTTTGGTGGACGCAGCCATGAGCCGGCCATCGCGCTCGCCGAAAAGATCAAGGAAATGTCACCAGCGCCCACTTCCAAGGTGTTTTTCACCAGTTCCGGAAGCGAGGCCAACGATACGCAAATCAAGCTCCAGTGGTATTACAACAATGCGCGCGGCAAACCTCGGAAGAAAAAGATCATCGGGCGTATGCGTGGCTACCACGGCGTGACAATCGCCTCGGCGAGTCTCACCGGATTGCCGATCTTCCACACGGATTTCGATTTGCCGATGTCACGCGTCGTTCATGCCGAAGCGCCGCACCACTGGCGGATGGCGGAGGTCGGCGAATCCGAGGAGGATTTCGCAACGCGGTTGGCGAAAAACCTCGAAGACCTGATCCACAAGGAAGACCCGGAAACAATTGCGGCCTTCATCGCCGAACCGGTGCAGGGCGCTGGCGGCGTCATCATTCCGCCGCGCACCTACTTCGAAAAGATACAAGCCGTTCTCACCCGGCACGACATCGCGTTTATTGCCGATGAAGTGATCTGCGGGTTTGGCCGCACCGGCAACTGGTGGGGCTCGGAGACATTCAACATACGGCCCGACACCGTTTCGATGGCGAAGGCCATCACATCAGCGTACATGCCTCTAGGCGCGATCACCGTTTCGGAACCGGTCTACCAGGCGCTGGTCGACGAGAGCAAAAAACTCGGCGTGTTTGCGCACGGCTTCACGTATTCCGGGCATCCGGTGGCCTGCGCGGTGGCCAACAAAACGATCGAGATCTATCAGCGCATCAACATCGTGCGTCACGTACAGACCGTCTCACCGGTATTCAATGGCCGGCTGAAAGCGTTGGCCCAGCACCCGTTGGTCGGAGAAGCACGCGGCATAGGCCTGATCGGCGCGCTCGAACTGGTGAAGAACAAGAAGACCAAAGAAAGCTTCGAGCCGCGGCAAGGCGTTGGCCCCAAAGTCGTTCAGTTCGCGCAGGAAGAAGGGTTGATCTGCCGTGCAGTCGGCGGTGATGCCATCGCCTTGTGCCCACCGCTCGTCATCACTGCCGAAGAGATCAACGCGATGTTTGACGCACTGTCCATCGCACTCGATCGCGGTCAGCAGTGGGTCGAGAAAGAACTGGGCGTTTCGCTCGGAAGCTGACGAAGGCCAATGCCAAGCTCGAAGCGCAAACCGATCCCGGCAGGCGTATAGTTGATCAGGCAACGTGTGGTGCCGCTCGAACGGCCCACACGTCGTGCTGCATTTGCAACCCAAGCCAGAACCGTGCCGAGTGACCGAATACAGCGGCCAGTTTGGCGGCAATGTCAGCGGTCACCGGCCGCGTTTCGCCCAGGATTTCACCGACGAGTTCCGATGAGATTTCAAGTCGCGAGGCCAATCCTGCGGCCCCCATTTCGAGGCGGGGCAGCATGTCCTCCCGCAAGATTTCGCCAGGGTGGGGTGGGCCGATATCAACGTCGCGGATGTTTTTGAGCACAGCACTTCGATAGGTTATTCAGTCTTGGCCGCTAACATGAAGTGCGACTGAGCAGGAATTTGGACGGGCCAGCGCTGATATTGTGGCTCCAGGATGAACCCAACCACAATAAACGCCTCAGCACGCCGGAAAATTACGACGTGCACCATCATATCTCCATCTTGTGCGTTTAAAATTCGCCATTAACGCTTAGCCTCGGGAGAAATCATGCTGCTGCGAAATTTCTTGCTGCGTTTTAGCCTGGTCCTGGCGCTGTTGGCGCCACTCAATGCAGCTCTTGCCCAAAGGGGACCGGCGGCAGATGCATGGGAGTTCCTGGGCGAGCGGACCGTCGGATTTGGTGTCGACAACGATACTATTCTGATCAATCAGAGCGAAGATTGGTTTCGCAACAAGGCCTATCGCTCGCTCCGCTTTGCAGCCGAGCGCAACGACGTCAACCTGATCTCCATTCGCGTCGTTTACATCAACGGCTTCACTGAGGATCTGCCGATCGACAAGCTGGTGCGGCGCGGCGGAGAACTCGTTGTAGACCTGCGCGGCGAGCGTAGTTTCATCAAACAGATCGACATGCGCTACCGCTCCAATCTTGGAATTTCGATTGGGCAAGGCGGTATCAGCATCCAAGAGGCGGCGGTAAAAGTATACGGCGAGCGCGTTCAGCGGCGCGACGAATCTGTACCGGTCGCCCAGCCTGCACCCATCGCTGGGGCCGACTGGAGCCTGATCGAAAGCAAGCGCTTCAATCGCCTGGACCAGCGTGTCGTATTGACGGGTAAGGGCGGCGAAGGCCGCTTCGCTCAAATCAAGCTGCGGGCGCGCGGTGAACCAATCCGTGTCATGGATATTACGGTTCGTTTCCGCAACGGCGAAACTCAGTCGGTGCGGATCGACCAGCAACTGAGCGACGGCCAGGAAACACGCGCCATTGATCTAGAGGGTCGTCAGCGCGGGATCGATGCGGTGACGGTCAACCTTGAGGCGCGCCGCCGGCCTGGTGTTGCAACTGTCGATCTCTTGGGCCTACGACGTAGCGGTGGCGGCGTTGAAGAACCAATCGCTGATCCTTACGCCGCGCGTGGCTGGGTACAGCTGGGCGAGAAGACTGTCGGTTTGCGGGTTGATCGCGACGTGATCGAGGTCGGCCAATCAGAGGAGTGGTTTCGCAACCGGGCTTTCCGGCGCCTCCACCTTATCGCTCAGCGCAGCGAAATCCGGATGATCGCCGTGCGCATCGTCTATCTGAATGGTTTCACCGAGGACATCCGATTGGACAAGGTTATTCCGGTGGGCGGCGACCTGAACGTCGATCTACGCGGCGAGCGCAGCTATATCCGGCAAATCGAAATGACGTACCGGGCGCGACCCAGCTTTCGCGGACAGGCCATAATCAAAGTCTACGGCGAACCGGTTCGGCGCTGACTATCCGCCGCTGATTCAATACCGATTGGCTCCCTCATCACTACGATGAGGGAGCCATTTTTGTTTTGGTGATACCCCGCGTGCGCTTTTTGCGGCGGCGATGCCAACATCGAGCTCGATCGAAGTTGAACGAAGCTCACCTGCCAAATTGCGCATGGAATGCACCGGTCCTGCGGCCACAATTGATTCCGCGCAACGCGGGAACAACCGCGGGCGTGGTTGGTTGATGATGGTTCAGGAGGACTTTCATGAAGCGATTGACACATAACATCAGGATTTTGGTCACCGATGGCGGCCGCGCCTCGGTATTGCGCAATGCGGGTCAAGCCGGAAACCCGGACCTGCAGTTGGTAAGCAGCTATGAGCAGGATAATCCACCGACACGGGAACAGGGTTCCGACCAGCCTCCACGAGTTTCCGACAGAAACGGGCGGCGCTCGGCCATCGAGCAGACCGACTATCACCAACAGGCAGAAGACCAGTTCGTCGCGCAAATTGCATTCGACATGGACAAAGCCCTGACAGCTGGCGAATTCGACGAACTGGTTGTCGTCGCGCCCCCCGTGGCACTGGGTGTTTATCGCAAGGCCGCATCTCAGAAGCTTTCGGCCGCGACGGTGATGGAGATCAACAAGGATCTAACCAAGCACTCCCACGCCGAGATCGCGGCAATTGTCGTCAAGGCACTGGAAGGCGGTTGAGACTCCGCGAGCCACGTTGCTGGGTATCGCTGGGAGAGCCGGTTCGGCCCTGACTATGCGCTGCTGATTCAACACTGATTGGCTCTCTCATTGAAGCGATGAGGGAGCCATTGTTGTTTTGGTGATACCCCGCGCGCGCTTTTACGGCAGCGATGCCAACGTACAGCGACAATCCCAACAGCCAGCACGCTCGATTTCACTTGAACCTAGTTCACCTATGTGATATCAAGTTATGAACTTAGTTCATGTAAGAGGTCACAATGTCGACTGCGCGTCTCAGAACCGGAATTTTCGCATTAACTCAGAAGCTTATCTCTCGCTGCGTCAGTGCCACCTTGGGGCCCCTAGCGAACGTGACAAATCTTACGATCGATCGAGATCTACTTTCTGTTCAAGCCACACACTCGCTACTGCGGGCCGCTCGACCGTTGCCCGCAATTAACGATATCGCCGGTTATCCACGGTATCCCAGAACCGGTTATACTGTTCGACCAGAGCCAATTTTCGACCGTTGACGCCCATAAAACTTAAAAGGTTTGCCCATGTTTCAGTCGTTGATGACTTCGCGGAAGTTCGCCCCCCTCTTTTGGTGCCAGTTCTTTGCGGCGCTGAACGATAACTTCGTGAAGAACGCGCTGATCATTCTGATCCTGTTTCAGGTCGGAAGCGATCAAGGCCCCGTTCTCGTGACGCTGGCCGGTGCCATATTCATTGCGCCCTACTTCATTCTGTCGGCGCTCGGCGGACAGTTGGCCGACCGGTTCGACAAGGCACTCCTGGCGCAACGGCTGAAGCTCGCCGAAATTCCGGTCGCTGGCATCGCAGCGCTCGGATTTTATTTCCAATGGGTACCGTTGCTGTTCGTAGCCCTCGGACTATTCGGCGTGATTGGCGCACTGTTCGGGCCGATCAAATACGGCATCCTCCCCGATCATATGGAGACGAGGGAACTACCTGCCGCCAACGCACTCGTTGAAGGTGCTACGTTCGCTGCAATCCTGCTGGGTACGATCGCTGGCGGATTGGCCGCCGCCGACCAGGGTCACGCCTGGGTCATCGCACTTTGCGTCGTCGCGCTCGCCGTTGCCTGCTGGGCGTCGGCGATGTTGATCCCTGGAACCGGCGAACGCGCGCCTGGCCTCGTGATTGATCGCAATCCGTGGTCCTCGACGGTCGCGCTGCTGGGCGATTTGAAAAGTGACAACCGTCTATGGGTCGGCGGCCTTATCACCAGCTGGTTCTGGCTGGTTGGCGCGGTAGCACTGTCGCTTCTACCAACGCTCGCCAAGACGTACATCGGTGGTAACGAGAACCTGCTAACGGCAGCGCTCCTGATTTTCACGACCGGCATCGCGGTTGGCTCGGTGACGGCCGCGCGAGCCAGCAAAGCGCGCCCGAATATGGCGCTCGTTCCGGTGGCGGCATTCCTGATGGGAATTTTCTGCCTCGATCTTGCTTGGGCGATTTCGAGCATCTCGACCGCAGCCCCGGGCATCACCGTGTCAGTCGCCGATTTCATCGCGTCGCCGTGGGGGCTTCACCTCGGCTTCGCACTGTTCGGATTGGCTGCCAGCGGTGGGCTCTTCATTGTGCCATCATTTGCCGCCGTCCAGAGCTGGGCACCGATCGAGCGGCGGGCACGCGTGATTGCTGCCTGCAACGTTTTGTCGGCGGCGTTCATGACGGCTGCCACCTTGGTGCTAGCCGGCCTGCAAGGTCTGGGTACGGGTCTTGTTTCACTATTTATCGGCCTCGGGATAGCCAACCTTGTGGTGATGGTTCTCGTGTTGCGCGCCTGGGGGCGAGACGGTGTCCGCGACGTTGCGGCCTTCGTATTCAAGACTTTTTACGGGCTCGAAGTGAAGGGCTTGGAAAATCTGCCGCCAGTAGGCGAGCGCGCCGTCATCACCCCAAACCACGTCAGCTTGATCGACGCGCCGGTCCTGCATGCGATATTGCCCGGCCACGCGTCGTTCGCGGTCGATAGCGGCATTGCCCAGACGTGGTGGGCCCGGCCGTTCCTCAAGCTTGTGAATTTCCAATCGATCGATCCGACCAAGCCGCTGGGCACCCGCAACCTCGTCAATGCGGTCAAGGCCGGTGAACAACTGGTGATCTTCCCCGAGGGACGCGTCACGGTGACCGGCGGCCTCATGAAGGTCTACGACGGCTCGGCGATGATCGCCGACAAAGCCGATGCCTGGATCGTGCCGGTGCGCATTGATGGCGCCGAACGCTCGACGCTGAGCTATCTCAAGAGTTCGCAGACCAAGAAGGCATGGTTCCCCAAGGTCACGGTGACGATTTTGCCGCGCCGCAAACTTGCCGTCGACCCCACGTTGAAAGGCAAAGCCCGTCGTCAGGCCGCTGGTGCAAAACTTCAAGACATCATGGTCGAGACCGCAGTCGAGACCGCCAACATGGGGCGCACATTATTCGACGCGCTGGCAGACGCCAAGGCAACTCGCGATACTGGCCGCGTGATGATCGAAGATCCGATGGGCACGAAGCTCAAGTTCGGCAAGCTGATCACGAGCGCCCAAGTGCTTGGCGCGAAGCTCATGCAATATGCGCCTGAAGGTGCGGCCGTCGGTGTGATGCTGCCGAACTCGGCAGGTGTCGCCGTCACCTTCTTCGCACTGCAGTCGATCGGCCGGGTGCCGGCGATGATCAACTTCACAGCAGGTGCGGCCAACGTCGGCGCCGCCTGCAAGGCTGCCAAAGTCGAAGTCGTCCTCACTTCGCGCGCATTCGTCGAAAAGGCCAAGCTCGCCGATCTCGTCGAGAAACTCAGTGGTCAAGTGCGGATCGTCTACCTCGAAGACGTGCGCCCGACGATTACGCTTGCGGATAAATTGCGCGGACTTCGGCAAGGCAGCCGTTCGCAAGTTGCGCGCAAGCCATCGGACCCAGCGGCAATTCTGTTTACGTCCGGTTCCGAAGGCACACCGAAGGGCGTCGTCCTCTCGCACACCAACATCCTTGCCAATGCGATCCAATCGCTGTCCCGCATTTCCGTCAACGGCGATGACAAGGTGTTCAACGTCTTGCCGGTGTTCCACTCGTTCGGTCTGACCGCCGGGCTGATGATGCCGCTGCTCAACGGCGTGCCGGTGTATCTCTATCCATCGCCCTTGCATTATCGGATTGTGCCGGAGCTCGTTTACGGCTCGAACGCCACGATCATGTTTGGCGCCGATACGTTCCTCAACGGCTATGCGCGCGTCGCCCACCCGTATGACTTCCGCTCACTGCGATTGATCCTGGCAGGTGCCGAAGCCGTCAAGCAACGCACGCGCGATCTCTACATGGAGAAGTTCGGAGTGCGCATTTTGGAAGGCTACGGTGTTACCGAAACGGCACCGGTCCTTGCCATCAACACGCCGCTGGCGAACCGGGCCGGCACGGTCGGCCGGTTAGCGCCCTTGATGGAAGCTCGCCTCGATCCGGTGCCGGGCATCGAGGAAGGCGGACGCCTTTACGTGCGCGGCCCCAACGTCATGCTCGGCTATTTCCGAGCCGAAAACCCAGGCGTGCTCGAGCCACCTACGGAGGGCTGGCACGACACCGGCGACATCGTCACCATTGACGCGCAAGGCTTTATCGCCATCAAGGGGCGCGCGAAACGTTTCGCCAAGATCGCCGGCGAAATGGTTTCGCTGTCGGCCGTGGAAGCGATGGCAGCCGAGATCTGGCCGGCCGTCGTCTCGGTGGTGGTCGCCGTGCCCGATGCGCGCAAAGGCGAACGCCTGGTTCTGATGACGCCCGACGCCAACGCGACGCGCGAACAGTTCATGCGTCATGCGAAAGCGAAAGGCGCAACTGAACTGAGCGTGCCAGCGGACATCATGATCGTGCAAGGCGTGCCGCTACTCGGATCCGGCAAACCCGACTACGTCGCCGCACTGGCGATGGCGAAGGAAAAATTCGCCGCGAAGGAAGTTGTTGCAGCGTAGCCTCAGACACCACTCTCGCGCACGAGCACCTTCAACGCTTGGCGCCAAAACCGGGCGAGAAAACTTTCGGCGCGGCCATCGACGACGAGGATGCCGCGCCGAGTTTGGCTCAAATATGCTGGCGGCACGTCGCCGCCAAGTGAGGCGCGAACAGGGTACTGCCCAGCAGCTGGCACAAGATGCTGCTGCTGGTCGAGGGCGGCCGCAATTGATCCACCGTAGACCGAAGCAAGCTCGGGCCGGTCGAGAAATTCGACACCGGCGTAACCAATCGTCCGGACGGTCGCGCGAATACTGGGCAACGTTGAATCGTCGGGAATGAAGCGGCCTTCGTGGCCCTCGGCAACACGGGCAAGATCGCTTTCATCCAGGAATCCTTTCACGACCGCTCCATTGTCGGCGCGCAAAACCATCATCGCCGACTTGAGATTGATCCAGCGCCCGGACCTTATCGCGGGGTCCATTTCGACGATCGAACCGGCGAACGGTGCAGCGACATTCAGCTCGCGACGTTGCCGGTCGAGGCCGGACAAACGGTGACCGATCGCGGCCATTTCCTGCTGCAACACAACCGTGTCCTCGCGATCAACATCGTCGGCCGCGCGTCGCTCCAACCGCAACCTGATGAGTGCTTGCTTCAACTTCGCGAGTACGATTTCCTTGTCGACTTCGGGGGCGACGAGTGAGACCAGCCGGTCACCCGTCGATACCTTTTGGCCGAGCTTGCCGTGCACTTCGTCAATCCGGGCCGGCATGGCCGAATAGATGTGGGTTACCTCGGCTGCCTCGACTACGGCCGGGATTGCGACCCGTGTCGACCAAGGCACGATCGCCGCTACCAGGAAAGCGCAAACAGTGGCAGCCGTCACCAACGAGCGTCGTCTGAGCATGATACTGTCGCGCAATTTCCACCACATCTTGAGCTCCTTCCAAATCGGGCCGGCGACGAAATAGATGATCTCGATCAGGAACAGGACGATGCCCGCGAGCTTGAAAAAATAATGATAAACGGCGACGGCGATACCGAGAAAAAGAACGAGGCGGTAGAGCCAAGTCACCCACGCATAGACGGCGAGTGATACTTGGAGCCGCCGCGTCATTAATTCGGCTCTGTTCGCGTTGGCTGTGGAGGGTCATGCCACGGCGGCAGTTAGATAAACCTCGGCGGTGAGCTCATCGGCTTGGGCCGCAATCATCCGGCGCCAGCCGAGGTAGGTTGGCAGGTTCTTGGTGGCGATGCCCCT
>JANLPY010000024.1:0-3691 GCA_031367505.1 Hyphomicrobiaceae bacterium | reverse complement strand
GGCCTGCACGACCATCAGTCGGGCGCTGACGTGGAAAAAACCGACCAGGAAGGGCCAAATCCATGGGCGGGATTGCCGGCTGGTACAGGCGCGAGGGGCGGCTAGCTTGTGAACCCATAAACAGGATTCACATTGCGGCATGATCGTGATTCAAGGCTTTCGAAGGGAGCCTTGGGATGAGCCGATACGATCTGACCGATTTCGAGTGGCGGGTGATCGGGCGCATGGCGTGCGAGCAGGGCTGTTTAGCGTATTTAGTAACTGTCACCGTAATCTCACCGCAATGGGTGGGACAGCTGACTTAACTGCTGCAGGTTGCATCTTACTTGGACCCCGAGCAAGAAGGGATTGAATGGCAGATCCAGCTTCAAATCGCGACCGAGCGGAGGGTAAGGACGTCTACCCGTACCCCCCCATCACCGAAGCGATCATTGAAATTCGCTTTGAGGCCGAATCTTCAGACGATGAACGACGCAAGGTGAGTGGGAAGCTTGCCGAATATTACCCGTTCGAGTCGGCACTCGTGAATCAGGAGGTTCACGTCGATGTGGATAAACAAACCGTCCACGTTAAGCCGGAGGGGTCTGTCTTTCGGCGAAGTGCCAACGACGAGACTGAATTGGCAGTCTTCGGGCCACAGAATTTTCTGATAGCCCAATTGGGTAACTATCCGGGTTGGAACATTTTTTTTGGCCGCTTCGAGCGCGACTGGGCTCTTTGGCGTCGTTTGATGCAATTCCGCAAAATCAATCGAATTGGCGTAAGGTTTATCAATCGGATCGATGTTCCGAAAGAAGGATCGACGGCCCGGCACGAGGACTATCTAAACGTTTACGCCCATATGCCAGTCGAAATCGAGGAAATAGGCGCCTATGCGCTGCAAGTCCAAGTTCCATTGGCCGAAATTAAGTGCGTTGGGACTATAAACTCGGCATCAGTGCCATCTCCAGTGCCCGGCTTCGCTTCCTTCATGCTCGACATCGATATCGGGAGGATTATTGACGTTCCTCAAAAGAATGCTGATATATTCACTGTACTAAACGAAATTCGGGGCGTGAAAAACACCCTGTTTGAGTCATCGATCAAGGATGCGGCTCGCGAAAGATTTTTTGATGAACAACAGCTTAAATAAACTGCCGGCGTTGGAAATCTGGGGCGGCCCCCAAGATATTGCGCTTCGATTTGCATCGAGCGCAGCTACACAGTCGCTCGTTAGATTTGCAGGCAATCTCCAAAATGTGCCAACCCCGTCGATGCTCACGACGGTGGTTTTGAATGAAAACAAACCGATCGAAGAATTACTGTACGATGCCCTGGCAGCGGCAAAAATCTATACGTCTCAGGTCGCTATGCATATGGATCGCCTGTGGCGCGACAAGCTCTTCAAACAGCTAGACAGCCTGCTGGACCAGGAAGAATGGGTGGAGGAAGATGTTCCACTACAGCGGGCGTCATTCGCTACCTTTCTTAAAATCATGTTTTTGTTCAAACCAGGTAAGCGGCCGGGCTTGGGATTATCCGTTACCGGTAATCTGATAGGCGCTTGGACCGAAGGGGATCGTCAACTAACGATTGAGTGTCTTGCAAATGACGTGGTGCGCTACGTCTTCTCGCATCCAGTTGATGGGCACATTGAACGAACCGCTGGCGAAACGACCGTTCCTCGGCTCTGTGCAGTTTTGGCCCCTTACGAGGTTGCCGCGTGGTTGAAGAGTAAACAGGATCACTAACCTTCCCGACGATGACTCTATCGGACGGCTCGTCCCGTGGGCTAGGCTCCGGCGGGACGAAGATGGCAATGTCTTGGGAGTCTTGCCCCAAGCCTATCAGCGGCGCGAAAATGAAGAGTTCTTATCCGTCAATTGGTTGGAGCGTGAGCCAGGTGACCAGCAGACACGGCTTCAAGTAGCTGCGAAGCTAATCCAGGGAACGCAAAAATCTGGAAAGGTCGGAGCCAAAGCTCGTTTGGCGGTATCCCAAGTTGGAAAATTCAAACAGATTTGTCAGGATAACGGTTCCAAAGTTCGGATCGTCCACGAGCCGGTGGACGGAAACGAACCGCACTCTTCCATACGGCAAATTCCACGCGACGACCAAGTTCTGCTCGAAGCCATTGCTCGTGAAGCAGTCGACAGTCATCACGCATTTGGCCAGCTATTGAAGGCTTGAGCTACTTCAAAACGAGGAACCTATTGCTACTTCGCCGGGACAAGGTCGGTCTGGACCACGGATTTCACCCGGGGACGAGCGGAGCGCTCCAGAAGCGGCCTCAGATACTGCCCCGTAAAGCTCTTCAGTCCCACCGCCACCTTCTCCGGAGTCCCCTCCGCGACAATCTTCCCGCCGTTGACCCCGCCGCCCGGCCCCAGAATTCCGGGGACAGTAAACCTATTGCCCCTTCACCACTCCCCGCCCGCGTCCTTGATCGCTTTCAACAGTTCGAGCTTGCTGAAGGTTCGGCGCTTGCCGCTGTTGCGGGGAATATCGGGATTGCCGGCGGCTTCACGGCGGCGCGCGATGTCGGCGGCGAAATCCTCAAACTTGACCGTTGCCGGCTTCGAGGGACGAGATGCCGTGGTCACCAAAAGTCTCCTCGCGAATGCGCCGCTCAAGATAGTTCAGATCGGCATCAGGGTGCAGGTCAAACAGCGCCTGCGCCTGCCCAAGCATATCATGCGCGGAGCCAGACGCATATTGACCCATCCGGTCGGCGATCATGTCTTCGATTGCAATGACAGATATGAAGCCGTCGGCGCCGAAATCGATCAGCAGCACTCGCTCGCGATCTGCCTGTCCGTCGAGCAAGGTCGATGAGACGATTTCGAAGCCCAATCGCAAATCGGGATGAATCCAGCCGCGAGTGAGTTGGCCGGTCCCGGTTGGACGAACGAAGCCATGTTCCTGCAAGACCTTCTCGAACTCTTGCTGGCGCGGTGTCACGATGTCGAAGTCGCCAGTGGCAAGCGCACCGCTGGAATAAAGTTCGACAGCCGCGCCACCGACAAGCACCGGTGCATCAGCGCCTCTGGCCTTCATGACCTCGCTGATTCGGGCGAATGCTCGAAGCGCCTGTTCGAATTCGGGGCGGTAGACGGTCACTCGACCGCTTCGCGCTGGCGTTTACGCTTGGGTGACGGGGACGACCTTTCGACAGGCTCAGGGTGAGCGCGTTGGAGGAGAGGGGCGAGATACTGCCCCGTGAAGCTCCCCGCCGCCGCCGCCACCTTCTCCGGCGTGCCCTCCGCCACAATCTCCCCGCCATTCACCCCGCCGCCCGGCCCCAAATCGAGCACCCAGTCGGCGGTCTTGATGACGTCGAGGTTGTGCTCGATCACCACCACCGAATTGCCCTGCTCGACCAGCGCGTGGAGCACCTCGAGCAATTTGCGGACGTCCTCGAAATGCAGGCCGGTGGTCGGCTCGTCGAGGATGTAGAGCGTGTTGCCGGTGGCGCGGCGCGACAGTTCCTTGGACAATTTGACGCGCTGGGCCTCGCCGCCGCTCAGGGTCGTCGCCTGCTGGCCGACCTTGATGTAGCCCAAGCCGACCTCGGCGAGCATCGCCATCTTGTCGCGGATGCCAGGCACCGCCTTGAAGAATTCGACCGCATCCTCGACGGTCATGTCGAGCACGTCGGCGATCGACTTGCCCTTGAACTTCACCTCGAGCGTCTCGCGGTTGTAGCGGTGGC
>JANLPY010000738.1:0-2482 GCA_031367505.1 Hyphomicrobiaceae bacterium | reverse complement strand
GCGCGCGGCGTCGAAGTCATCATGCTGACCGGTGACAACCAGGGCACGGCCGAGCGTATCGCCAAGGGGCTCGGCATCGACCGCGTATTCGCAGACGTGCTGCCCGGCGACAAGGCGAGCAAGGTCAAGGAACTGCAGGCGCAGGGCAAGAAGGTTGGCATGGTCGGCGACGGCGTCAACGACGCGCCGGCCTTGACCCAGGCCGATGTCGGCTTTGCCATCGGTGCCGGCACGGATGTGGCGATGGAGAGCGCCGACATCGTGCTGATGAAGAGCGATCCGTTCGACGTGGTCGGCGCTATCGAGCTATCCCACGCGACGCTCCGCAAAATGCACCAGAACCTCTACTGGGCGGTCGGCTACAATGTCATCGCCTTTCCGCTGGCCGCTGGCGTCCTGTATCCGTTTTTACTCAGCCCAACCATCGCTGCCATTGCCATGTCCGGCAGCTCGGCACTCGTCGCGATCAATGCTCTGATGCTGAAGCGGATCAAGCTGACAGGTATCAACGCCAAGCCTGCAGCGGAGGCGTCGGCCCCACCGACCGCACCTGTCGCCACTCCAGTTCCTGCTTCCACAAAGGTTGCAGCATGAGCACGCACTCCCAATCCGCTGGCGTGCCACCAAGCACGATGGCTACACTAATGCTGGCGGTGTTTACGGTGTCGATGGGTTACGGAATCATCTTGCCACTGCTGCCAAATGTCATCGAGCGGTTGCTCGGTGCGGCTGGAGACGGTTCCCAAGTGTCCCGCGCGACGGGGCTGCTGACAGCCCTTTACACATTGGCGCTGTTTCTCTCCGCGCCGCTGTGGGGCTATCTGTCGGACCGATATGGACGCCGCATCATCCTCCTGACCGGGCTTACCGGGTTCGGCGCGACGATGCTGACGTTCGCATTCATCGATAACCTGACTGCGGTCTACGCCGAGCGCTTCCTAAGTGGCCTGTTCGCCGCCGCTGTGACGCCAGTGGCTCTTGCAGCGATCGGGGATCTCGCGACGACAGAAGAGGCGAGGGCGCGCCACCTGACGTTCGTCAGCTTGGCGGGGATCAGCGGATTTCTGCTCGGACCCATGTTGGGGGTTTTCATTTCGCGGGGCGCGGCGAACTTAGTGCCCGTCGCTGGGGACGCCGGGGCATTGGCCTTCCCGCTGGCGGTGACGGCTATCCTGGCTCTGCTTGTGGCGATAGTCGTGGGGACGACAGTTTCAGGATCGACGCGGGATACCGCCTCCACAAAACATGGCACGCCCGCTTCTGAGATTGTGCCTTGGCTCGTCCCCAAACTGCTCACTCTGGCGTTCATTGTCTCTGCTGGCATCGGGGTGTTCGAGGTTGGCTTGGCGCTGCGCGGCAAACAGGAACTCGGCCTGACGCAATACCAGATCGCGTTGATGTTCACTGAATGCAGTCTCGTCATGTTCGTCGTGCAGGCGTTGGTTTTCGCACCTTGGGTGAAGCCGGAATCGACTCGCTGGTTGATCGCGCCGGCTTTCGCTGTTCTGGCCGCCGGACTGTTCCTTGTGCCGCGCGCCTCCAGTTTCACGTTGATGCTTGTGGTAATCGGAACGGTGGCAGCGAGCGCCGGTATACTGTCGCCGATCCTGACCTACTGGATCTCGAGCAAGGCCGGCAAGGCGCAAGGCGCTGAATTCGGTAAGCAGACGGCGGCATCGAGCTTGGGCGTGACTGTGGGTTCGGCGGCCGGTGGCTTTTTGTTCAACGTGCCTTGGTTCCCCAACGCGTCATTCGTGCTCATGACCGGGCTCACCGTAACTGGCGCCCTGTTGAGCCTCGGCCTCCCCAACCTACTCGTATCTCGGAAGGTCGGTAATGGGACTGACGACGATGAGAATCGCTGCCTTCCAGCGCCCACCAGTTCTGCCGCAACAGGCCGGCCTACAGCCTGAACTCAGCCAAAGAAGGATTACCCCATGACCAAAAACCACGCAGTCGTCGCCGTCTTCGCTGATCACACCGGCGCCGAAGCCGCCATTCGCAAACTCGCTGGCGGCGGGCTCGACATGAAGCACTTCAGCATTATCGGCAAAGGCTATCACACCGAGGAGAAGGTGATTGGGTTCTACAACACTGGTGATCGCGTCAAATTCTGGGGGCAGAATGGCGCCATGTGGGGCGGCCTTTGGGGCCTGTTCTTTGGTGGAATTTTTATGACCATGCCCATGGTCGGCCCGGTTCTGGTGCTAGGGCATCTCGCGACGATGGTGTTCGCGGCGATCGAGGGTGCAGTCGTCGTCGGCGGTTTGAACGCCCTCGGTGCGGCACTCTACAGCCTCGGCATCCCCAAGGACAGTGTGATCCAATATGAGCAAGCCCTGAAAGCCGATGGCTTCGTGATCGTGGCGCACGGCCCCGTCGAGGAACTCGCGCGCGCGAAGACGATCCTCGAAACCATGAAGCCGATCAGTCTCGATCTGTTCCGGGACGTGAAGGAAATGCCGGCGCTACCAGCGGATCA
>JANLPY010000019.1:0-2979 GCA_031367505.1 Hyphomicrobiaceae bacterium | reverse complement strand
GGGGAAGTCCTCGCTCAAACGTGAAGTCGTTGCTGCACAACAACTTTCGCTGAGTCGGAGCCCCGATGCGACTACCCAGCTTGAGAAGGCCGGGCTAGCACTTCACGCCAGAGCGAAGCACGCAGCAGTCTCGTTCGGCATTATTTAGGCAGTCGCTATTGTTTGGTGGAGACAACGTGCGATGGCTGCGCCAGTGCCCCCACTGAGAGAGCAGAGCGGCCGCCCACTTGCTCATTTTCTTGTTATGTTCATGCTCAGTATTTTAATTCCGAGCCTGTTATTGACGGGTGGGCTGATTTGGCGGTTCTCCGTCCACGATCGCGAGCGGGCTAGTCATGAGGCTCTACAACTTGCGCGCAGCGTTACCGCCGATCTAGACCGCCACTTCGATAGCAGCATTGAAACGCTGCTCGCTTTTGCAAATTCTGCTAATCTGCAGAACGGCGATTTAGAGGGCTTTTATCGTCAAGTTGCCAGTACGATGGGATTGCGAAAACTCAACGTATTGGTGAAGTCGGATGACGGGCAGCAGTTACTGAATACTCGTGTGCCGTGGGGCACGCCTCTGCCGCGGCAGGAGCTTTCCAAGTCTGAAAAAGTAGTATTTTCGAGCGGTAAGCCCGCGATATCGGATCTGACGATCGGTGCAGTTGCTAAGCACTGGCTTGTTGGCCTGAGCGTGCCGGTCATGCGGGACAGCCAAGTGCGCTACATTCTCACGATGTCGATCGACCCTGAGCACTTCCAGCGCTTGGTCGCCGATGCTCCACTGGATCCAGATTGGATCATTGCGATCTCGGATCGCGCCGGCCGGCTGATCGCCCGAAGCCGGGAGCATGCCGATTACGTTGGTCGCGCGGTTCACCCCGATGTGGGTGAATGGAGCAGTGGCACCGAAGGGGTGCATCGAACACTTAGTCTAGCCGGCCCAGAGGTGCTGCGCGGCTACAAGTGGTCGGCAAAGTCGGGGTGGCTCATCGCGGCGTTTATTCCATCCGAGGCGGTGGATGCGCCTCTCCGCCAATTGTGGCGGTTTTTAGCCAGTTTTGCCGGCGCCGTGATGGCACTATCATTGTCATTGGCATATTTCCTCGCCCGCCAGATTACAGGTCCGATTGCCTCAGCTACGGCCGCTGCCAAAAAACTGGGCGTGGGTGAAAAAATTGCCACGTCGCGGTCGCCACTGCTGGAGGCAAATGAGCTCTCCGAAGCGCTGGCGGCGGCAGCCCGCGAACTGCATGAGCGAACCCAAGATCTCGCTGCCAATGAGATGCGGTTTCGCAGTGTTTTCGAACAATCGGCCGTCGGGTTCGATCAGGTGGGTCTTGATGGCCGACTTCTCGGTGTCAATGACAGGCTCTGCAATATCGTCGGGTACACGCGTAAGGAGTGTCTTGAGAAAACATTCAAGGCCATCACCCATCCCGATGACTGGAATGCAGAGGACGATCTCATAGCAAAGTTACTGAATAACGAATTGTCTCATTACCAGCTTGAGAAGCGTCTGATCACGAGCTCCGGCAATCAGATTTGGGTTCGCGTGACGTCAGCAGCCGTTCGCGATTTGGAAGGACAGCCGCTTTATCGCACGTCCGTTGTCGAGGACGTGACCGAGCGGCGCAAGGCTCGTCAGGCGGCCGCGCGGCTTGCTGCTATTGTGCAGGCGTCTCCCGATGCCTTGGTCAGTGTGAGCCCGATCGGCCAGATCGAGACCTGGAACCCAGGTGCCGAAAAACTATTCGGGTACACGGCCGAAGAGATGATTGGAATGCCATTGTCGCTCCTCGTCTCATCAGAGCACTTTGACGAATTATCGACCGATATAGCAGCGGCCATGCGTGGGGAAACGTTAAACACCGAGACCGTGCGCCGGCACAGGGATGGTACTCTCATCGGAGTGTCACTCGCGGCCACGCCTATCGTTTCGAATGGCAGAATAACGTCCGTCAGCGTTACAATGGAGGACATCCGCGATCGTAAGCGGCGCGAGAACCATATTTTGCTACTCAACCGGGAGCTGGCTCATCGCGTTAAGAACACTTTGGCGGTCGTCCAATCCATCACCAACCAGACTATACGATCAAGCCCTGATCCAGAAAAATTCCGGGTGGCGTTTCAGGGGCGATTGCAAGTCCTCGCGGCGGCCAATGACCTCTTAATGAATACAAATTGGGACGGTGCGGATGCAGCAGATTTTATCGACAAGCATTTGGCGGCATTGATGTCACGCAACTCCGCCCAACTGCGCAAGCAAGGTCCAAAGGTCGCAATACCAGCCGAGCTTTCAATCCCGCTCGGACTAACCCTGCACGAACTCGGTACCAACGCGATCAAATACGGAGCGTGGTCGATGCCAGGTGGGCAGGTGGATTTAACTTGGGAATTGAAAAATAGTAATGGCAGCGGCGAGCGAAGACTTTTCATAACGTGGAAAGAGCACAATGGCCCTGTGGTGATTGAGCCAGTACATCGGGGATTCGGCGCGACGTTGATCGAACGGGGAATTCCCGATGCCAAGGTCGAGCGGTTCTTTTCGCCCGATGGACTAACCTGCACCATCGATCTGCCCTTGCCGCAACCGCAGCGACAGTTCTTCGGGTGATTGGTTTGAAATTCGGTGCGGCGATGATGCCTTCTCCCAATTTTGTCGCAACTCAACGAGGTTGAAAAACCCGCGGCACTGAGGGGGGTGCCGCGGGTTATTGGGCGCTGTCCGGAAGCTTGTTCAGGTAGCACCCAATACTCAGGATGCGTTGGAAACATGCCTTGCGGATCGAAAGTTCCGAGCGGCCCGGCTTTTCTTTGAAAAATTATTTGAACTGGTTGCTTGGAACTCCTGGCTAGCCCGGCCTTCTCAAGCTGGGTAGTCGCATCGGGGCTCCGACTCAGCGAAAGTTGTTGTGCAGCAACGACTTCACGTTTGAGCGAGGACTTCCCCGATGCCGACAGAGTGTAGCCAGGATTCGTTCGATTTCGGAA
>JANLPY010000017.1:0-18617 GCA_031367505.1 Hyphomicrobiaceae bacterium | reverse complement strand
AAGACCGCGCTTCAGCTGATTGCTGCCAAGGTTGCAGAAGATCGGCCCCTGACATCAACAGAAATGCGACCGGCGAACACACCCACCCCGAGTAACATTCCTCCGTGAGGCAATACGCGGGGTCAAAATTGCACGCCGGTTGACACCGAGGGTCCGATATCTCAGGCAGCAGACATTCGTGAGGGCATTGTGCGGGCCATAAGTTTTGGGTGACAGATGCAATCGGCATCCCTCGCCGATAGACAGCTTGCACCGCTTTTGGTGGATTTGCCTGTGACGGTCCGCGGCTCGAGATCTGCAATTGCGATGAACAGTCTGGTTCGGCCGGCAGTCGGCGAGCAGCGCTTTCGAAGCGCCCATCGGTTCGAGATTGCCAAAGAAGCGGCAGGATCCGATGGAGTTCAATTGCCGCTAATCATTACCATTTTAGACTGCGGTCAGTTGATTATCTTTACCGCAGCTGTCGCCCGTGGATACGATTCCCCAGTCGCGCGGCAGGCACGGCGGAATCACGCGCGACAACTACGCAAACGCCATGACAGACTAAGCGTATAACTTTAGCTGCTGACGTGCCCGAACGCGGACCGAGCCTTGCTGCGCTGGTTGCGGCGGTCCAGTATGCGGCCGAAGCAAGGAAGCGTCGCATCAGTACGGCGCGAGGGAGGAGAAGTGACTATGATCTTGAAGTTGGGCGTGCGTCTCGCGCGCATGCAATTCTTGTTTGCGCTGATTGCCTCATTGGCAGTGACACTCACCGGGCTCGTCGCTACCGCTTACGCCGAGGTTGGCGAGGTGCGCCTCGCCCGGCAGTTCGGCGCCATCTATCTACCGATGATTGTCATGGAGCACCAGAAGCTGATCGAAAAGCACGCCGTAGCCGCTGGTATGGCCGACCTAAAGGTGACGTGGGCGCAGTTCGCCGGCCCTGCCGGAATGGTCGACGCGCTCCTGTCGAGTTCGGTCGACTTCACCGCGCAGGGCGTGCCATCGCTTGCTATACTTTGGGACAAAACACGCAATGGTATCGGTGTGAAGGCACTGGCGGCGATCAATGAAAGTCCGCTGTACCTGAACACGCGCCGGGCCGACGTGAAATCCGTCAAGGATTTCGGTGAGAACGATCGCATCGCATTGCCGTCCCCGAAAGTGTCGATTCAGGCGATCTATCTGCAGATCGCAGCAGAAAAGGCGTTCGGTCCCGGCAAGCACGCGGCGCTCGATCATCTGACAGTTGGCTTGCCACATCCAGATGCGATGGCGGCATTGTTGAGCCTGCAGGGCGAACTTACGGCGCATTTCACGGTCGATCCTTTCCACAGCCGCGAGATCAAGGCCGGGATGCATCCGGTGACAACCTCCGTTGATATCGGTGGCGGACCTGCATCCATCATCGCTCTGTGCTCGACGGAAAAGTTCCGGCAGGCCAATCCTGCGGTCTTCAAAATTGTGGACGCTGCATTTGGCGATGCAATCTCTCTCATCGCGGCCGACCCAAAGCGTGTTGCCGGTATCTACCTCGAGATGACGCGGGACAAGACGACAACGGCCGATGAATTGGTGGCTCAGATCACGGCGCCAGGGTTCAAATTCACGCGAACACCGACCGGCGTCATGACTCTCGTCGCCTTCATGAGCCGCATCGGCACCGTGAAAAGCAAACCGGCAAACTGGAAAGAGTTGTTTTTTGAAGAGGCGCACGAGCTGCCTGGAAACTGATTGACCGGTCGCATAGTGCGCCGATCGCTCCAATCCGGTAGGAAGGGGTGACGGCCTGCGGCGCTACGGCTAGGCGCGCAATGTTGCAATGGGACCGACGAACAGGTTTCGAATTTGAAACCACATGTAATGACATCACTCTCTGCGCGACGCCAGTTGGGCACGCCGGTCGTCGCGATTAGTGGCGTATTCAACGCAACCCGAGGCGACAACACAGCTTAAGATGACATTTTTTCGCTAGCTAAGGGTCATCAAAAGAGAGATGCGGCAACGGGTTGACCGTCACTGGGCAGAGTTAGCCGACATCGGCTGTCCATCCTTATCAGGCGCCGCTAGACCTTGGCGTTGGGCCGCCCACTTCAGCAGGGCATCGAGAGCGGGACAAAGTGCCTTCCCCCAATCGGTCAAGCCGTACTCGACCTTGGGCGGGACCTGATGATGCACGATGCGACGAACGATGCCGTCCGTCTCCATCTGCCGAAGCTGCTGGATCAGCATCTTCTGCGAGATCGCCGGAATGGCGCGCTCCAGCTCAGAAAAGCGCAGGAGCTTCCCGCCAAAAAGGTGAAACAGGATCAGAAGCTTCCAGCGCCCCTCGAGAATTTTGAAAGTCTGCTCGACGCCTTCAGCGGCGGAGATGGGCGTGTGAGCTACCTTACCTGCGGGTAAGTACCCAACTTTTCCGTGCGTACTTGTCATTATGATACCCTAGCTCCATTTTCTTTACCAAGCAAACAGGTGAGAAAAATCGCCTGTATTTCAGAGCATCGGCAAAGGAACTCACATGACCATACAATTACCGCAGCCCATTTCCGCATACTTCCAGGCAGACCAAAGCGACGGCGTTTCGGTTTCCCAATGCTTCACCGACGATGCCAACGTCACCGACGAGGGGAAGACGTACTCCGGTCGCGATGCTATCCGCGATTGGAAGGCGGGTTCGTCAAAGAAATACACATATACCGTTGCGCCATTCGCGATCGCGGAGGCTGGCGGCAAGATCGTCGTGACCGCCAACGTCGTTGGCAATTTCCCCGGCAGCCCCGTGGATTTGCGATATTTCTTCGTCCTCAACGGCGATAAAATTGCATCGCTGGAGATCAAGCTATGAGCCTTGATCTGGAGCTTGCAGGTCGGCGCGCCCTGGTCACGGGCGGCACCAAAGGTGTTGGCGCGGCTGTCGTCGAGTCCTTGCGCAATGCCGGCATGACGGTCGTCGCTACGGCGCGCTCAGTTCCCGATACGGCTCCAGACGGCGTCATCTATATTGCCGCAGATCTGATGAAAGCGGAAGGATGCAAGACCGTCACGAACGCTGTTCTTGACCGCCTCGGCGGCGTTGACGCTATCGTAAACGTTCTTGGTGGTTCGAGCGCGCCGGGTGGCGGATTCGCGGCCCTGAACGACAGCGAATGGGAGGCCGCGATTTATCAAAATCTGATGCCTGCCGTGCGCATCGACAAGGCGCTGCTCCCGTCGATGATCGAGCAAGGATCTGGTGTGGTCATCCACGTCACCTCGATCCAGCACGAGCTGCCGTTGCCGGAATCCACCACCGCCTACGCGGCGGCAAAGGCGGCGCTGTCGACATACAGCAAAAGCCTTTCGAAGGAGGTTACGCCTAAAGGCATCCGCGTTGTGCGCGTGTCGCCGGGCTGGGTCGAAACCGAGGCCGCCGTGCGACTCGCCGAGCGGCTCGCGGACCAAGCCGGGACCGACTATGAGGGCGGCAAGCAGATCATCATGAAGTCACTCGGCGGCATTCCCATTGGTCGCCCAGCAAAGCCGCAGGAGGTGGCGGATCTGATCACTTTCCTCGTCTCGTCCCGTGCCGGCGCCATCACAGGCACCGAAGTTGTCATCGACGGCGGCACTGTGCCGACCGTCTGAAATACCTGCCGCGTAAGGTTCGGGCGGTCGTTGACAACGTCGGTGCGGCTTCGTGGGGCCACTCCCTGGCTTCGGTCGTGGGCGGTGGAACCATCGTCATCACCGGTGACACAACCGGCATGGATGACCATTCACCATCAGGGCTATGGCACCTTCATCGTCGATGGCGAGACAATCAAGCTAAAATCGAAGATGCCGTAGTCGCCGCGCTGCTCCCAGCAAAGGATCCAAGACCTTACTCAAGTTCTTATGCGCATCAAGTATACACCACCACCCGCAATTCATGAGCAGCGAACCTCGCCATTACTACGAGCCGAAACGCGATCACGAAATTCATGCACCACGACGCATGTCTACCAATGCAATCCTCGAAATCAGTGACAGCGTCTGATCGTCAGTTCCTAACTCACCGGACTTCCGGCGAGCACCTCATTCATCTTCGCGGCGATTTGAACGAGCGTGAACGGTTTGGCGATGAAATGCAGACCGGCATCCAGCTTACCACTATGAACGATCGCGTTGCGTGTGAACCCGGTCGTGTACAGCACTTTCATGTCCGGCCGCCGGCGCAAGGCCTCGGCCGCGAGCTGACGACCGTTGACATCAGGCATGACGATATCGGTGAACAGCATCTCGGTATCAGGATGGGCATCGAGCTTTGTCAACGCAGCGGTCGCACCATTAGCGTGGATGACCGTATTCCCCAGTTCACGCAGGGATAGGTCCGTCATCTCGCTCACCCGTGCGTCGTCTTCGACGACCAGAATGAGGTGAGCGGAGTTTTCCTTCCGTTTTCCGGGCTGCAAGTCAGGCCAGGCTTCTGCCTTGGCGGTTCTGATTGCTTGCTCGGGACCCGCATCGTACAGGCGCGGCAAGTACATCTTGATCGTCGTTCCGTGACCGGCTTCGGAATAGATTCTAATGTGTCCGCCGGATTGCTTGATGAATCCGAACGCCTGCGACAGTCCGAGCCCCGTGCCCTGGCCGACGCCCTTGGTCGTAAAAAATGGATCGAACGCTTTGTCGATGACGGCCGCTGTCATTCCTGTGCCCGTATCGGTGACGGTAATCAGGATGTAGTCACCGGACGGCATATCATTCTGACGTGCGTAGGCGTCGTCGAGATGGCTCTTGGACGTCTCGATGGTCAACCTGCCACCCTCCGGCATCGCGTCGCGCGCATTGATCGACAGGTTCAGAAGTGCGTTTTTGAGCTGCCCAGCATCCGCATTGGTCGGCCACAAACCTGCATTGAGCACCGTCTCAGCAAGCATGTTGTTGAGGTCATGCGCCAGGCCGCCCGTGAGCTGACCGACCGCCTCTATCTTCTGCATCTGGCGGATTTGCGTTTCATTCTTCTCGCGATCAGCAATCGATAGCACCAAATCGCGAGCCTCACGGCGCGTGTTCCAAATCCATCCCGCAATCGATCCCAACGTCACAATGAGGGCGAGCAACGAGGCAATTCCACCGGCGATGGTCAGCCGTTGAACGCTCGCAACCCGGCTTGCGTGCAATTTGTTTTCGGCTGCGGTCATCGTCGAAACAAGTTCACGAACCGGCCGAATGGAATCAGGGCCGCTGCCCACTCGAAAATTTGACTGTACCGCGTCGAAATCCGCCGTGCGCCGAAGGTCGATCGCTGCCTTGAGTTTGGCAAAGCGTTCTTCTATTGCCGGTTGAAGGGCGGCGAGCGTGCTTTGTTGCTGGGCATTGTCAATCGTGAGCTGCCGCAGTTGAGCCACCTCGGCCGCGATCTCATGTATGCCCGCGGCCCATGCAAAATTGTTTTGTAGAATACGCGCGATTTCATCTGGTTGATAGCTTGTACTTTGTGTGCATTCGCATGTGGGAAGAGCGTGCTGGGCAATGCTAACATCGATAGCTAGGGATGCGCGGTTGCGTGTGAGTGCGGTACCAACAGCAAAATGAAACAAACCAGGGTCTTCAAGGTCTTCATCAGCTCGACGTTCATCGATTTCGTCGCCGAGCGCGACGCCCTGCAAGAGCGAGTTTGGCCTAGCCTTCGTGTCTACTGCCGCGCGCACGATACCGAGTTTCAGGCCGTTGACCTTCGCTGGGGCATAAACCAGGAGGCCGCGCTTGATCAACGCACCGCGCTCATCTGCCTTGAGGAGTTGGGACGCTGCCAACGCCTGTCTCCGCATCCTAGCCTAGTTATCCTTTTAGGTGATCGTTATGGCTGGCGTCCCCTTCCTTATCAGATACCACAAGCCGAGTTCGAGCGGATCATCGCCGCTGTTCCGACCCTGGACACGGCCGGGTTGCTCCACTGGTATAGGCTGGACGAGAATGCGGTCCCCGCGGCATTCGTGTTGCAACCGCGAAGTGGCGACTACCGCGACCCCGCGGTGTGGGCTCGCGAAGAAAGGTTGCTGCGAAGCTGTCTTGAAGCCGGCGCCGACGCTGCGGGGATCGATCCTACTTCGTATCGTCTGTCCGCGACGCATCAAGAGATCATCGCCGGCACTGGAGCGAGCTCGCCTCACGAGAACTGGTTCGGCTTTTTCCGCACCATCGCAAATGCAAATGCGGAGACCCTGGCCCGCGCCGGCTACCTCGATTTGACAGCGGGAGGTGAACGCGATGGCGATGCTGCGGCAACGATCGAAGCACTCAAAGAAAACTTGCGCCACGCCAGCCCCCACGCCGTCACCGACTATAGCGTCGGCTGGACCGATCATGGACCGTCCACCAGCGATATCGCGATATTCTGCGACATGGTGGAGCATCGTCTTTGCGCTTCGATTGAGAGCGAACTCGCAAGGCTTGCCCAAATCGATCCCGCCGGCTTCGAAATAGCCGCTCACCGAAACTTTGCGGAGGGCAGGCGTTCCGTTTTCTTCGGGCGCCAAGCAGTACTGCGCCGGATTGCCGAATATGCAGGGTCATCATCTCCGCCAGGCCGTCCGCTGATCCTCTATGGCGAGGGCGGCTGCGGGAAGTCGGCCATCATGGCTGCCGGCGCTGCGGCGGCGCGCGAAGAGCTGCCGCGCGCCGTAGTCATCGAACGCTACGTTGGAGCATCGCCGTCCTCGAGCAATGCGGTTGAGCTTGCCAAAGGGATCACTGACGAAATCGCCCGTTCACTCGATCTGCCTTTGCTGCCGGCCCACGTCAGCGAGGACGACAGTTTGACAGCGTTTGCCGTTCGCCTGACAGACGGCACAGCCGAGCGGCCGATCGTCGTTTTTATCGATGCGTTGGATCAGTTGGCCAGCGAATGGCTCAGCAACGCAATAAACTGGCTGCCGGCGCGCTTAGCACCCCATTGCCGGTTGATCCTCTCGGCGCGGGCTGAACAAGAGATAGTGGATTACGAATTGCGGCTCCATCCCGATCGGCTTCTCCTTCGGGTGATGCCCGAGGAAATCATCAGCGAGAATGCGCCACTCGCCTTGGAGAGCAGTGGGGTCGCCAGCGAAGCGCTGACGGCGAAGCAGCGGTTACACCAACTCGCATCTTCGCATCTCATTGAGATCGGCGGGTTGGATCGCTCGAACGGTGAAGCGGCGCTGACGCAGTATCTGGCGCGCGCCCGCCGAAGTCTGACCGACGGTCAGCAACGAATTGTGCTCGACGGCTTTGCACGGCACGGACTGCCACTCTGGCTCAAGCTGGCGGCAGAGAGGGCGATCCGCTGGTCATCCTGGGACGCACCTGAACAACTGCAGGTGGATGTATTCGGGCTTATTCGCGCCAGCCTTTCAAACCTGAGCGCTGAGAACCGTCATGGCCATGAATTAGTGGCGACAGCGCTAGGATTTCTGGCCGCTTCCAGCGCCGGCCTGACCGAAGGTGAGTTGCTCGACCTCCTATCCCTCAGTCCCGAGGTGTTGGCGGATTTTCGCCGCCGCGCCCCGGATTCACCCGCCATCGAGCGGTTGCCAAACGTGGTCTGGTCGCGGCTATACTCCGACCTCCAGCCCTATCTTCAGGAACGACGTGTCGACCATACCCTTACCTACAATTACTTTCACCGCGAGTTGACGGAGGTGGTTTCGCAGCTCTATCTCGAAAGCCCTGCGCGGGCCAAATTTGATCGCGCTCTTGCGGATTATTTCGGCGATCCGAACCTGCAGCCGGTCTATCTCGATCAGGCGGCCTGGAAGCCCAATTTGCGGCGGTTGACGCAATTGCCAGCGTCAGTTTTGAGCGATCACGACCGCCTCGATACGCTTCTGGACGATCTGTCGTTTCCGATCGCGATGACGGCCGCTGGACGGTTTCAGGAATTGAACCGTTTCTACACTTTGGGTGCAGCCTTCCATCCCGGGAGTGACGGATTACGCGAATGGCGCCTGTTTCTGCGCCAGTACGGCCATGTCCTGCTGCGCGGCGATGAGGCCTGGCCCGCCCACCGGGTGCTGCTGCAGCGGGCCGCCGAGCACGGCAATGTCAGCCCGGTCCGGTTGGCTGTGCGGCCTTGGTTGCAAACCGGACACTGTGATTGGCACTGGTGGTGCTCGCCGGTGCGGTCCGCTAATATTGGACGAACTTATTGCGACCGTGTCTACGAGGTTCCGCGCGCCGCTGCCGGCGACCAGGCGGGCGTGGCCCTGCATGCTCAGGCGGTCGGCGGCAGCAAGACACTCGTCTGGTCAGGCGACCGCAATCTCTATTTGTGGGACAATCTCTGGAGCCCTCGGGGCGACCGGCCGTTACGCCTTGCGGGTCATCGCGAGCGCCAATGGGGCATCGCCATCAACGAGGCAGGCGGTATCGAGGTTCTGCCCGGTACAACCCTCGATGACAAAAAACTCGGGGTTTTTGGCTTTCATTACGTTGCCGGCGGACCAGAGCCAAGCCGTGCCGGCGTTTATGGAGCGTTGGAGCTGGGTGAGGGGCGCATCGTAACGTGGTGCCACGACCGGGTGATGGTCGTTTTCGATCTGCTTTCGGGCGAGGCACTCGCTCGTCTTGAGGGTCATACCGATTGGGTGCGCGGTGCACTTGACCTCGATGGCCGGCGGTTCGTCTCCTGGGGCGACGACGGATGTCTGCGGGTTTGGAACAGTGACACGCTGGAATGCCTGTCGGTCGTCCACGTCCATGACGACTGGATCATGGAAGCCCGGTTGCAGCGGGAGACAGAACTGCTGTTCACGCGCGACGATGCGCAAACCGTTCGCGCTTGGTCATTGACCGATTGGACGCTGCGAGGAGTTCTCGAGCGTGTGCCAGCGGGCTGGGACGCAGTTGCGGTCACGGCAAGCGGTGACCTGTTATTGAATGACGCGGTAGCGCACGATCCGCCCTTGGACTGGACAAAGGAAACGCGCGGGCAACCAGCCGCGCGGATGGTCAGGCTCGATCGCCGCCGTTGCGCATTTTTGCATGGCGACGGACGGTTCGAGGTCTGGGATAGCTGGGCACGTCACTGGCTCAACGATTGCGTCGGCCATCGGGCGACGGTTGTGGGGCTGCAGTGCGACTTGCCCGAAGCCAAACGCTTCCTGACCTGGTCCGAGGACGGAACCGTACGCCGCTGGCGGATGGAAGGCGTCGATGAGGATTGGCCCTACGAGCATGTTGGCGAGGATGGTCGTGTCAGTCGCCCGTCGGAAGAGGAAATCGCCACAATTGCGGCAACCCGGCAGCAGGAGCGTCTGCAACGCCATCGCAGTGCAGCGCGACACCATGGCCCGATCCGCGGCGTCGCTCGCATTGCAGGCGGCGAGTTCGCAAGCTGGGCAGATGACGGTGACGTCCGCGTTTGGCAAATGACGAATGGCGCCAGCCGGCTCTGCATCCCGGCGCATGCCGGTCCGGTGGCCGGCGTCTTTGCCGTCCCATCCGGCTGCATCGCCACCTGGAGCCGCGACGGCCGGGCCCGAATATTTGATCTCATTGACGGCAGACCACTCGGAACCCTTAGCCTCGACAACGCCAACTTCGGCAATGTGATTCCGCTCGGCGATGGACTGATCCTCGTTGCCGTGACAAGGGAGTCGATCCGGCTTTGGGATCTCGGCGCGTTGCAAGAGGTAGCCGTCTTTTGCGAGGAGATCGGCCCGGTGCGGGTCGATGCGGCACGGCTCCTCGCCGGTGAGTATGTCCTCTGCTGGTCGCTTAACGACGGAGACGAGCCATACGAGCTCAATCTGTGGTGCATTGAAAACGGCCGTCGTCACGCCAGCTTCGACGGCGCCGTGGCCGACGGCGCTGATCATATGTTCCTGTGGAGCGAAGCTGGGCCGATGGTCTATTGGGATTTGGCAGGCGCGCGGGAAATCGGACGGTTGAAGGATTTTGGCGGTGCCAGCATTGCCGGTGTGCTGGTCCTCGATTCCGGCAAACTGCTGATACGATGGGCTTCAGGGCTTCTGACGATATGGGCCGTTGACCTCGGCGAACCGCACGACGTGCCGCTGCCCGGCAGTTCCCCCATCCAACGGATTGATCGCATTGACGACCAGTGGCTGATTGGACTCGACGACGACGACCATCTCATACTCTGGGATGCTGCCACCATGACCTGCGCCGGCCAAGTGCCGGCCCGCTCCCACGCTGTGCGGCAAGTGCTGCCATTAGGTGGCCGTCAATTCTTGTCGGTCGAGTTGAACGGACGGCTGCGGCACCTGGATTTCGAGACCGGGCAAGTTGAAGAAATTCCGCTGCCGGCCGGCCACCCGATCGAGCAGGCGGTCTTCCTCGATTGCGACAGATTGCTGCTTCGCGAACTTGACGGCGCGATTTGGCTCTGGCGCCCCAGCGAGACCGTCGAGGGGCGACATCCTGAGCCGATAACCGATAAGCGCCTGCGGCCTTATCGCGCGAAGTGCCGCGGCCCGGTTGCTGGCACCGACAATCTGTTCGCTCTTTCGTTTAACCACGCCGTTGGCCTTTACCGCATCGACAATGGTGAGGTGACGATCGCCGCGGAATGGGTCAGCGATCAGGCCGGGATAACCAGCGGCGCCAGTGTCACGATCCACGCCGTTGAGACAAACGGCACAATGCTCGTCGAAGTGGCTAGCGGTGAACTGCTGCCACTCAAACTTTTTCAGGGAAATTTCCGCATCAACCTCGCAGAAATCGGAAACGTTCTGAACGATGCTGAACTCCGCGAGGATTACTCGTGAAAATATTGGAAGTCGCTAATTGAGTAGCGAGCCGCTTCGTTGTCGTGCCGGACGATTAGGGTGACTGTCGCGCACCGTCTGACCTGACCCGGATCTCGATCATTAGGCGGAGCGCTTCGAGTTGGGTTGCATACTTGCGCAACACGAGATCGGCGATCCACTTTGCATATGCGGTGACGATAGGGGCATAGGCGATCTGGTGGTCCGGCGAAAAATTGCGGTCTTCGAGGCGCGCATTGTGGTGGAAGTCGAAGATTGGCTTTTCAGGGCTCTTGTCGAACTTTCCAAGACGCACACGGACCCTGCGCATCACGGCCGCGCTCATAAGTTGGCATGCGAGGGAAGGAGCGATGCCCCATTCACACACTCGTTAGGATACGCGCTGCCGGTGCTAGACATAGGCCGCTGAATTTACGATCAGCGGTTTCGGGGACCTGGCCGTTGAGCACGGTCACTCGAGCACATGTCTTACCGCGGACCGGATCGAGAATGTACGATCTGCACGCGCGAACATTGCGGGAGCGAGTGCTTCATCTTGCTACGGAGTTGGGCGATTTTCTGCAACGGACGCCAAGTTAAGATGTTGTTTTCAGCTTGTTTTTGCTGAGGCGTGGATCCAAGTCAGACACGTTCCCATATGCAGCCTGTCAATGCTCACGCCACCGATCCAGGGTATGAGCCCTTTCAATCGACTGACGTCATCGCCGATGCTCCGCTCATGCTGGTTTTCCAGCACGAACTTTGCCGCGGCACGCTCAATGGTTCGAGAAGGCCTGACACCGTACACCAGCTGGCTTCGGTGATGGCTACCTGAAGCGTGCCGTTTCAGGATTTGCCAAATAATAGTCTGATATAAGATCGCGTATGTCGTTGCTCCCACAAGTTGGGCGTAGGTCACGAACTCGCTATTTTGCCCGTCGCGTCCAGTGCGATAGTCTAAACCGCGAAAGTAGGTTCGCCACACGTTCGCCAAAGGGAGACGACATGTCGACCACCCTCCTCAACCGCCGTTATCTCCTGGCCGTCGGCAGCTCGATGGTAGCAACCGGTGTTTCCGGCCTCCTTCTGCCCGCCCTAGCACAGGGCCTCGCGCCGACCCGCTCGATGCCGGGCGGCGCCAACAACTATCATAAGGGCGCGCCGATCGTCGAACGGATTGACCGTGGTGGTTTCTGGATGTCGGGTACCGTGCGCCGGGCCGGCGATGGGGCGCCACTGGCGGGTCAGCGTATCCAGATTTGGGCGCACACGACCGAAGGGTATGAGGATAATGTGAAGAGCCATGGCGCCACGCTCACTGACGCGAATGGGGTGTTCCGTCTCGAGATGCCACAGATCGTTCCGGCCTTCGGCCAACCGCATGGTCATCTCGCGTATGATAGTGGTGACTACAAAACCGTCTTTCTTCGCCCTGTGATGCCGAGCGCAAAGGTTACCAGTCTCGAGGCCCATTTCGTTCTCGAACAGGTCTAATGTGTCCAATTCAAAGGAAATGTGATTGGCCCGGTTCATCCTGATTTGGGCCGCAGTTGCGCTAGCCATTGCTGTGCCGATTGCCGCCGCAGCGGTGAGCCCGCAGCTCGAATGGCGCCATCCGGTCTACATCGCAGCCGGATTTGCGGGGATCATCGCACTGGGGCTCTTGTTCGTTCAGCCCTTGGCAGTCGGCGGATATCTGCCGGGACTGTCAGCTCATGGCCGTCGACGCGTGCACCGCTGGATCGGAGGCATGCTGGTCGTAGCAGTGGTGGTCCACGTGGGGGGCCTTTGGATTACCAGCCCTCCCGACGTGATCGATGCACTTCTGTTCGTTTCGCCGACGCCGTTTTCGGCTTGGGGCGTAATCGCCATGTGGGCAACGTTCGCTGCCGCACTATTGGCTGCACTTCGTCGCCGGTTGCGCTTGCGACCACGGACGTGGCGAAAGGGTCATACGTTTCTTGCGGTGATCGTCGTCGTGGGCACTGTGGTCCACGCCATCCTGATCGAGGGGACGATGGAGACGGTCTCGAAGTTGTTCTTTTGCGCTCTGACCCTCGTGGCAACCATGAAAGTCGTCGCCGATCTTCAGGTTTGGTCGAACAAGCGACGCCGCGTAGAGGAATGACAGAGCTGCGCCGGCCCGCAGCGTTCCGAACGCCGCTCGACATCGCGCAACGTCAGTGGTTGATCGTCCATCATCAGGCTCCTCGAACCAATGGTGCCGGTATGCCATGTTCTCACTCAACCGGCATTTGTGTTGGGATCGTCGGGGGATCAGGCTAAACCTTGACCGCACGCGGCAGAATACGTCAAAGGGCAAAGTGAAAATACCACCACCGTCAACTGTCTCGACCACCCAACTTCGCGAAGACCTGGGCCGCGATGAATTCTTTGCACTTGTCGATAATCTTCCTTTGCTGTGCTGGATGGCGCGCGCCGATGGCCACATTTTTTGGTACAATCGGCGTTGGTACGATTACACAGGAATGTCGCCCGAGAGCCAAGACGGGTGGGGCTGGCAGTCGGTGCACGACCCCAAAACACTGGATCGGGTTCTTGAACAGTGGAGAGCTTCGCTTGCCACTGGTAACCCGTTTGAGATGACGTTCCCCCTCAGGGGAGCCGATGGCCATTTCCGGCCGTTTCTCACGCGCGTCGTTCCCCACCGCGATGCCCTCGGCACTATCGTCCGGTGGTACGGCACGAACGTAGACATTTCAGCGCAAGTCGAAGCCGAAGACTCTCTACGGTTCAGTGAAAACCGTTTGCGCACATTTACAAACGCGATGCCAAACCAAGTTTGGACCACCTCGCGAGACGGGCTCCTGGATTGGTTCAACCCGCAAGTCTATGAGTATTCAGGGGCCCTGACAGGCGAGCTCGACGGGGAGAGCTGGGCCAAGTTGGTCCACCCAGATGATCTGGCGCAGGCTGTCGAGAACTGGAGTAAAGCGCTCGCAACCGGTGTCTACTATGAAACCGAATTCCGGCTACGCCGCCGCGACGGCGTCTATCGTTGGTTCATCGCCCGTGCCACGCCCATTCGCAATTCAACTGGCCAGATCGCGCAATGGATTGGCACCAATACCGACGTTGATGATCAGAAACGTGTGTTGCAAGCTTTGCACGAAAGCGAGAAGCGCTTGTTACTGTCGCAAAATGCGGCTGGCATTGCCTCGCTCGAATTAGATATCGCGTCCGGAATGGTGGTTGGGTCCGATAAATTTTGCGCACTCTGGGGACTGAGCCCGCGAGCGAGCGTTCACATTAGCGAACTCGAACGGTTGGTTATTCCCGAAGATCAAGCGGTTCGTTCGAACCCAGTCACCCGTGAACAGGGTACCGCGATGCGAGAGGTCGAATATCGCATCCGGCGTGCTGATACGGGCGAGCTGCGCTGGTTATGGCGCAGCATTGACTTCGTGAGCGATGCCGCCGGCAAGCCACTGAAAATGTTTGGCGTCATACAGGACATCACGGACCGCAAAGCCATTGAGATTGCGTTGCGGGAAAGTGAGCAGCGATACAAAGTTGCGCTCAGCCTTGGCCGGATGGGTAGTTGGGAAACAAACTACGTCTCGTGCAAGCGGCACTGGTCGGCGGAAGCGCAATTACTTTTTGGCCTATCCTTACCTGACGGTGTTGGCCAAGTTGGGGGTGACGCTGACGAATTCAAATTAGCGCTGCACCCTGACGACCGTCATCTCGCTGCGAAATTCCGCGATCTTGCGACGTCCGTCGATTCGTTCCCCGCCGAATATCGGATCGTCCGTCCGGATGGCACAGTTGTTTGGCTGTCGGGACACGGCCAAGTCATTGAACGAGATGCCGATGGCAAGTGCCGAAGGCTCGTGAACGTGGTGGTGGACATCACAAGCCGTAAGAAGAAAGAGGATCACATCCGATTTCTTATGCGGGAGGTGTCGCACAGATCGAAGAATCTTCTGGCCGTGATCCAGTCCATCGCCAAACAGACCGTTCTCACGTCGAATTCAACTGCTGAATTCCAGTCAAAGTTCGAAGAGCGTCTACAGGGTATTGCTGCCTCCCATGATTTGCTTGTTGAGCAAAATTGGCACGGCGCTGCACTGGGCGATCTGGTCCGGCGCCAGCTCGCCCCCTTTGTTGAACGTGACAGCCCCCGTATTTCAATCCAGGGGCCAAGTGTTCAGGTCAACTCTGATGCCGCACAAGCCATCGGCTTGGCGCTGCACGAACTCGCGACCAATGCCGTCAAGTACGGCGCATTGTCCAGCGCTGAAGGATCAGTAAGTATTACCTGGATGTTCGAGATAGGCGCCAACGGCGAACCCGACTTGATATTGAGATGGGTCGAAAGTGGCGGACCTCCCGTGGTGCCGCCCACACTGCGAGGCTTTGGCAATGTCGTCATCTCGAAGATTGCCCCCCTGTCCGTATCCGGCACGGCGGCACTCGATTTTGCCGCGACCGGTCTACGTTGGAATCTCACGATCCCTAAGTCGGCCTTTGCATTGACTGTCGAGTGACGCTGCAAAGCGCTGCCAATTTCAGTAGAACCGAGTAGGATTCCACTAACGCGATGGGTTCAATCGATCACCGCGATTGCAAAAGCTGCCGCAGCAGGGTGATTAACTGATCCATACGTATTGGCTTCGCGAGGTTCGGAGCACCGGCATAGACCTCAGCCAATTGCGAGGCCGCATAGCCAGAGACGACAACAAACGGCTTTCCAGCAGCGATTAACGCTCTTGCAACCGGCTCCGCGGTCTCGTGTCCAAGGTTGACATCGATGATCGCGGCATCACAGCAATCGGGCCGGCGCAGGTGGTCAAGTGCATCGGAAATTGTCACGCATGGACCAACGACATCAAAGTTTTCGTCTTCGAGATGCTGCGCTAGATCGAGCGCGATAAGTACTTCATCTTCTACGACTAAGATGCGTGGCTTCATGTAACAGGGTTCCCGTATTGGCCGGTGTCAGCGAGCTGGGGACCGTCGACAACCGCTTCAGCCGGGCAGTCAACGCGCCAGGTGAAGCCCGATGGCGTGAACTCGGTCGTTACCTCACCCGCCAAGCTCATTTTCACCATCGTGCCCGTAACGGTCGACCCGAACCCGCTTCGTGCCGGAGCAACGACCAGTGGTCCATTGGTTTCCGTCCAGGTCAAACGAAAACGACGGCGCTCTGAAACGGTGTGCAATTCCCAAGCAATATCGACCTGACCTGTGCCGGCCGACAACGAGCCGTGTTTGCTGGCATTCGTGGCGAGCTCGTGTAGTGCCATGCCAATGGTTTGCGCGGCGGCTGGCGAAAGCCGCACATCTCCACCCTGCAGCTTGATGCGCACATCGATTAGATCTTCGAAAAACGCGAGTTGGGCGCCCACAAGCTCGTCGAGTAGCACGCCCTTCCACTTGCTCTTGACGAGCAGATCTTGGCTGGCGGCGAGCGAGTGGACACGCTCCGTGAACCGCTGAACGAATTGTTGATTGTCGCCACCGGCCGTCTGGCGCGCAACTGACAGCACCAAGCCAAGCATATTCTTAGCCCGGTGATTGACCTCACTCAGGAGCAACTGCACCTGCTTATCGCGCTCCTTCCGCTCGGTGAAGTCGGCCGCAATATGAACGCTTTTAATCGGACGTCCGGCTGGATCGCGGGTTAGCACCGTGCCATGACCCGAAATCCAACGGATCTTACCATCAGGGCGGATGATACGGTACTCGACGGTCATCGTGCTCAATGCTTGCATTCGGCTCCGAAAGCCCTCGAATAAATGACGGTCCTCGGGATGCACGCAGCGGTACAACTCATCTTCACTTCCGCCAAACTGTCCGATGCCTTCTGGCAGGCTTAAACCAAATAGGGCCATCCCTTCAGGCGTCCACTTTCGCACCTTCGTAGAATAATCTGTTTCCCAAGTGCCCAACCCCCCGGCTTGAATCGCTGTGCGATAGCGTGTTTCGCTGTCGCGCAACGCGGCCTCGGCGTTTTTCTGCGCTGTGAGATCATAAAAATAGCACACAACGCCATGCTCACCATCGGGTAGGGTCACGCGTTCGAGCTTCCAGTCGTAGGCTTCGCCGCTGCCAGTGTCGCGGCGGCGGTTTTCTACCTCGAGTTGATGGAACGGTTCACCCGTCGCGAGCGTGTGGCGAAAACGCCCGATGGCTTCGCTGGCGAACGGCTCCGGCCAAAGCGTGCAGAGAACTTCAGCGAGGTCCCGGCCGATGATCGATTGAAATCCGGCAAACACCTTTTGCGCCCCCGCGCTGATCTGCGAAATGCGAAACTGCGAGTCGATCAAGTACACACCGAATGGCGCCTGCAGCACGAGGCTCGAGAATGTTTGATGCGACCGAAGCAACGCCGCGTTTTGCGTCGCAAGGACAGCAGAGGTCGAGTGCAACGCGCGATTGACCTCCTCGGCCTCCCTAATGACCAGGGTTTCAACGGGCACCACAGCGCCTTTGGCAATAGCGCGTGCACCTTTTGCCAATTGTCCCATACTCGCGTCCGCACGCCGGGCCAGTATAAAAGCCAACCCGAGACTGACGAGTAGAGAGATCAGCCCGGTACATCCCATTGTCCAAAGACTGCTCTTCATTGGTGCGTCGAGAACTTTCAGCGGATAGGCAATACCCACCGTCCAGCCATCCCGGGTGGGAGCATAAGCAGTGAGCGAGCTGTCTCCTTCCAAGGTCGCGTTGTCAGAAAAACCCTTTGGCGCACGGGTCATCGCAGCGCGCCATCCATCGCTTGCGGGCGTACCAAGCCGCCTCTCGTGTTCCGGGACACGAGCGACAAAGTTGTACTTTTTGTCGACAACCGCGATGGTCGCGGTGTCGTCGGATTTTGCGCGAATAAGCTCGAGGAAACGGCTTGGGTCGAGACTGGTTACGATGGCATGAAACGGCTGCGCGTCCTTGAATACTGGATATACGACGATCGCAATCCGCTTGGCGTGCGGCCCCTCGATGATCGCCGACACCTGAGGAGTTCGCGTGGCCCAGGCTCGTTGAATGACGTCGCGCACACCGTTCGTCGAAATGGGCGCGGTCGCTGATGACAGCGTGGATATCACAATCCGCCCGGTCGGATCGGACACCGCAAGCCAAGCACCGGGAAAGGCACGAATTGCCGTGTCAGCTTGCCGCGAGAACGTCGCGAAGTCGCCGGCATCGAGGGCCGGTGACGCTGCAATCGATGCTGCAATCGCAATGTGTGTGTCGATTTCGTTGTCGACCAGCGCGGATAGCGTTTCCGCGCGATGCATGAGCGCATCACGGATTGCCAGCCGTTGGCCTGCAACCAGATTTTGAATGAGATACAACGCAAGGAACAGCAACGGCAGGGCCGTTGCAGAAACCAGCGCCAACAGCAGCGCACGCATTGACAGAGGTGGCAATTGCGTCAACCTCTTCGTCGTGGCGCGCAGTGAATTGGTGAAAGAATGAGGCTACTGCCCTCGAACATTTCTGTTCCACTGGAACGGATCATGCACGCAACTTGTCCCCGATACCAAGGCCGGTGGTAGCCTCGAAACGTAGTTTTGGTTAAAGCCTCTGCTCGGTGCCCATCATCGCGCCGTTCGGATAGGGTCAATCCCGGCAGAATTTGTCGTAAATAGCTTTGATGAACTGCCGGTTGGAGTCGTCGGGTAAACTGTAATAGATCGCGCGGCCATCGCGGCGCGTGTTCACCAAACCCTCGTGACGCAGGCGCGCCAGCTGTTGCGATACGGTTGCCTGACTGAGTGCCAGCAGGCCCTCGAGTTCGGTGACCGAACGCTCGCGTTCGGCTAGCCCGGCCTTCTCAAGCTGGGTAGTCGCATCGGGGCTCCGACTCAGCGAAAGTTGTTGTGCAGCAACGACTTCACGTTTGAGCGAGGACTTCCCCGATGCCGACAGAGTGTAGCCAGGATTCGTTCGATTTCGGAA
>JANLPY010000013.1:0-2026 GCA_031367505.1 Hyphomicrobiaceae bacterium | reverse complement strand
ACGAGGGACATATTGGCGCAGGGTACTTCCGCATGTTCCTCAATATACATGCTCGCGGCCGCGTTCTGGATATCGGCTGCGGCCCGTTGTCTATGCCGTCTTATCTCGTCGATTGTCCGTTGGATCAATTGGCCGGTATCGACCCGCAAGATCCGCATACCCCACACCCATTTCAGTTTGCAAAAACGTTCGCTGAAACACTCCCTTGGGCTGACGCAAGCTTTGACACAGTGGTCGTTGGCACCTCGCTCGACCACGTATATCTGCTCGACAAAGCCTTAGCGGCAATCAAGCGCGTACTTACGCCAGACGGCCGGCTGTTGCTGTGGACGGCGCTACTGGAATCGACGCCACCCTACGACCCCTATGGCGCGACCTTTCAGCCGCCGGATCAGTATCACCTGTTCCATCCGGGTCGAAACTGGTTTTACGATCTCTTTAAGAAAGACTATTACTTGATTGAGCGCGTTCCAACCGTTTCCAGCGCCGAATTCCTGGCGTTCCAACGGATTTCAGGCGCATAGGATTGTATGCGCGCCAGCCCCTTGTCGAAAGCGCGACGCCAAGCAGCTAACACCGGCGCGACAAGGACACCCGCAGGCTCATCCACGTTATCTACGCTCGCGTAACCGTGTACCGGTGCGAGCCGCGCAAACTGGGCTTCTTGCAACGCGACAAAGCGTGCGGACGAGTGATAACTCTCGGCCCAGTGCCGGCTGGCGGCTCCGATTCCAGCAACGTCATTCGGATCGGCGATCAATTGGCGAAACCGCTCAGCAATTTCTGCGGCACTGCCAGCGTGCATAAAGGGCGGCGGTTCACCGAAAAACTCTTTGTTGCATATTCCATCGTCTTTGGTGATCGTTCGACAACCCAACGTCAGGCTCTCGTAGGTTACACCAGATAACCCAGACAGCAGGAATTGATCTAGGATCGCGTCAGACTCGAGATAAAGTTGCCACAGCGCGTTGCGCGCAACGGGCTCGATCCAACGAAATACAGGTGCTACCCCGAGTTTCTCGATCAGAGACTTGGTAGCGGCAGCGTCATCTCCCCAATTCACGAACGTAATTTGAAATCCCGTCTCGCCCGCCGCTACGAGTTCGGCCGCTGCTTCGACAACCAAATGATTGGCCTTCGATCGAGCCGGATCATTAAGCAGCCAATCTTGGCGCGCGGGCGCGAATATCCGAATCGGTCCCGTCGCTCTTTCGGGTGCGCGATGACTTTCCGCGAAGGCCAAAAGCGGGCGTTCGTCAAAGGCATGGGGAACATAGACCCGCTGCTCCGGCGCAAACTCGATGCGCGGACTAGCGGTAGCGTAGTCGGTGTTGGTTAGGAAAACCGCGTCGGCTTGCTCATAAGCCACTTTGGTCATCCGGCCGAGCGCGGTGCCATCGAATGGAATTGAGCGGATGGTTCCGTGCTCATAGGCCATATATCTTTCGACGCCAGACAGCATGCCCAGAACCGCAGCGCCGCCATAGCAAATCCGGTGATCGTAGAGCTGAAAAAGGGCACTCCATGCGGGCATCACGCCTTCAAAGATCTGCTTATCATCGTCAGATACTTCACGGCGACGCACTTCCGAGCGAGACTTCGCAGCGGCCCCGCCAATATGCGAGCCCGATGCCGGCGCAATCATCCATTCTGGTTGCTCCAACCCAATACTCACCGAGAGGCCGCGCTCGCGTAGCGATTGAATTTCCCCACGTAAGGCTTCATCGTGCACCGCGATTGCATCCACGTAACTTGGTGCGAACGGGCCGACAATGAGCGCTGGATCAATGTCGCCATTGAGTTTTGCGGCAACTTCAGCAAAACGCTTGATCACTTTCTCTGCGACAAACGCCGAATTTAGCGAATCACGAACCACTGGCGCAACCGCTAGCCCGGCCTTCTCAAGCTGGGTAGTCGCATCGGGGCTCCGACTCAGCGAAAGTTGTTGTGCAGCAACGACTTCACGTTTGAGCGAGGACTTCCCCGATGCCGACAGAGTGTAGCCAGGATTCGTTCGATTTCGGAA
>JANLPY010000800.1:0-2889 GCA_031367505.1 Hyphomicrobiaceae bacterium | reverse complement strand
AGGGCGCACCATCAAGGTCGCACCGCGTTATCAGCAATTCCGCGCCGTCCGGGAAGCGATCCATCGCCTCAAGACCGGCAAGACCCGCAACGTCGGTCGCGAATTTGATCGCCGAGGCGGCATTGTCTGGCACACCCAAGGCTCAGGCAAGAGCCTGTCGATGGTGTTTCTGATCCGCAAGATGCGCTCTGATCCGCAGCTCAGACCATTCAAGATAATCGTCGTCACCGGCCGTCGAGACCTTCAGAAGCAATTGGGAAACACGGCCAAGCTTACCGAAGAGCGGCTCAATGTTGTGAAGCCACGGAAAGAGGGGCTTCGCACCGTACCGAGCGCTGAGGTGCTCCAGGAAACGCTGAAGCGGGACGGCAAGGATCTCGTCTTCGCGATGATCCAGAAATATCGCGGGGCGACCGATGCTGACGAGGCTGGCGAAGCCGGTGCCGGCGAAGACGTCGTCGACAGCAAGGATGGCACGTTCCCGTTACTCAATGAGAGCGAGAGCATCCTAGTCTTGGTGGATGAAGCGCACCGCTCACACACGACCACGCTGCATGCAAACCTCAGGGCCGCGCTGCCGAATTGCGTACTGATCGGCTTCACCGGCACGCCGATCATCATGGCGGGTAAGAAGCCGACACACGACATATTCGGCGAGTTCATTGACCGCTACACGATCCGACAGTCCGAGGAAGATGGCTCGACGCTGCCGATCCTCTACGAGGGGCGGACAACCCGCGCCGGCGTGAAGGGCGGTGGCCAGCTCGATCAAGTGTTCGAAGACATGCTGCAGGACTACACACCTGAGCAGCTCGAAGCCATCAAAGCGAAGTACGGCACCAAGAGCAATGTCCTCGAATCCACGGGGATGATCGGGGCCAAGTCTCGCGATATGTTCCGGCACTATGTCGCGAACATTCTGCCGAACGGTTTCAAGGCGCAAGTCGTGGCTGTCAGCCGTCGCGCAGCTTCTCGGTACTACGATGGGTTCGAAGTGGCGCGGCGTGAGCTGGTCGCCGAACTCGAAGCCCTTGATCCGCTTGTCGTTCACTTGGCGCCGCAAGAACTCGAAAAGCGTGACCAGCAGACGCGGTTCCTCGTCCGCGCCCATCGCTTCCTCGATACCATCCGCCAGCTTGAATTTGCGCCAATCATCTCAGGGGCTCAAAACGATGATCCGGCGCTCGCGCCGTGGACCGACCAAGCCAAGAACGACGTGCGGATCGAGCGGTTCAAGAAGCCCTTGCTCCACGCGGCGCCGGACAAATGCGACCCGCTGTCGATCCTGATCGTCAAGTCGATGCTCCTCACCGGGTTCGATGCCCCGGTGGCGCAGGTCATGTATCTCGATCGCGCAATTCGCGAGGCCGAACTCCTGCAGGCGATAGCGCGCGTGAACCGTACAGCTGGCGAACGAAAGAGAGCGGGCTTCGTCGTCGACTACTACGGCGTGGCTCAACATCTGAAGGATGCGTTGGACGCCTACAATTCGGAAGATATCGACGGCGCACTGCAGAGCCTGCAGGATGAAATCCCGAAGCTGCGTGACCGCCATCAGCGGGTGAAGGACCTGTTTGCCCAGAACGGCATCAACAGTTTCGAGGATGATGAGGCCTGCGTTCGCATCTTGCGCGACGACCGCCTACGCGCCGAGTTCCAGGTCAAACTGAAACAATTCTTGGCAACGCTCGATGTCGTTCTGCCTCGACCCGAAGCATTGCCGTTCGTTGCTGACGCCAAGAAGCTCGCATTCATCCAGGCACGCGCTCGCAACCGTTATGACCGCGATGTCCTCCGCCTCGTCGGCAAGGAGGTCGGTGAAAAGGTTCGACAACTCATCGATGACCACATCGAGGCACATGGCATCGATCCGAAAATACCCCCGATCTCTTTGACCGATGCAAAGTTCGCGGCTCACGTCGACGCCGAGCGGTCGCCGCGCGCGAAAGCGAGCGAGATGGAACACGCGCTCCGGTATCACATCAGCAAGCATTTCGACGAGGACGAAGAGCACTACGAGAAGCTCTCCGAGCGCCTCGAAAGCATTCTCCGCGAGTTCGGCGAACAGTGGGACGCATTAGTCGAGGCGCTTCGCGCGTTGGTGGAGGAAGCCCGCAAGGGACGCACCGAAAGCGTCGTAGGGCTCGATCCCGCGACGCACATGCCGTTCTTCAACGCCGTGAAAGCCGCGGCCTTGTATGGCGAACCGCTGACAGATGTTCAACAAGCCGGCCTCGTGAGTTGGACCATCGAGCTGGTGAGCCACTTGCAGCGTGAGCTGCCGCTGGCAGACTTCTGGACAACCCCCGAAAAGCAACGCGTCTTGCGCAACTGGATCGTGGAATTCCTGGATGGCAAGAACGACACTGGCAAGGAGATCGTGCCTTTGAAAGGCCAAGGAGCCGCCGCAGATCGATTGATCGAGGTGGCCAGGGCCAACCGACATCGGTTCGGTGCGCTGTGACGAAAACCCAGCCGAGCACGGTCTCTATCGGCGATCTGCAATTCGCCATGCGCCGGAGCGCGCAACGCAAAACGATCTCGATCGTGATCGAACGCGATGGAACACTGTCACTCTTGGCACCGGCCGCCGCCAATGAGCGGCAGATTGCGCAGTTCGTGCGCGAGAAGCGCATGTGGATCTTTCGCAAACTCAGCGAACGCGAACTCTTGGCCCGACAGACGGATCGCAAGGAGTTCGTTACCGGCGAAGGATTTTCGTACCTCGGTCGAACCTACCGTCTCCGTTGCGAAATACGGTCCAAGGCGGACACCGATTACGGTGGAAGGCGGACACTCGCATGGTGATTGCGGACACCTGAAAATGGCGGCCTGAAAGGCGCCCCTTTCGACAACCGAATCAGCGGCTCGGTTTCCCTGGCAACCAGG
>JANLPY010000797.1:0-30719 GCA_031367505.1 Hyphomicrobiaceae bacterium | reverse complement strand
CCCTCGTGGCTCAAGTTCCCTTCAGGTGTGCGTTGCCCTTCCTTCACCCCTGCAATGTATGCCTTGTACCAAGATTCAAAATTGTTGGGTGCCGCGGACTTGAACGCAGCCATTTGTGCGTTCAACGTCGCAATGTTAGCTGGCGCCGCAACGACCAACCGCTGACCTGTCGCGGGCACATTCATCCGGTTGCTCAGCGCCAGCATGCTGCGGGCAAGTAGCATGCTGTGTGTTTGATCGAGAGCGCGCGCCTCGGTCATGGTTTGGTCAAGAGTATTTAGGCGCGCTTCCAATGCCGCAGTTCGATGTTGCAGTGGCAGAACGATATTCAAAATAGCGTTCACTTCGTTTGCAAGCGCGCCGTGCTGGCGAGAGAGTCCGGTTTCCATTGTCGAAAGATTCGTCGAAAGGGCAGTCGTGCGCGCAAGTAGTGTCTCGATCTGAGTTCTCAATTGCGATTGATCGAGCGTCGCCAGTTTGCTTTCCACGTCCTTGGCGCTTTGTGCCAGCGGCTTCACCGCGTTCAGCGTCGCATTGACCTCGTTGGCGAGTTCCCCTTGCCGGGATGAGAGCGCATTCTCCATGTTTGCCAACGACGAAGCCAGATTGGTTGTTTGGATCGTCAACGCATCGAGGCTCGATTGTTGTTGCGCTGGATCTAGTCGCGAAAGTTGAGTTTCAATAGCGGCTGCGGTGTGCTGGATCGGGATGACGGTATTTAGAACAGCGTTGACCTCATTCGCCATCGCGCCCTGTCTCGTTGATTGGCCGGCATCGATGGTCGTCAAACTGGCTGCTAGATTGGCAATGTTCGCCTCAAGTCGATCCACAGTAGCACTTAGCTGTGACAAGGGGTGCCGAGCCGCATCCTGCGCCATCATTTGTTGAACGTTATGGATCGACGCCTGCACCTCACTCATGGCGGTTTTGACAAACTCGTGTTGAGTTTCCACACTTGATGCCACGGTCGCAACGAGGCTTTGCGTCCTAGATTCGATGTTATCCAGGCGACTCTGTAAGGCGAGGTGACGCTCATTCTCGACAAGGGCGCGGGCAGTCTCGCCAGACAATGTTGTCAACCAGCGCTTTAGGGCTTGAAGCATAGGTATTCGAGCTTTCCCAGTGTGCCCATCTTCGGCGTCAAATCGAACACTAGTTGAATGGGGACAAGAAGTTGATGAGAGCCGAAGGCTGATTGACGAGTTGGGCCTTGCCAAGCATGTGCAATGGGTGTCGACCCTCAATCGCACCCAACTTTGGGCCGCATATCGATCTGCCGATGTCGTGGTCGATCAGTTCGTGGTGCCAACGCTGGGTGGTGTTGGCTACGAAGCATTGACCCTTGGGGCGCGGCTTTTGACGCGGCTGGACGCGGCAACTCTCGCAACGTTTTTTGGTAAGGCGCCGCCAGTGCTAAATGCGTCAACCGTCGAGGAAGCTGTCGCTTGTCTTCGTGCCGTAATCGACGATCCCGACGATCGGGCCGAGCTTGGAAAACGAGCACGCGAGTGGGCTCTCGAATATCACTCGACACGCCGGTTGTTCGATCTTCAGTTAGCCGCCTATTGCCAGATGCTTGAAACAGCGACCATGCCGGCGGCCGCATGAATGTGGGCAAATTCGTCGGATGGTTGAAAGGTTTGCCGCGGCGTTTCGTTGATCAGACGTCGCGTTGGTTCTTGTCGCTTTGTATCAGGCTCGGCCGCCGGCTCACTGCCCGCCGTATAGCTGCCGGACGACCGCGAACGATGTGGGGCATAACGCCGATCGTCACACTTCCCTTGAAGGCGCGTTGTGACCAAGCGCTGGGATTTCGTAGCGAAAGCGTGGTGTTTGAAACGTATTACATAACCCGAAACTTCACTTGGAACCTTAGGCCACTGGCGCGAGCATTCAACGCTTGGCCGTCGGCATCGCGATCGGGCTATCGGTTTTTGTTGGGCTTGGCATTGCTGCGCTATGACGTCTTTCACACATTCGCCGATCGCGGGATCATGCCGCCGATGTGGCGCAGTTTTGGTGCTGACCCTGACGAACTTGCAGCTATGAAGGCTGCCAATAAGCGCCTCTACGTTTTCGCCTATGGTGCCGATGTGCGCACGCGGGATGCGACACTCGAACTTGGACGCTGGAACTTTTGTGTCGATTGTGATGATCCGGGGCGCTACTGCGTTTGCGACGCGTCCCGTGGACGGCAGGTCATGGCAACGTTGTCGGCGCATGCCACAGCATTGGTGTCGCTCGGGGACATGCTTGCCTACGTGCCCAATGCGCATCATATCGCGTATTGGCCAATTGATACCGGCAGTTTGTCGTGTGCGGGCGTCGGTCCTCAGTCGGGCGCGCTGAAGATTGCTCATGCGCCAAACCATACTCATTTTAAGGGCACATCGTATCTTGAGGCGAGCATCGCGCGTTTGCGAGCCCGTGGATATGCCATTGAGTTGCTACGAATTTCCGGGGTGCCCAATACTGAGGTCTTGCGCCTGTTTGCCGAGGCTGATCTCGTTGCGGATCAGTTCATTGGCGGTGCGTATGGTTACACAGCGATTGAGGCCCTTGCGCGAGGTAAGCCCGTTCTCACCTACGTTCGGACACCCGAACTTGCCATCGCGCATGAGGAGTGTCCCTTCCTCAACGTAACACCCGATACGCTCGACGAGGTACTCATGTGGTGTTGCGAGCACCGCGATCAGTTGTCTGCAATCGGCCTTCAGGGACGCGCTTACATCGAGCGTCATCATAGTATCCCGGCCGTCGCCGCACGCCTCGCCAGGCTTTATATCGATACAGCGGATTTCCCGGCACCGATCAATGCCGCACTGGCACGCTGTGTCGATGATGAAGTCAGCCGCCGCGATCGCATACCCCAGCACGAGGGTTGGCAGCATCCGTGGCAGGTCGGCTGACCCAAGCAGGTCAGTCGCCGCTCACTACCGCAGTTTCAGTGTCGCCAAGCCGATCAGCGCGAGGCACACGGATATGATCCAGAAGCGCACGACCACCGTTGCTTCCGCCCAACCCTTTTGTTCGAAGTGATGATGTAATGGCGCCATTCGAAACACACGTTTGCCGGTCAATTTGAATGACGCGACCTGAATGATCACCGACAGAGCTTCGAGCACGAAGAGCCCACCGACGACCACCAGCACGATCTCGTGTTTGATCGCGACGGCTATGGTGCCGAGCGCGCCGCCAAGTGCCAACGAGCCGGTGTCTCCCATGAAGATCATGGCGGGCGGTGCGTTGAACCAGAGGAAGCCTAATCCCGCGCCGATCAATGCGCCGCAGATGATGGCGAGTTCGCCGGTGCCGGCGATGTAGTGCAGCTGCAGGTAGCGGGCCCAGTCAAAACGTCCGGCAACGTATGCAAAGATGCCGAACGTCGCTGCCGCGATCATGACCGGCACAATGGCCAAGCCGTCGAGTCCGTCGGTCAGATTGACCGCATTGCCGGTGCCGGCGATGACGAGCACTCCGAACAGCACGAAGAATGGGCCCAAGTCCCACAACGTGTTCTTGAGAAACGGTACCGCCAGCTTGCCGGAAAATTGCGGCACCGACAACTTCATGATCGCATACGTTGCGAGCGCTGCGACGACCAGTTCCAATCCCAATCGGATTTTGGTGGAGAATCCATCCGTCGTTCGTTTCGTGATCTTCAGATAGTCGTCATAAAAGCCGATTGCGCCGTAGGAAAGTGTAACGGCGAGTACGACCCAAACGTATGCGTTCGATAAGTTGGCCCAAAGCAGTGTCGACACGGTTACACCGCCGATGATCATCAGTCCGCCCATTGTCGGCGTTCCGCGCTTGGCGAGATGTGTTTTGGGCCCATCTTCGCGAATTGGCTGACCCTTGCCTTGGCGGACGCGGAGCAGGTCAATGATCGCAGGGCCAAACAGGAACACGAACAGTCCTGCTGTCATCATCGCGCTCACGGTGCGGAACGTGATGTAGCGAAACACGTTCAATGCGCCAATCTGGTCGCTGAAGTTGATCAGCTCATAGAGCATTCGATAACCCTTCCCGCTGGTCGGGTGCAAGCTGCTGGCCCAACCGGAATTCCCTGACGTAAAATCCGTCTACGTTTTCGACGTCTCCCCGGCGAACCGGTGTTTAACAGATTTTACCAGCGGCGCCATGCGGCTACCGAGTGAGCCTTTGATCATTACTGCGTCCCCCGGTCGTAGTGCGCTGATAACAACCTGCGTCAGCGCCTCCGAATTCTCTGCCCACCCGCCACGGCGCGAGGGTGCGAGGGCATCGAACAGATGTCGCATGTTGGGCCCACACGCAAACACTAGATCCAGGCTTGCCGCCTCAATGGGGTCGTGAAGTTCTCGATGCAGAGCGAAACTCGACTGGCCCAGCTCCAACATGTCGCCTATAATGGCAATGCGTCGAGGAAATTTCTTGCGCGGCACCGCGCCAAGAGCCGCAATAGCGGCTTTCATCGATGCGGGGTTTGCATTGTAGCTCTCATCAATCAGAAGCACTTGCGCATCATCGGTGCCGATCAGCGAACGTGCGCCCCGGCCTTCCGGTGCGACTGTAGCATCGAGTGCGCGTAGCGCTTCATCGACGGCTGCAACATCTCCGGCGAGAACCACATCCAGTGCTGCCACGACGGCCGCAGAATTCTGTACAATGTGCGCTCCCGGTGCGCCGACACGGTAGTTCAGACGGCGGGTTGCCAGTTGAATGGTCACTGTGCTCCCTTCATCGCTCAACTCGCGGGCCTCGATCCGCACGTTGGCAAACTCGTGTTGTCCGAAAGTGACGAGCCGCGCACCTGTCGGCTGTGCGACTTGACTCAGGCGAGCGTAGTGCGGGTTGTCGCGATTGATGATGGCAGTGCCGCCAGATACCAGGCCGCTGAATATCTCGGCCTTTGCATCCGCGATGCCTTCGATCGACTCGAAGTGGGCCAAATGCACAGGTTCGACAGTCGTGACTATGGCTACGTGCGGACGTACCAAGCCAACCAGTGGGGTAATCTCGCCGGCATGATTCATCCCTATTTCATAGATGGCGAACTTGGTATCGGGAGGTGTGCGGGCGAGCGTCAACGGCACGCCCCAATGATTGTTGAACGATTTTATGGCTGCGTGGGTTTTGCCAATACGCTCGAAGCACTGGCGCAGCATCTCCTTGGTACCGGTTTTACCAACGCTGCCGGTAACCGCGATCACGCGCGCCGCCGGTGACAAACGTGCGCGAGCAGCCGAACCGATGCGCTCCAGAGCGCGCAATGGATCATCGACGCGGATCAAGGCGCCATCGCCTGGTTGCCGTGCGTAGGATCCACTAACGAGCGCTGCCGCCGCACCCGCGCGGAATGCGGCTTCCACAAAATCGTGTCCATCGCGAACGTCTTTCAAGGCGACGAATACATCACCCTTATCCAAGGTGCGCGTATCGATGGAGAAACCATTGATTGCTTCGGATATCGCGCCGTCCGCGACACCGTGTGCCGCCACGACGACAGCAGCAGCTGTCCACAACGGTGGTGCCATGGCTGTGCGAAGTGCGTCGTGGTCGGAGAAGGGAAGCGTGGATTGGCCGACGATCTGCCCGGTTTCGTGACCCTTTCCGGCAACCAGCAGAACATCACCTTTTTGCATCATGCGGACAGCGGTTGCGATGGCGGTGGCCCGGTCACCGATTTCAGTGGCACCTGGCGCTGCTGCAAGTATTTCTCGACGAATTGTTTCCGGCGGCTCGCCGCGCGGGTTGTCATCGGTGACAATCACGACGTCGGCACATCGGGCGGCAATCTCGCCCATGATCGGCCGTTTGCCTTTGTCGCGATCGCCGCCGCAGCCAAAAACACAAATGAGTTTGCCTGTGGCGAACGGGCGAACGGCCGCCAATGCAGCCTCCAGGGCTTCCGGCTTGTGTGCGTAGTCGACCACGGCCAGGCCGCCATTGTGCTCGCCGACGATGTCGAGCCGACCGTTGACCCCTTGCAGTGTTTCGATGGCTGAGAGTACTTTGCCCGCATTTTCACCAGCAGCTATCGCTAAGCCGGCCGCCAGCAGCGCATTGGTTGCCTGATAATCGCCGATCAATTTCAATCGCAGATTAAAGCGCGTCCCCGCATGTTCGACGATGAGTCGCTGAGCGAAGCCATCTGGGATTACATCGATAAGTTTCAGGTTTCGGGCGGCGCGCCCGGTCGTAAACACACGAATCCCGCGAGCTTCAGCGATCCTGCAGACCTCGGCTGATCGGACGTCGTCGGCATGCACGACGGCAATCCCACTCGCAGGAAGTAACGTATCGAACAATCGCAGTTTGGCTTCGAAATACTCCTCAACTGTCGGATGGTAATCGAGATGATCGCGACCTAAGTTGGTGAATGCAGCAGCTTTGAGTTGGACACCATCGAGCCGCCGTTGGTCGAGCCCATGCGATGAGGCTTCGAAAGCAATATGCGTGACGCCTTCGTTTGCAAGTTCGGCCAAAGTGCGATGTAGAGTGACCGGATCGGGGGTTGTCAGCGAGCCGTAGACACTACCGTCCGGTTTCACGACCCCAATTGTTCCGAGCGATGCTGCTTGCCGGCCCAGGTGCGCGAAGATCTGGCGGGTAAATTCGACGACGGACGTCTTGCCGTTGGTGCCGGTGACCGCCACGGCAACCGGCGGCTGAGACCCGCAGAAACGGGCAGCCATCAATGCCAAGGCGCGGCGCGGATCGGCCGCCCGCACGATGGGCACGCTGAGCGCTGGCAGAACAGTTTGATCTCCGGCCAAGACCGCGACCGCACCGTTAGCAATGGCTTGTTGAATGAAGCTTGCGCCGTCGGCCTTGGCACCCGGCAACGCCGCGAACAGCCAGCCTGCTTGAATGGCGCGGCTGTCGGCTCCGATTCCGCGCACTTCGATTGCGGCCGCCTCGGACGGAATATTGGCTACCTGGTCTGCGAGCGTCGATAGCAGCATAAAGCCGTATATCCCGGTGAGCTTGATCCTGGCTTCTTATTTGGCGTCGAGGGTTGCGTCAAACACTGTTGGCCCATCAGTCGTCTTACCCTGCAGCAGTGGGCCGATGCGCGTGAGGATTCGGCCTGCAGTCGGCGCCGCGTTGGTGCCTGCGGTAATCTGAGCACCTGAGTCGGGTGAGGGCTGTGGCCGGTCGAGCAACACCAGCAGGACGTATTGGGGCTGGCTTGTAGGGAAGGTGGCCAAAAACGATGAAATGACGAGGTCGCCGCGATATTTGCCGTTCATCGCTATCTCGGCGGTGCCGGTTTTTCCGCCGATCTCATAGCCAGCAACATCGGCGCGGCGGCCGGTGCCGGTGGGGAGCGTTACGTTGCGGCGCATGAGGGCTGCGAGTGCTGAACTGGTTTCGGGCGTTACAACACGAATGCCCTGTGGACGCGGCGCCACGCTTGCGCGCAAAACCGTCGGCTCGACCAATGTTCCACCGTTGAGGAGTGATGCTGCGGCAGCCGTGAACCGCATCGGCGATATGGCCAAGCCGTGGCCGAAAGCGATCGTTGCGGTTTCGACTTCGCCCCAGTTTCTCGGTTGGTTGGCCGCCGCCAGCGGTCCCGATTCGGTAGCGCCCTGCTTGAGCAGACCGATCCGCGTGAGGAACGCCCGTTGTTGGTCGCGGCCAGCTTCGAGCGCCAACCGTGCGGCTCCGACGTTGGATGACTGAACGAAGATTTCGCGCACTGACAGTGGTCGCCCCGATGGGTGCAAATCGCGGATCAGATGGCGACCGATCCATAGTGGCGCGCGCACATCGATCACGGTGTCCGGCGTAGCGGCGCCACTGTCGAGCGCTTGTGCGATGGTTGCGAGCTTGAAGATCGAGCCCAACTCGAACGTGCTGGAGTGGTTCTTATCGAGACGCGCAGGTTCGAGGCCCTGGGCTGGGTAGGCCGGATCGAAATTGGGGAGGGACGCTGCCGCAACGATTTCGCCGTTGGTGGCGTCCATCACGATGCCCGCCGCGCCCGCAGCGGTATAGCGTTGGACGGCCTGGGCCAGCTCGTCCTCCAACCCATATTGCACGCCGATATCGAGCGACAATTGAATTGGAATTTTCGCTGTTGGTTTGGCGCCTAGCACGGCTTCGATACCGACCGTCTCGTCGATGAATTTCTCGATGCCGGACAAGCCGCGATTGTCGACGTTCACCGCCCCTAGAATGTGACCGGCGAGGTGTCCGAGAGGGTAGCTGCGCTTTTGCTCGCGCCGGAAGGCAAGACCGGGCAGTCCCAGATCGTGCACGCGCTGGGCAACGCGCGGGGAAAGGCCGCGTCGCAGCCAGACGAAGCGCCGGCTTTTGTCGGACAACTGCAGGCGCAATTGCAATTGATCGATATCGGGAAATACCCCGCCGAGCTTCTCGGCGACTTCATCGATGTCGAGAATAAGTGCTGGGTCGGCGTAAAGCGACGGTGCCTCGATGTCGGTTGCAATCAAGCGGCCATTACGATCGACAATATCCGGTCGCGCGAACGTGCGTGCGATCGGCTCGCTCATCGACAATCGAGATGCGCCCTGACCTTTGAGCGCAAGCCAAACCAGTTGGCCTGCAAGGACTACGAATGCCAACCCGACACCCAGCAACACGCCGATGATGCGGCGCTCCGATACCTGTTCGGGTGCTGTGGCGGCTGGCGGCGTCATTGCGCGCTACCAATCCTTCGCGGCAATCGCTTGTCATCGACAAATTGTTGAGCCGAGGGTGGCCTCAAGCCCATTGCGCGAGCAAGTGGTTCGATGCGCTCAGGGCGCGAAAGATGCGTGAGTTCAGCCTTTGCCGCAGCAATATCGGCTTCCGCCTTATCGGCTGTCTTTTCCAATTGATGAACGCGTGCCGCCAAGCGCCGGGTATCGTGGCCGATCGCGTACAACGCCACCGCCGCCGCAATCGCGAATAAAACCGATGATGCCGTGATCGCTCGCCGCAAGTGATCCCTTCCGGTCAATCCTCAAAACTCCACCAGCGGCATGTCGGTCGAGGCGCCTTGCGACCAGGGTGCCGCCTTCGTTCGAAGAGCTGCCCTCAGTTTCGATGAGCGCGCACGTGGATTTTCGGCGCACTCCTCGTCACTTGGAGATACCGGGCGTTGGTTAATGATTTGGAAACTCGGAGGCGCTGCTGCAACTATTTCTGGCATGTAGCGTGATCCGGCTGATTGTTTCCCGGCGCGCTCGATCAGGAAGCGTTTCACCAGCCGGTCCTCGAGTGAGTGGAAGGTGACGATCACGAGGCGTCCGCCGGGTTTCAACAATCGTTCGGCGGCGACCAGCGCCCGAGCCAGCTCACCCAGTTCGTCGTTGACGGCAATCCGCAACGCCTGGAAGGAGCGCGTTGCCTGATGTTTTCCATCGGCCTTGCGCGGACCCAAAACGCGGGCGATCACGCTTGCCAAATCGAGGGTGCGGGCGAACGGCTCGGTTGCCCGGCGCCGGACGATGGCGCGTGCAATAGAGCGAGATTTCCGCTCGTCGCCATAGTTGAACAAGATGCTCGCGATCTTCTCCTCGGTCAGGGTATTGACGAGGTCGGCGGCGCCGCGTCCCGCATGGTCGCCGTCCTGCGACATGCGCATGTCCAGCGGACCATCGTTTTGGAACGAGAAGCCGCGCTCCGGCTGATCGATCTGCATCGACGACACACCGAGATCGAGCACCACGCCATCAACGATGCCACCTTCGATCAGTGGCGAGCCGGCGGGCGTTTCCTCGATGCGGGCATATTGCTCCATATCGCTGAACGGAGCATTGATGACTCGTAGACGGTTTGGATAGCGCTCGCACACAGCGGCCGCTGATCGTACCGCCGTCAGGTCGCGATCGAACGCGAGGACGCGCACGTTAGCTGCTTCGAGAATGGCCGAGCTATAACCGCCCGCCCCGAAGGTGCCATCAATGAATAGTTCGCCGTCCGTTGGCGCCAGATGTTCGATCACCGGGCCCAGCAGCACCGGTATGTGCGGAGCGCTCATGCACTTCCTCCTCGTTCGTCATCCGAGGGGTTAGCGGATCGCCCGCCTTGGCCAAACAGTTTTCTGTGTTCTTGGACTTTTTCGCGCGCAGACTTGCGGCGGGCCTCGAAGGCTTTGGGCTCCCACATTTGGAATTTATCGCCAAGACCGACGAAAGTGACGAGGGTGGTGAGACCCGCGTGCGCGCGCAGGCCTTCAGGAAGGACGATGCGGCCGTCACCGTCGATGTTGAGGATCTGGACGTCGCCGTAAAGCGCAACAGACAGCTCATCTCGCTCGTCCGAGTAATCCGCGAGGCCACGGAGAAGGCCATCGATTTTCTGCGCAAGCCTTTCGCCGCCGCCATCAATCGCGGCAGCGTCGAGCGAGGGGTAGCAGTAGATGCCGCCCCCACTTTGTGGGCTTGCGGGTGCGGCGCTCCCAACGACTTGAGAATAGCCGTCGCGCTCGAGCACTGCCCGGAATGGGGCTGGGATCGAGACGCGGCCTTTCGCGTCGATCTTGTTCGTGAACGTTGAGACAAAGCGATCCATCCCCGCAGCCAAATCCTAACGCGTGAACGAACCTGAACCAACACCCGACCGCCTCCGCCGCACGTATCGTCACCCCCGTTTGCGGAGTGCGGGCCGCGAACCGTGGCGGTCGCAGCAATCTCAGGTCCTTTACCGAGATCGAGCGCCCAGCCACGGCATCACAGCCCGATGCGGGTCGGGTAATGATGGGATAACATGGGTATTTATGGGTGTAAATGGAGAATAGCGGTTATGCACAGATGCCGTGCGGGGGGTGCGTCGCTTAAAAATGAATGCGAATTGGCATTATCGGCGCTAGGATTTATCGAGACCTGCCGCAGAGTTGGGTGCCGAATATGGGGAGACCACAATGAAAATTCGCAAAATGGCGCTGCGTTCAGCGCTTACTCTTGCCGCAGTGTTGATTGCGGGCGTGGCGTTTGCGGCTGATTTTCCCGCGGGCAAAGAGGGCGACTTCATTGCCAAGGATTTTCGCTTCAGCACCGGTGAGGTGATGCCGGAGCTACGTCTGCATTACACCACGATCGGTGAACCGGCCGGCGAGCCGGTGCTAATCCTGCACGGCACTGCTGGTTCCGGCACGGGACTGCTGACCCCAACATTCGCGGGTGAGATTTTCGGTGCGGGCCAAGCGTTGGATGCGAAAAAGTACTTCATCATCGTGCCGGACGCGCTGGGGGCCGGCAAGTCGTCGAAACCGTCCGATGGCCTCAAGGGAAAATTCCCGAAATACAATTACGACGACATGGTGCAGGCGCATTATCGACTGGTGACGGAAGGCTTGGGCATCAAGCACGTTCGCCTCGTGCTCGGCAATTCGATGGGCGGCATGCACACCTGGGTCTGGGGCGTGAAGTACCCGGAGTTCATGGACGCGCTGGTGCCGATGGCCTCGCAGCCGACCGAGATGTCCGCCCGCAACTGGATGATGTGACGTATGCTGATCGACGCGTTCGCAAAGACCCCGAGTACAATGACGGCAACTACACCGCACAGCCGAAGGGCCTGAGGGCCGCCAATGTGTTCTACGGCATCGCAACCAACGGCGGATCGCTCGCTTATCAGTCGATGGCGCCGACACGTGCGGCTGCCGATAAGATCGTGGACGAACGGCTGGCCGCCCCCTTCACGGCAGACGCCAACGACTTCGTCTACCAGTGGGATGCCTCGCGCGATTACAACCCGCAGCCCGTTTTGGATGCGATCAAGGCGCACGTGCTAGTGATCAACTCCGCCGATGACGAACGCAACCCACCGGAGTTCGGGTTGGTTGAGCGTGAGTTGAAGCGCTTGAAGAATGCTCGCCTGTTTCTGATCCCCGCCAGCGCCGGCACCCGCGGCCACGGCACGACGGGAATGGCGAAGTTTTGGAGTAAGGAAGTAGGGGAGTTTTTGGCGGCGGTTCCGAAGCGCGGGATGTGAGTGTCTCGGCACCGCAGGGTTCCTTCTAGGTGTGTAGGCCGCAGGTGCTGCGATGGTGTCTGACCCTCCGGGTCTGACACCACCATAGGTACCATTCACCACCTTACTGACATCCCATACCCTGTTCACGCACGAGCAGCGCATCGACCTCGGCTACGTCGCTGGCGGACATGGCGGCGCGGGCGGCGTTCTGGTCACGGGAGCAGCCAGCATTGCCGAGCGCTTGCTTGGCCTTGGCGCTGGCGAAGCAGTAGCCGTTGCGCTTCCAGATCGTATTGCGGCGCAGCCAGAGGCTGTCGCAGGTGTCGCTTGATGTTTTGGCGGCAGGGGGAGGCGGTGAAGCCTTTCCCACGCCGGCTCCGGCACTCGCCGCCCCGGCAATCGTGCGGCAACAGGCGATCCAGTTGCTGTGCGCCCAGCCGGTCGCGCCGTCGAGCAGCACGACGCGCCGCCACACGCCACGGCTTTCGGCGACCTTCAACAGCGTGTTTGGACCGAGCGTCGCAATCCGGACTGCGTCTGGCTCGGAGCCCGATCTCAGCGCCAGAAAATTGTCACCTTTCGGATCAAGCCCGGTGACGTAGCTGTAGGTCTCGGTCGAAGTCTTCGACATGCGGGTTGGCTGGCTTGGCTGCGGCACGGGCTGTGCGTTTGCTGGCTGCGGCGGTGAATTGGACGCGACCACACTGGCACCGGCAAACGACACTTCATCAATCAGCGAAGAATTCTCCCACGGCACCTGCTGTTCGGCGGTGGCGCGCTGGACGTCGCTACGCACGCGGCGCATTACGGCGTGCACGTCGGCGTTCGGCACGGCAATGTGGCGCATCAGAGCGTCGGTGAACGGACTATTGCGACCCGTACCATCGAGCGCGACGTTGCCCGGTTGCGTCGAGTAGATAATGAACGATCCGACGCCGGCATAAACGCGCGCCAATCCGCGTCCTGGGGGACCGGCTGAACGGGTCGCCTGCGCCTTGGCAATCGCATCGGCAAACGGATTGTTGCGGCACGCATCGAGGATCAGAATTCGGCTCGTCGTTATGCGCGACAAGTCCGCCAACAGCGCATTGAGCGGAACGAGAGCTTGGCGAGCATCGTCTTCCTTCTCGACCCGCGCATCGACCGGGAATAAATAGTTCTCGCCACCGATTTGCACGCCGTGCCCGGCGAAATAGACCAACGCCAGATCGTCGGCGGTCAGCGATCCGGAAAATTTCTGAAAACTGCGTAGGAATTGCGCGCGTCCAACATCGAGTTCGAGCGTCACGTCGTAGTTCAGCGCCTTGAGTTTGGCCGCAAGATCGGCTGCGTCGTTCGCTGGATTGGGCAAACTGTTAATATTTGCGTAGTTCGAGTTGCCAACGATGAAGGCCTTCCGGGCAGCGGATGCTTCACTGGTGATGAGCAACAGCGCATTAAATAAAATCGCAACCGCGGCTAACCACGAGAAATTTAGATGTCGCGTGCTCGCGCGCTTCGTTGATGTTCGCACGACAAGTTCCCCACACTAACAATACTTTGAGAACGATCTTGGCCGTCAAAGGGACAGTATAGCCTTACGCCGTTCCCGGCAGGAAGACGCAACGCACGCGTAATCCACTTTGCGTGCGCATCACGCAGATGTGGGCGTCAGTGTCTTCCGAGTGGCGCTTTTCCATGGAATCGGGCACGAAAACGCGCAGCTGACCGGCTGTCATGTACATGCCGTCGGTCACGTATTCGATGCGATCGACTTTTACGCAGTCCTGCTCGCTGCAACAATAGTGCGGGTACCAGGAATGCGCGTATGCTGGAAGGGCGGTGCCCAATTTTAGGGCGTAAGCAATCAAAATCACGCACGCAGCTCGCATCAGTAAACGCGAATTCAGGGATACTCGACGCATCACCTTGTCTCCGTTCGGCTTCGACCGCCAGTTGCTCAACGCTGTCGAGCGACCCGTCGTTCCTCGACGCCTCGACGCTGACCGGCAATTAAGGCGATGCCTAGACGCTGGATCTTGGGTGGTGTCGCTTGACAGACAGCAATGCCGACTGTCCTTTGCGGCGGCGACCAACGCAAGGACGACGACTTCATGTCAGCCAAACAGAATCCCGATAGCGACCTCGCCACGCTCCCGCTCGCCGGTGTGCGGGTAGTCGAGTTTAGTCAGATGGTGATGGGCCCGTCGTGCGGGATGATCCTTGCCGATCTCGGCGCTGATGTGATCAAGGTCGAACCGCTGAAGGGCGACCGTACCCGGCATTTCAAAGGTGTGGCTTCCGGCTTCTTCGGCACCTATAGCCGCAACAAGCGATCAATTGCGGTCGATACCACGACGCCCGCCGGTCAAGCCGTTACGCGACGTCTAGTGGCGCAAAGCGATATCCTTATCGAGAATTTTCGACCCGGGCTGCTTGGCCGATTTGGTCTCGACTACGCGACGCTGTCAAAAGATATGCCGCGGCTTATTTATTGCTCGCTTAAAGGCTACCTACCCGGCCCCTATGAGAACCGCCTTGCGCTAGATGAGGTTGTGCAGATGATGGGCGGCCTTGCGTATATGACCGGACCACCGGGCAAGCCGATGCGCGCCGGCGCTTCCGTCAACGATATCATGGGCGGCATGTTTGGCGTCATCGCGATCCAGGCGGCTTTAGCCGAGCGCGAGCGAACCGGGCGCGGCAAATACATCCAGAGCGCGCTGTTCGAAAACAACGTATTCCTGATGGCGCAGGCAATGATGTTCGAAAGCGTGACCGGAGAGAAATCGCAACCCTGGTCGGTCAAAAGCGCGCCGTGGCCGGTGTACGATCTGTTCGATACCAAGGATGGCACCAAGATTTTTGTTTCAATCGTGGGTGAGGAACATTGGCAAGGGTTCTGCCGGACTTTCGGTCGCGAGGCGTGGCTGTCCGACCCTCGACTGGCCACCAGCCAGGGGCGGGTCGACGAACGCGGATGGATCATCCCGGAGATCGCCACGATCTTCAAGGGCTGGGAGGCGTCGGAACTCTCGAAGCAGCTGGAAAAACTGGATCTGCCCTTCGCGCCGGTGAATACCCCGAGCGATCTGTTTGATGACCCGCATTTGCTGGCATCGGGTGGGTTGCTCGATATTACCCTGCCAAACGGTACAACGGCACGAACCCCTGCTCTGCCCATTTCGATCGATGGGAAACGCCTCCAAAAGCGCCGCGATCCACCCAAAATCGGCGAGCATACGGCGCAAGTTTTGACTAATCTTGGCTACAGTGCTGAAGAAATTGCGACAATGAGCCGAGACGGCACGGTGGGGCTGACGGTATAACACTAAGAGAAGAAAGCGCCGGGCATCGCCTTCAGCGCCGAAAAAACAGTGGGAAGAGAAACATGATCATCAATCGTCGCGATGCACTTTTCGGCGCCTCAGCTGTCGCCGGCGCTGGCATGTTGCCGGCGCATTCTTTTGCCGCCGGTAGCCCCGCGACGCTCGCCTTTGGCCCATCGAGTGCGATTTATTCGCTCGGCAAGATCGCGTTGGAAAAGGGCTTCTTCGAAAAAGAAGGCGTCGATCTCAAGCTCGTCATCGGCAACGCGGGAACGCACGGCCGGCAAGCACTCGCCGCTGGTCAAGCGCTCTACGCGCACGGCGATGCCAGCCATTCTCTGCAATTGAGCAATCGCGGCAAGAAGTGCCGGATCATCATGGCGAGCCAGATGATTGCCTCGATCTCGAACATCGTGGTGCGCAAGGACCTGTTCGATGCCGGCATAAAGTCGGTCGAGGATCTCGGCGCGTACAAGCGCCTTGACGGTTCAAAGCCAATCATCGCCGCAACCGCGATCGGCGCTGGCACGTGGATGTACGGCACGTATGTGTTTGAATCGAAGAAGCTTGGTGACAAGATCAATTGGGTCGCGGGCGGCGGGCCGAAGACACTTTTTCCAGGTCTCGAGACCAAGCAGTTCGACGCAATCATGGCGGTGCCGAGTTGGGTGATCGAAGCCGAAGATAAGAACTTCGGACGCGTGATCTACGACACCTCGAAGAAGGGCGTGTTCACCGACGTGTTCGGTGGCACGGTGCCGGTCCTGGTGCTTTACACGCTCGAGGACACGACAAAGGACGAGAAAGCCAAGACGCAAAGTTTCGTCAACGCGATGTACCAGGCGATGTTGTGGACCCGGACAGCGCCAATCGATGACGTGTATGCGCTTGTCGGCAAGAAATATTACGATGGCTACGATGAGAAGGCGACCAAGGTCGAGCTGGCATTCGATCGAGAGACGTGGGCCTTCACAGGCCGCATCGAGAAAGCTGATTTTGAGCGTGGCGGCAAAGTCTGGTATCGCGCCGGCACCGACATTCCGCCGACCACATTCGAAGACATCGTCGATATGAGTTTTCTCGACGCAGCTCAAGCTAAGTTCAAGTAAGGCGCGGGCTCGATGATACAGGCAGCGGTTGTCGAGACACGCGGATCCACGCGCGTATCGGTGGTGAACCTCGTCAAGCGCTACAGCACCGGCAACGGTGAGCTGCTGACCGTCGACAATGTTTCGTTCGATGTGAAGCAGGGCGAATTCGTTGCCCTCCTCGGGCCTTCCGGATGTGGCAAGAGCACCATTTTGAACATGGTCGCGGGGCTGCTCCCGAAGTCGGGAGGTAGCATCGGCATCGACGGTCACGAAGTGGCGCACGGAGACGTGAACCGTAAGGTCGGCTACGTCTTTCAACGCGATACCGTGTTTCCGTGGCGAACGGTCGAGGCCAACATCGGATACGGGCTGGAGATCGCTGGGGTGCCTGCCGGAGAACGTTCCGCCAAGGTCGCGCGCGCCATCGAAACTGCTGGTTTGGCCGGTTTCGCCGACAGCTTCCCGCGGATGCTGTCGGGCGGCATGCGCCAGCGCGTGGCTCTGATGCGCACGCTGATCATGGAGCCGGAGATCCTACTGATGGATGAACCGTTCGGCGCGCTCGACACGCACACCAAACTCGAAATGCACAAGACGCTTTTGGAGATCTGGGAGCGCGAACGGCAAACCGTATTGTTTGTCACGCATGACCTCGGCGAAGCGCTTACACTGGCCAGCCGCATCATTCTGCTGTCGGCACGGCCGGGGCGTCTGAAGGAAGATTTTGAGGTGCCGTTCGCGCGCCCGCGTGATGCCGTGAGCCTACGCGAGACGCCAGAGTTCGGCCGGCTCTACTCCCACATCTGGCACTCGCTCGGCGAAGAATTCCGGCTGACGAAGGCTGAATGACATGAAGCAATCCGGTCTCAAAGTCTTGTTCTGGCAAATCGCAATCCTGGTGGTAACATTCGTTGTCTGGGAATGGGGCTTCGACTTGCGCAAGATATCAGCATTCAAACCATTCGTGCCAAGTCTGCTCGATCCCTATTTCATCTCCAAGCCGTCGGCGATTTGGACGAGCTTCCTCAAGCTTGGCTGCTTTGCCGATCCGGCTGGCTTCGCCAGCTGCTTCGAGGCCAACCCAAATAACTTGTGGTTGGCCACGATCGTCACACTGAAGAACATGGTGTGGGGCTTTCTCGGGGGCACGATATCGGGCGTTATCATGGGGCTGCTGCTGGGCCGCTCGGACTACCTCGCACGCATCTTCGGGCCCTACGTAGTGGCCGCAAATTCCATTCCGCGCATCGCCTTGGTGCCGCTGATCATCTTGATGTTCGGCTTGGGCGATATGTCGAAGATCGTCACCGCCTGGATCATCGTTTTCTTCGTGGTGTTCTTCAATACGTTCGAAGGCACGCGCTCGGTCGATCGGGATCAGATTGCGGCAGCGCGTTTGTTAGGCGCCAGCGAAATGACGGTGTTGCGCACGGTGGTTATTCCATCCGCGCTCGCCTGGGTGTTCGCGTCGCTGACGCCGGCGGTGTCGTTCGCGCTCGTCGGTGTCATTGTCGGTGAGTTCATCGGAGCTGAACGCGGCTTGGGGAAGCTGATCATCGAAGCGGAGGCGCGCGCCAATGCCGCCGAAATGATGGTGTCGATCTTTGTGATGATGATCGTCGGGATCATTCTCGCCTACATCGTGCAACGCATTCAGTCGTACTTGCTGCGGTGGCAACCGCAGTTCGATAAGGCTGGATAATTACGCCAGGTGACACACTGAATATCCACCGTCACGGGGAACCTGAGGGGGTGGCGTCGAGCGGCAAATGGCCATCACGCTGGGGCAGCGATCGGCAAACGGGCAGCCGGGTGTTACGGCAAACGGGTCTGGCGACGCCGCGCCCAGCAGCGCATCCGGCAGACCTAAGCCCGGCTCGGGGGTAAGCACCGAGGCCAAAAGTGCTTTAGTGTACGGATGCTTCGGCGCATTGAACAAATCCGCCACTTGGGCGAGTTCGACAATGCGGCCCAAGTACATCACGGCGACCCGCGTTGCGAGGTGTTCGACCACGCCCAGATTATGGCTAATGAACACGTAGGTCAGGCCAAGATCGCGGCGCAGGTCCATGAGAAGATTGAGGATCTGGCTTTGTACCGACACATCGAGCGCCGAGGTCGGCTCATCGCAGATGACAATCTCGGGGTTGGTGACCAAGGCCCGCGCAATCGCAACACGCTGACGCTGACCGCCGGACAGTTGGTTCGGATAGTTGTCGGCGAAACGTGCGGGCAAACCGACTTGCTCCATCACTGCCAGCGCGCGCCGCCGCCGTTCCTCGGCGCTTCCTGTGCCCTGTACGTCAAGGGGCAACGACACGATCGACGCGATGCGGCGTCGTGGATTGAGCGATGAATAGGGGTCCTGGAACACCGGCTGCATGCGTCGTGCGAGTTCGCGGCGCGACATCTCGGAAACGTCTTGCCCGCCGAGCTGCATCATCCCAGCTGTCGGCGGCAATATGCCGAGCATCATGCGGGCAAGCGTCGATTTCCCACAACCAGATTCGCCAACGATACCGAGCACCTCGCCTTGCATCACATCGAGATCGACGCCAGCAACCGCATGCAGTGTTTGTGTCCGCTGGAATATGCCGCGGCTGACCCAAAACGAGCGCGTGAGGCCACGCATTTGGAGGAGCGTTTCACTCATGCCGGCACCTCGGCGACAGCATCGTGCACGCATTCATAGATGTGTGATGGCGTGACGCTGCACTGCGGAATCGTGCCCGCACAAATGGGGATGGCGACCGGGCACCGTGATCGAAACGCGCAACCGGAGATGCCGCCGATCAGCGATGGTACGACCCCGGGAATAGTGCCGAGCCGCTCCCCCGCTGTAATGCCAGGGCGCGGCAAACAGTCGAGCAGCCCGCGTGTGTAGGGATGCATCGGATGTGCGAATAATTCCGTCGCCGACGCGCTTTCGACAATGCGGCCGGCGTACATGACATTCACCCGATCGGCGATTCTGGCGACGACACCTAGATCATGAGTGATCAGCAGCAATGCGATGCCGAGATCCTTTTGCAGCTCGGCCAGAAGGCGCAATATTTGCGCCTGGATGGTGACGTCGAGAGCGGTCGTCGGTTCGTCGGCGATCAGCAAGTCGGGCGAGCACATCAAGGCCATCGCGATCATCACGCGCTGCCGTAGCCCGCCGGACAATTGATGCGGATAAGCCCCGAGCCGCTCAGCTGCGCGCGCGATCCCAACGCGCCCCAACAAATCTACGGCACGAGCACGGGCTTCCTCGTTGGATGACCTTTTGTGTCGCCGATGCACCTCGATCAGCTGCGTGCCGATCGTCCATGCCGGGTTGAGCGCCGTCATCGGCTCCTGGAAGATCATTGCCATCCGATCGCCGCGCAGAGCGTTCAGCACCGATGGCTTCGCGGCGGCGAGATCCTGGCCTGAAAGCGCGATCTTGGTTGCCCGCGTCGCGGCCGTCTTCGGCAGCAGCCCCATCAATGCCAGTGCCGTCATCGACTTGCCGCAACCGGACTCGCCGACGATGCACACGGTCTCGCCGGCTGCCACATCGAACGAGATGCCGCGCACCGCCTGCAATATGCCACGTGGCGTTGCGATGTCGACATGAAGGTCCGCGACTTCGAGAACGGGTTTGCTCAACTGCGCCCCTCTGGTGCCAGCACGTCGCGCAGTCCGTCACCCGCCAGATTGATCCCGAGCACAAGCAGTGCCAGAGCGCTGCCCGGGATCGCGATCAGCCAGAACGAGAAGAACATAAAATTCTTGGCTTCCGCGATCATAAGTCCCCAAGACGGCAGCGGGGGCTGTACGCCGAGGCCCAAGAACGAAAGCGCCGCTTCGAGCAAGATCGCGCTGCCGGCTTCGACCGTCGCCACCACGATCAGGTGTGGCAACACGTTGGGCAGGATTTCTCCGAGCAGGACACGGGTACGGGAGGCGCCAGCCGCCTCGGCAGCCGTCACATAGTCGAGCGAGCGCACCTGCTGTGTCGCGCTGCGCATGACGACGGCGAACCGATCCCACTTGAGCAATCCGAGCGTCAGGATAACCACCGTGAGCGAACCGCCGATCATCGCCACCACTGCCAACGCGACGAGCACCACCGGCATCGCCAACCGGGCGGTGATGATGAAGTTGACGACCATATCGACCTTACCGCCGAAATATCCAGCGAGAAGCCCGAGCGTGGTTCCGATCAGTCCCGAGATGATCATCACCGACACGCCGATCAGCAGCGAAATTCGCGCGCCGTAGATCACGCGTGAAAGGTAGTCGCGACCCAAATTGTCGGTGCCGAGCGCGTGCTCCCAGTTGCCCTTCGCCTGCCAGAACGGTGGGATCATGCGCTTGGTCAAATCCTGCGTGTAGGGGTCGTGTGGACTGATCCACGGCGCCAACGCGGCCATCGCCACCACGATGCCGATCAGCGTCAAGCCAATCATCAGCGCCGGGTTTGCCATCATACGGCGCGTAAGCGATGGCATCGGCCGGACGGGTTCGGCTGCAAGTGTCATCGTCGCCACTGTGGTGCTGTTCATCACGCCACCCGCATGCGAGGATCGAGGAACGCATTGAGCAGATCGGCTGCCAATGTCAGCAACACATAGATCAGCGACAGCAGCAACAGCACCGCTTGCGTCACCGGGTAATCCTTGTGCGTGATCGACTGGTAGGCGAGGTAGCCAAGGCCATCCAACGCGAAGATCGTCTCGATAACGATCGAGCCGCCGAGGAGCAGTCCCAACTGCACCGCCGCTAGAGCGACCACCGGCACCAGCGCGTTACGCAATCCGTGCTTGAAAACCACGGACATCGACGACAGTCCCTTCGCGCGCGCGGTCCGAATGTAATCCGCGCCCAACACCTCGATCATGCCGGCGCGAACGAGGCGCATCAGCGGCGGCGTCACGTAGTAGCCGAGTGCGATCACCGGCATCACGTAATGCGCCCAAGTGTCGGAGCCGGAAACCGGAAGCCAGCGCAACTGGATCGAGAAAAACATCATCAATACGAGGGCGAAGAAAAAATTTGGGAGAGCCTGGCCCGCAACCGCGATGGCAAGCGCGAGGCGGTCGATGACGCTGCCTTGGTAAACCGCCGCCAGAACGCCGAGTGGGATCGATAGCGCGAGTGCAAACACGATTGAGAGCGCTCCGACGATGAAGGTCACCGGCAGTTTGTCGGCGATCAAACTCGTAACGCTGGTTTTATAGTAGAGCGATTCACCGAAATCGCCTTTGGCAACCGTCTTCAGCCAATCGAAATACTGAACGGCGAGCGGCCGGTCGAGCCCATAAGTCTTGCGGATTTGCTCGATGTCGGCGGCCTTCGCACCTTCGCCGGCAATCGCCATTGCGGGATCGCCCGACATCCGCAATGCGGTAAACGCGATCGCGGAAACGAACAAGGCCACGAGTACCGCGACGCAGAGCCGTTTCAAGGCATAGACAAGCATTCGGCATAGGCTCGCAAATGTTGAAGCGTTGGATAAGTGTTACGCGTAGTGTCGCGTACTCAACACCGGACTGCCAGATCTAATATGTCCTAGCAACCCTTAGAGCTAGTGCTTGACGGCCGAGGCGCTGCATTAGAGGTTGCGCCGAGCGAGCTAAATGCGGAGAGCTGAACATTGGCCAACTTGTCTAGTCCGTTGATCGTGCGAACGCTAGTTGATCTGCGCCGGTTGACCGCCAGTTGGCGCAAAGCTGGTGAGACGAGCGCGATTATTCCAACGATGGGCGCATTGCACGACGGGCATTTGGCGTTGGTGAAGCTCGGCCAGGCGAAGGCCCGCCGTACGATAACCTCGATTTTCGTCAACCCGACGCAGTTTGCCCCGCACGAGGATTTCTCTCGTTATCCGCGCGACGAGCCAGGTGATGTTGCAAAACTGGCATCCGTCGGATGCGACGCGGTGTGGGCGCCGGGCGTCGAGGAAATGTACCGGCCGGGCGCTGCGACACGCATCGTGCCGAAAGGTGCGGCGCTGGGCCTTGAGACGGATTTCCGCCCGCATTTCTTCGAGGGTGTTGCAACAGTGTGCTGCAAACTGTTCACGCAATCGGAAGCCAACTTCGCGATCTTCGGCGAGAAGGACTATCAGCAACTCTGCGTCGTCCGGCAAATGGTGCGCGATCTGGATTTGCCAATCGAAATTGTCGGCATGCCAACGGTGCGGGAGGCCGATGGTGTGGCAATGAGTTCGCGCAACCGATATCTGTCGCCGCAGGATCGGGCGACGGCACCGATCATCCATCGATTGATCATCGATATCGCAGCTCAAGTTCGAGCTGGTGGCGCGGTCGAGAAAGCAACGGGCGATGCCAAAGTGGCTCTCGAACAAGCCGGGTTCAAAGTCGACTACGTGGAGTTGCGTGATGCCGAAACGCTAACCGGGTGGGACTCGAATTCGCAACGATCCCCGCGCGTGCTGGTGGCCGCATGGCTCGGCAAGACGCGTTTGATCGACAATCTATAGCCGTGGTCGAACCCCTCCTAATCGTTCGGGATCTCAAGGTCGACTTTCGCACCGGCGCAGGCAATGTTGCAGCCGTTCGCGGCCTAGACTTTGACGTGTCGCCCGGCGAGACGGTCGCGATCGTCGGCGAATCCGGGTCGGGAAAAAGCCAATCCATGCTGGCGCTGATGGGGCTGCTGGCAAGCAACGGCACGGCCAGCGGTTCGGCAAAGTACAGGGGCGTCGAGTTGATCGGGGCGACCGCTGCGACACTCGATCGATACCGCGGCTCGAAACTGACGATGATTTTCCAGGAGCCGATGACCTCGCTCGATCCGTTGTACCGGATCGGCCAGCAGATGGCGGCGCCCTTGCTGCGGCATGCCGGAATGACCGGGGCAGCCGCTCGAACCCGCGCACTAGAATTACTCGAGATGGTGCGTATTCAAGATCCGGCTTCCAAGATAGACGCCTATCCGCACGAATTGTCCGGCGGTCAGCGTCAACGTGTGATGATCGCGATGGCGATCGCACTCAATCCAGATTTGCTGATCGCCGATGAGCCGACCACCGCGCTCGACGTGACGGTGCAGGCGGAAATCCTGGCGTTACTGAAGGATCTGCAAAAGCGTCTTGGGTTGGCGATTATCTTCGTCACGCACGATCTTGGGCTAGTGCGTCGCATCGCCGATCGCGCTGGTCATGCATCGCGGCGCGTGTGTCGAGCAGGGGGCTGCGACAGCGCTATTCTCTAGTCCTCAGCACGCCTATACGCGGCGGCTGATCGATTCGATGCCACGTGGCCACAAATCGCCGGTCGAACCCGCCGCGGCATCCATCCTCGAAGCGCGCGATGTTCGCGTGACGTTTCCCGGTCGCCGCGCTTGGCTCGACGCTGTTCGCCGCATCCCGCGCAAACACTTGATCGCCGTCGACGGAGTTAATCTCAGCGTCCGTGCGGGTGAGACGGTTGGGGTGGTCGGCGAGTCTGGATCCGGAAAATCGACGCTTGGCCGTGCGATTCTAAAGTTGCTGCCGTCGGCTGGATCAATCCGGTTCGAGGATCGCGATTTGAAGTCGCTCGATCGGGCGGCCATGCGACCGCTCAGGCGGCGGATGCAAGTTGTATTCCAAGACCCGTTCGGTTCACTGTCGCCGCGCCTCACAGCGGGAGAGATCGTCAGCGAGGGATTGCTGGTGCACGAACCTGGGCTTTCGAAATCACAACGCGAAGCCCGTGCAGTCGCCGCGTTCAACGAAGTGCAACTCGACCCGCAAACGCGCAATCGCTTTCCGCACGAGTTTTCGGGTGGCCAGCGTCAACGCCTCGCCATTGCACGGGCGATGATCCTCAAACCGAAGCTCGTTGTGCTCGATGAACCGACGAGTGCGCTTGATCGCAGCGTTCAGCTCGACATCGTCGATTTGCTGCGTGATCTGCAGCTGCGGCACGGCCTAGCGTATGTATTCATAAGCCATGATCTGGCGGTTGTGCGCGCGATGGCGGATCGGGTGTTGGTGATGAAGGAGGCGCGCGTCGTGGAACACGGGACGACTGAGCAAATTTTGTCGGCGCCTCAGCATGCGTACACGCGGGCTTTGATTGCTGCCGCTTGTTTGGACGTCGCGAGTGCCTAGACGGCTTCCGCCGGCTCCGCAGACGAGAGCCGCGTCTTATGCTCAGTGATGAATGCCGCGTACCGGTCCTCGGCAATCGACCGACGGATCGCCGCCATCAAGTCTTGGTAAAATGCGACGTTGGCCCACGACAGCAGCATCGAGCCCAAGTGTTCGCCGGACTTCATCAGATGATGCAGATAGGCGCGGGAATAATCGCGCGCGGCGGGGCAAGAACTATTGGCGTCAAGCGGGCGTGGATCTTCCGCGTGACGCGCATTCTTAAGGTTGATCTTACCGCCCCAGGTAAATGCTTGGCCGTGGCGGCCGGATCGGGTCGGCATCACGCAATCGAACATGTCGATGCCGCGCGCCACTGCTTCCATGATGTCGGCTGGCGTACCGACACCCATCAGGTAGCGTGGCTTGTGAGCCGGTAAGTGCGGTGTCGTGGCGGCAAGTGTTGCGACCATCAAGTCGTGGCCTTCGCCAACGGCCAATCCGCCGACCGCGTAGCCCGGCAAATCCATCGCGACCAGCGCCTTTGCCGACTGCTCGCGTAATTCGAGATCGGTGCCGCCCTGCACGATTCCGAACAACGCCTGTCCCGGTTTGCTCATGTCGTCGAATGCCCGTTGGCTGCGGTCGGCCCAGCGGAGCGATAGCTCCATCGCCGCGATCGCCCGCTCACGCGTCGCGGGCAGTTCGATACATTCGTCGAGCTGCATCTGGATGTCAGCGCCAAGCAGGCACTGGATCTCGATCGAGCGCTCCGGGCTCATCTGATGCGTCGAGCCGTCAATGTGCGACTGGAAGGTGACGCCCTTCTCCGACATCTTCCGCAACCCCGACAGGCTCATCACCTGAAAGCCCCCGCTGTCAGTCAGGATCGGCCCATCCCACCGCATGAATTTGTGCAACCCGCCGAGGCGGGCCACGCGCTCCGCGCCAGGACGCAGCATCAAGTGATAGGTATTGCCGAGCAAAATATCGGCGCCCGATGATTTTACCTGGTCAGGATACAGCGCTTTCACGGTTCCAGCCGTGCCGACTGGCATGAATGCCGGCGTGCGGATGATGCCGCGTGGGGTCGTGATTTCGCCTTGGCGGGCATTACCGCTGTTGGAGTGTACGAGAAAACTGAATTTCGGTTCCGGCGTGGTCATCGCGTACCTTGTAGGCTGACGGCAGGTAGCCGCCTCGTCCCGCTGACTATCCTACTATGCAGGCCCTCAACAAGGCTCACTCGGCTTGCGCCTTGATAGTCGCAAAAGCCGCCAGCGCCGCCGCGCGCGTTTCGGCATGATCGACGACTGGTCGAAGATAGGTCTTGCCGAGCTTTACACCGGCCGTCGAAAGGACATCGTCGGGCGCATTCCAAGGGCAGTGCAGATACTTATCGGGTAGCCGAGCCAACTCCGGCACCCAGCGACGCACATACACACCTTCAGGATCGTAGGTCTCGCCCTGCTTCTGCGCGTTGAAAATTCGGAAATAGGGTGCCGCATCGGCGCCCGAGCCCGCGACCCACTGCCAGCTCGCCGAGTTCGACGCCAGGTCGGCATCGACCAGACAATCCCAAAACCACGCGGCACCTTCGCGCCATGAGATCAGCAGGTTCTTGATGAGGAACGACGCGACGATCATGCGGACACGATTGTGCATGTAGCCGGTCGTCCAAAGCTCGCGCATGCCGGCATCGACAATCGGGTAGCCGGTTTGGCCGCGTTGCCAAGCCTTCAACTGCCGCAGAGAGCCCCTCCAGGGGAAGGTCTCAAATTCGGGCCGGAAAGAAGCTTCCGGCAAGTCAGGCCAATGAAATAACAGGTGGTAGGAGAACTCACGCCAAGCCAGTTCTTTGAGGAACGTTTCAATGCCCTTTTCGAGTTGACGCTGGCCGGACGCGAATTTCCGCGCCCGGTGCCAGCAAACTGCTGGGCTGATTTCACCGAAATGAAGGTGCGGCGATAATCTTGATGTTCCAGGCAGATCGGGCCGGTTCCGATTGCTGTCGTATCCGGCAATGCCAGCGTCCAGGAATTTATCGAGACTGGCTTGTGCGGCGGGCTCGCCTGGCATCCACGTTTGGCGTAATCCATCAGCCCAATCGGGTCGGGCCGGTAAAAGCTCCCAGTCCTGTAGCCGGTCACTGGTTGGCATCTTAGCTGGTTGAGGGATCATTTTCGGGGCGGCAATCGGCGTACGCACTTCGGTCGTCGAGACGGCGCGCCAGAATGGTGAGTAGACCTTGTAGGCGACACCAGTTTTGGTGCGCACGAAATCCGGATCGAACAGCAGCGATCCAGCATACCGTTGGAGCACCACGCCTGCGGATGCCAGGTCATCGTAAATCTCGGTTTCGAGTTTGCGCGCCCACGGCTCATAGCATCGGCTCATGACGACGCGTTGAGCCCCGGTTTCGGCAACCAAATTTTTCAGCGTATCGCGTGCGGGCCCACGCCGCAGGATCAAACGCGAGCCACGTGCCTGCAGATCACGGGAGAGCGACACGAGGCTGTGGTGCAGCCACCAGCGACTGGCACCACCCATTTTCCACTGCCCCGGACTGGCATCGTCTAGGATGTAAACCGCGACAACAGGGGCTCCACCGGCGCAGGCCTCGTTGAGGGCGGGGTTGTCGGCGAGTCTTAGATCCTGACGAAACCACATGATCGTGGGGGCAATCGTCATGCGGTCGTTCCTTCTGAACTGGTCGTTGCAGCTCAGGTTGAACGTCCGGCGAACAAAGCTGGATCAATTGCCAAGTAAAATATCGAACAGGGTCTTTGGCTTTGGGCCTTGCCGCTGTTGGCGCTGCGGCTGTTGTGAACCACCGCCGCCCCAACCTGATTGCGCCCAAGGTGCCCATGCAGGAGTTCCTTTGCCGCTTCCTTCATTCGAGCTTGAGACCCGGCGAGGTTGCGGGGCAGGCGCGGCTGCCACGGGCACTTCCTTCTTTGCCGTGCGCAATGTGAATTCGTCAGTGACACCATCGATGCTCGCGATCGTCAGCCGGCCCTCGTCCCAAGTCCATTGCGAAACGCGTTCGCCCACACGATGCGGTTGGACACCGACCACCGAAGCCGCTTGCGTGTCGACGATTGCCACCTGTTCGATTTCCAGTGTGCCGGAACGCCCGGCACTGAATTTTAACGTCCCGATGCCCTGGAATGGCGCCTTTTTGGCCTCCCACTCGATCAGGCGCGGGGTGCCTTCGCCCATCATTTCGAGCGGCACCCGGACACGAGGAAATTCATCGGACACACCGAAATACCGGCCCTGACGCGCAACCACCCGCCAGCGACCGGTTCCCGCCCCCGCTACCTCCACGTCGCCAGAGTTGTCCGGCACGGCGCCTAGTCGATCCAATGCCTCGATTGCATCCTTTAAGCCCGGTTTCAACACAACGGCACGCTTAAGACTGGCTATCGCGTCGTCCGTACGGCCGAGCGCCTCTTCGACCTCGCCCTTGGCCCAGTAAGTTTCGGCGCGATTGGCGTCGATTTTCAAGGCCTTCTCGACTTCCTTCAGGCCGAGTTCGGGCTGCGCGGTAAGCTTGTAGACATAAGCACGATAAGCGAATGCGGTCGCTGCCCGTGGATCTAGTTCGATCGCGCGCGCCAAATCCGCTTCCGCTTCTTCGAAGGCTTCCGCTTTGGCGTGTGCGAGACCACGGCCCTGATGCGCGGCTACCGATTTGGCATCGAGTTCGATCGCGCGCGTGAAATCCTTGATGGCAGATGTCGCATTCCTACTTGCCAAATAGGCGCTAGCACGCAGCGCGAAAACCTCGGCGTTACCGGGCTCGAACGCGATCGCGCGGCTCAAGTCCTCGACCGCGTCCTCAAACCTTTCAACTTCGATTTTGGCCTCGGCGCGCGATCGGTAGGCGGTGCTGAAGCGGGCATCGTTGAGGATGGCGCGCGAAAAATCTCGCATTGCGGCGTACGGACGGGCTTCAGCGAGGAATGCACGACCCCGGCCCGCAAGCGGCGGTGCGCTTGCTGGCATCAGCTCGATTGCTTTGGTGTAGTCGCGCACTGCTTCGGGCGTCTGCCCAAGCCGCATATGAGCCCCGGCGCGATTATGCAACGCGACCGCATAACCCGGTGTCAGCAGAACCGCCCGATCAAAATCCTTGATCGCTTCCCGGATCTGTCCCATCGCCAGCAGCGTGTTGCCGCGATTGTTATAAACTGCGGCATACTCGGGAAATAGCTGTACCGCTCGATTAAAATCTTCGACCGCTAACCTGGACTGGCCAAGGCGACCGTAGGCAACGCCGCGATCGTTGAGGATCGTAGCTCTCCGGTCGTTTGGCAGATTGGCGTCCTTCAGGGCTTCGGTGAAAAGGCCAATCGCCGAGGACGCGCTTCCCTTCACCAAAGCGGCCGAACCCTCTTGGGTCCGCGATGTCGAGGTTTCGGTTGATGCGGGTTGCGCCAATGCCGCCGTCCCCGCCAAGCTTGGCAGGGCAAAAAACACGATTAGGGTGCGAGCGTTCATCATATGTTTCGTTGCATCAATTGGCTTTAATCGCTCCAGATGGGTTGATTTCACGACAACGGTCAATAGCCCTGGTTTGTGGCGGACTATTGCTGCTTCGGTGTGAGCAGTTTCAACTACAATTCAGTGACGGCTTGCAAAATTAACTGCATATGTTATCTTAGAACGAACAATGAACGAAAAGCTTCGCTGGTACAAATCCGTGGACAAGCAGTCGTTCAGGCACCCACTGCGGTCAGGCCCGTCTAGGTTGATGCAACTAGAATCACGTGCACGACCGAAGGGTTGAGTACTGTAACGCCAAGAGGAGTTCGAAATGGCTGGTTCCGTTAACAAAGTGATCCTGGTCGGCAACGTTGGCAAGGATCCGGAGATCCGCCGCACTCAGGACGGCCGGCCGATCGCCAACCTGTCGATCGCGACGAGCGAGAGTTGGCGCGATAAGAGCTCGGGAGAGCGAAAGGAAAAGACCGAGTGGCATCGTGTCGTGGTGTTCAGCGAGCCACTGTGCAAAGTCATCGAAAGCTACGTCAAAAAAGGTGCGAAGCTTTACATTGAGGGCGCGTTGCAGACCCGCAAGTGGACAGACCAAGCCGGTGTTGAAAAATATTCGACCGAGGTCGTTCTGCAGGGCTTCAATAGTGTTCTGACCATGCTCGATGGTCGTGCTGGTGCTGGCGCCGGGGCCGGCGCTGGTATGCAGGAGGATGGCCAAGCTGGTTATGGCGCGCCGGATGGCGGCTACGGTGGTGGCGGCGGATCGTCGTCGTCAGGCAGTGGTGGCGGATACAGCGAACCGAAACGGGCGGGCAAGCCTGCGTCGAAGAACTTTGACAAGCCGCTCGACGACGAAATTCCGTTCTGAACGGCTTGGCAAGCAGCGGGGCTCAGCGCCGCCGCTTGCCACCCTTGCCCTTACGGGCTGATGCAGGCCGCGCGGCGATCGTTGGTTTCGGTGGCGGCGCAGGAGGTGTTACCCCGGTGGGGGTCGCACTGTCTACGCGTCCATTGGAATCCGTTGCCCCCATGGAACCGTTGATTGAGCCAGATTTTACCCTGTCGAGTAACGCTTCTGGCGCAGGTTTCATTGCTGAACTGGCGGCCTTCACGTCAATGAACAGATAGCGGACTTCTGGATGGCGCTTTTTGATGGCGTGGTTCAGGCGATCGTTGGCGGCCTCGACATCTGCAGCCGTCGCCGTATCTTCCATATCTACGCTCGCTGCAACGATCACGTCGTTCGGCCCCAATTGCATCGTGCGGATCTCATTGATCGCGCGCACCGGGCTGGTCTTGCTGCCTTCGGCCGTCAACAGCGTGTGGACATTCTTCTGCAAATCTTCCGAAGCCGCCTCGCCGATCAACAAACTCTTGATCTCGATCGAAAGGAAGGCTGCGACCGACGCAAGGATCAAGCCGATCATGACAGATGCCGCGCCGTCAGCCCATTCGATACCGAGCATGTGCGTCGCCGAAATTCCGATCAACGCCACGCTCAAGCCTGCAAGCGCCGCTAGATCTTCCAGCAACACGGTGAAGAGCGCGGGATCTTTTGATCGGCGAAGGGCGGCGAGTGCGCTTTGGCCCTTCCGTACCTTGTTGAATGCGGACAAGGCCTGCCAGGTGGATACCCCTTCGAGTAACAACGCTATGCCCAGCACGGCGTAGTTTATCTCGGGGTTGCTGATCGGGTGTGGCCGATAAAGCTTGTCGATGCCTTCGTAGATTGAAACACCAGCGCCCAGCGAGAACAGCAGGATCGCGACGATGAAACTCCAAAAATAAAGCTCCATGGCGTATCCGAATGGATGCCGCGCGTCAGCGGGGCGT
>JANLPY010000774.1:0-11119 GCA_031367505.1 Hyphomicrobiaceae bacterium | reverse complement strand
GCGATCCTCGCCCGTGGCTGGCGTCAGATCAATTACGAGCGCATCATCGGCTCGGACATCTATCTGGTCCGCTGGCTGAGAAAGCTGCTCGGATCGCGCTTCGTCTATGCCGCGCCGAATAAGTCTTTCAACATCATGCTGTCGACCATTATCGAGAGTAGCGGCGTCACGCTCTGCCAACGCCTTTCCGACAATCTGAAGCAGGTCGAGCAGGCGCTGAAGGCGATGCCGGACGTAATCGATCGCTATCACGTCGAGAAGAGGTTCGCGGCCCCTGGCACTGCCAGCAAAGGGCGCAGGCTCGATGACGCCAAGATCGTGCTTCGGCCGACCCAGGCCTTCACGGTCGAGCAGATGAAAACCAACATGCACATCAATCGTTTGGACACCGCCGTGATCGCCGAGGACGGAGCGGTCGTCGTTGAGCCCGAGCGTCACGATTTCAAGAATTTCATGGACTACGAGCGCGCCAAGACAAAATACCAGGGCGGTCGCCGCATCGCCAAGACCAAGACGTAGAGAGCGCCACACGATCGCGGCTCTTCCCGCTACCGCTTCCCGCCATCCCACCAACATCCGGAACGGGAACTGGGAAGTTGTCTGTTTGGCGTTCCTTCCTGCCGATCGGGTTGGCGCGTCCGAATGTCAAAAACTCAGCTCACCGTCGTCCGTTCAAGCTCCCCGCCGGACGCCACATATCGTCCGTTCATGCTCCCTGCCAGGATTTTTCCGTCGCCGGCATCGCCGCGAGTCCGGTCGAACCCTCCGTTCTCGCTCCCCCGTAGAGCCGTTTTCGTCCGTTCAAGCTCCCTGCCATTCCCCTCGCCTCCTCCCGGAAGCCGTTTTTTGACATCAAACAGTCCGTTCATACTCCCCGTCTCGGTTGCTCGATCGGCATCGTGTCCGTTCTCGCTCCCCGCAAGACGACACAATCACTCCGACGAAGCTCCCCGCATACCGATGTTTTCAGTCCGCTTTCGCTCCCCCGAACGATCGACGCAGGCGCCAGCGTCAGCCATCGCCCCGCGCGCCACCCCCTTTCTACCCTGTTCTTACTCCTTATTCTTATTTATAGCCATAACACTGGACCGATGTGCAAAACTCCAAATCGGTCGATGGACTGACATTCAGATTGCGGGTGAAAAGAAAAATACGCCGCCACGGGAATTGAACAGACGGAATAGTGCGCGATCGGCCGGCGCCGGGTTCAAGTCGGCGGCGTATTTTTCTCGGGTCGATTGGAACGAGATTTGACAATTTGGAAAAATCCTTATGATTAAAAATGCAGCGGGGTAATTCACTAACTCATGAGGTGCTGCTATGGCTGCCAAAGCCAAACCCGACTTCCACGTCTACACTGTGAAGAAACAGGAGGGACAAGATCCCTTCTGGTTGAAGATCGGCGCCGCCTGGGCAAACAAGGATGAACAGGGCTTCTCCGTCCAACTCGACGCCCTACCGCTCGACGGTAGACTTGTACTGCGAGTCCCGAAGGAACCCGAAAAATCCTGACCCCAGGTGGAATCCTCATTCCACTCGCCACCCCTCACGGGGTGGCATCCTAATAATCCACCACGACTCACGCTGACAACAAAACGCTCACCCGGCCAGGATGAGCTTTTTTGCGTCGCGATTATGATCCGATCAGGAATTGCTCGAGCTTTGCCCCGGCATCGAGCTTCGCCTGCAGCCAGCCCGGCGTCCGACCCTTGCCCGACCAGGTCGACGAGGCGTCGCCGGGATCGGCGTACTTCACGGGCAGCGGCTGCGGCCTGGGCTTGACCTTGGCACCCAGCACCTCGATGGCGGAGAAGCCTTCCGACTTCAGCTTGCCCTCGATCTCGTCCTTCAACTCGAGCCGGCGCCGATCGCGTGTCTCCTGCCGCGCAACGCGAGCCCGCTCGATCAGAGCATCAAGCTCGGTCACCGACATTGTTTCAAGGTCTCTCAGCATGCCGTGTGCCTCTCGGTTTCGTTGGTCACCACCGCTGTGATCGCGAACCCGGTGATCCCCGGCGCGACGGCGTGACCATACGCGAAATCGAGCTGGAACTCAATAAAGTCGCAACAAAAACAATACTCTACAGCATTAATCCGAATTGGACAGCATTTGCCAGTCTTGGACTGCGCGACCGATAAGTTGGTTGCCAGCTATCCGTCTCCCGCGTTGGACTGACGCCCATCGAACCCGAGCGCGACCCGCCATTCATTGAGGTCCTTGAAGTCGGTATAGGTCGAAGAGCGGTCGACGACGTTGCGGTCGCCGAACTCCGCCTTGAACAGATCGGCGGTCTCGCGGCCGGCAGCATCGCGGTCGAGATACAGCACCACGCGTCCGAACCCGTGCGCGCGGATGGCGTCGACGGCGCGGCGACGCAAACTGACCGAGTGCAGTATGACGATGCCGCAATCGGGCTCCCCGATCCCACGCATCGCGAGCCAGCTCAGAAAGTCATACGGCCCCTCGAACACGGCGACCGTACCCTTGTCGGTGAAATTGAGCGTGGAAATCGTCTTGCCGTCGCCGACGAACCCTTTGAACACGCGGCTGCGGGCATCGAACCCGTTGCCGCAGGGGAAACCGAGGGCGAAGTACTGCTTGAGACTGCCCTTGGGACGGAAGCGAATTTCCCTCAGATAACGGCTGGCAAGAGCAACGTCGATGCAGCGGGTCGCGAGGTACGTGATCAGCGCCGGATGCTCGATGTCCTGCGTCGAGACCAGCTCGAACCCGTGGCTTCCCTCGATGTCTTTTTTCTTTTCACCCGCAGGGGCCCCGCCAGGACCGGTCAATCGTTGTGCCGCCGGCACCGAGCCCGCGAACCCGGACTCCAGGATGGCGAGTGCCTCCTTGACCGTCACGCGTCGCATCTCGATGACGAGATCGATGACATTGCCGCCGCGTGCCATCCCATGGTCGAACCACAGGTTCTTGTCCGTATCGACCTTGAACGACGGCGTCGTGTCGCCCTCGCGAAGCGGGCTCGAATACCACAACTCGCGACCGCCACGCGTCACCCTCGCCGGCTTGATGCCGGAGCGTTCGAGGTAAGTGGTGATCGGAATCTGGCGGGCTTGGTCTGCTCTCATTGGTGCAGGCATTAGAAAATATGCCTTCCATTGTACGGATGATCAGCGGTTCTCAAAATCGAAGTGGTGCTTTGCCTGATCGGCACTGGCGGCGCCCCGCCAGACCACCCGAAGTTCCGGCCAACATGTTGGGGGCTTGCACGCTTGGCGATTGTACGCCAACCCGCATCCCGTCAAGGACCGCGCTATATCGCGGCGTATCACAGACGCGCTACGCGCCAAGGCGAGGTTCACAAGCGAACGGTTCTTGACTGGCAGCTTATGGGTTGGCGTTTGCCCAGAATTGCGTGCGGCACAGCCAGCATGCGTTTTATTTTTTTACTTTTTTCCTATGCCCAATTGGAACAACAACAGCGTCACGATCGACGCACCATTAGATCAGGTCATGCAGTGGCTCATTCCACTGGCTCACGGCGAATACGAATTCGACCTGCACAAGCTCTTTCTGGAGATGGCGAGCGATGATCCCGCTGTCGATGAGCTGACCGGATCGAAATGGAATCCGACCATCGAGTACGTCCACGAAAGCAACGAGCAGACGAGCCTCGGCTACGACAGTGCCCGGACACCGAACAATGGCACACTGCGACGCTTGCACGAGCTGACCGGCTGGAAGATCGAGAACGAATTCGAGGAGCCGGGTTGCGGCTTCGCTGGGACCTTCGATTGCGCCGATGGCACATGCCAAGAGGAAGAGCGTCCGTACCACCCGAGCTGCGATGTCTGCGACGGAAAGTTTCCGCCGGAACACTATGTGCTCAACACCTGCGAACGAGTCTGCCGAATGTGCCGAGCCGACAAGGCGAACCCGTTTCCGCCTGCCGACCAGAACCCGTGGCCGAACCTGTTCACGAAGGACCAATATCGGAGGCTCGTTGCGAACGGCGAGAAGCAACGCGAGTTCCGGCACTTCGATCCCAAACCCGTGGTCAAGCTGTTCACGCCGGACGGTTCCGCGACATGGCTCCTCGCGCTGATCGAGGCCAACAACCCGGATATCGCCTTCGGGCTCTGCGACATGGGCTTCGGCGAACCCGAACTCGGTTCGGTCGATCTCCGAGAGCTGTCGGCGCTCAGAGGCAAGCTGGGATTGCCGGTCGAGCGTGACCGAAACTTCGAGTCGACGAAAACGCTCGGCGAATATGCCGAACGGGCGATGGTCACCGGCAGACTTCAAACGTAACGCATCTCTTCCGGAGCTGGACCTCACAAGGGTCTGGCTCCATTTTTTGTGCGTCGCCATTTTCATTTTCACCCGCACGCCGGGATATCCGCGAGGCCCATTGTTCCCGCCGTCGCCGCTCGTCCCGCTCCGTCGCCTCCGCGGTGCCGAGACGGACTAGGCTCACGGCCGGCCGGGGTCCGTGGACATCAAGCTCCACACGATATCGCGGCATTCTCCAGGGCGATCTCTCGTCCTCGTCGGCGGCGGTGTGCGTCGTTACGGTGGACGAACCATCAAGCGACTGGGCATCGAATCCGCATAGCCACATTTTATTTTTTCGCGGCCAGGCGATTGTACACCCGAGCGACGTCCGTCAAGCACCGACGCATCGGCATCGTCGGCACGGTCGGCATCGCGAGCAACAGCGTAGCGGTGCTGTGACTGCCGTCTCGGAGCTGGGTGTAGTCCATGCCTGCCTGAGCAACGACTCGGGTAATTTACCCTCTAACCAATCTGCATATGCCGAATTGGAATTCCAACACCGTGGTGATCCACGCACCCATCGAAGCCGTCAAAACGTATTTCGTCGAGAGGGCCACCGACACGTACATGTTCAACATGCACCTGCTGTTCCCCGACACCTTTCCCGCTTCCGACCCGTCCTGAGAGGTCAACTGGGACTACGACTGGGCGGTCACGAACAGCGGCTCGAAATGGTTCCCGCATGTGTACATCACCAGCACTGACGACGAAGTCACCTACCTCGACTACGATTCTGCACGGGCGCCGAACAACGGGACACTGGAACGCCTGCACGAGTTGACCGGCTGGCATATCGAAAACGAATACGAGGAGCCTGGCTGTGCCTTCGAGGGGACGTTCTTTTGCCTGGACGGCGGCTGCTCGAACGAAGAACGCGAGTACTGTCCGAGATGCGAAGTCTGTGATCGAAAAAGGGATCATACCGACTTCACGCTCGACGAGGAACGATGCTGCTGTGATACCTGCTGGACGACGAAGCCGGACACCACGTCATAACCCGAGGTCACACCAAGAGCTGGACTTCCTGTGTCGGAGGTTCGGCTCTTTTTTTGTGCTCAACCGCTCACTCTTGTTTTTCTCTCTCCGCCCGCACGCCGGGATATCGCGAGGGTCATTGTTTCCGCCGTCGCCGCTCGTCCCGCTCCGTCGCCTACGCGGTGCCGAGACGGACTTGGCTTTCCGCTGGACGGGCTTGTGTGATCAAGTGCTGGCGGCTCGAGGGACGGTGCCGAGAGCCGTGGTTCCTGCGGACCTCCTGCGGGCCGGTCCGCCGCTGTCGCTGCCGCCAACCAAGTGGGGACTGATCAATCGCCTAGTCATTTTACAACCGGGTCCTTCCTGTAAAGCACCGCGCCCATTGGAAGGTCGCTCGCGCTCCCTCAGACACCCGGCCGACCGGATGCTTGACAGTCAGGCTAACCGGTTGTGTTTTGGAGGCAGGCTTTGATCAACAGAGCCCATTTATCTTCTAATTTTTTACTTATGGAAACAGTCGCATTCGCCGATGACGAGTTCATCAATTACCGAGCAGCACGCGCCCTGGCAGAAGGTTTTCTTCGCACCTACATCGATGACGCGACGGTCCACGACCTCAGCATCGAGGACCTGGTGGGCACGTTTCTCGGCTATATCGAGGACGGCGACAGGGACGAGGCATACTAAGACCCTCGAAGGGTCCGGACCCCGCCGCCATCAGGGGATCGGACCCGAGGCTCACGGCTCGGATGGCACACTTTTTATATTCTAACTTCACAACCATGAAGGACACAAACCAGCTCACGCTCAAGCACATCGCCGGACTTTATCTCGACCTCTACAGCACACCTCGCGACCTCGAACGACCGCTCACACCAGAGCAGGTCAGAGAGGCCGGACAATTCTTCCTCGATCTCCTCGCCGCTCACGAGGCGGAAGCGCTCATCGAGATGGAAAAACGACGTCAGGAGATAAGCAGAATACCAGACTATCGGGAGATCGCCGACATGTTCGCCGCTCGCTACAGACGCGAGGAGGGCATGGACAACGATGCGCAACTCACCGACGACGACTGGTACAAGGCCAGCGACGTGTTTCTCCACTACATTAGTAGCTGCTAAACGGGACAGGACCAGACGGCTCACGCAATACAAATTCGGGCATCCGCGCAAGCAGGTGCCTTTTATATATTCTAATCCAACACCCTATGACATTCACACTCACCCCGGCTCAAGTTGCAACGATCACGACATCCGTTCACACCGCTCACATTCTGGCGCCGCTGAGGGAGGAAGCTGCTCAGACGATGAGGCTCGGCGACAAGAGACCGGCATCACGACCAGTCGGGACAATCCCTCAGAGGGTGCCTCAACCGGCATCCAAGAAGCGTCCGACCGGACCGATACACAGGATCATCCAGGGCGAGTGCCTTGAGATGATGGCGAAGATCCCCGATCAGAGCATCGACTTCGTCTGTGCCGACTTCCCCTACAACATCTCCGGCAAGGGTGGCGTGACGCTCCGCAACCACCAGATCGTGAGCGCCGACTTCGGCGAGTGGGACAAGTTCCCGAGCGAGGAGGCCTACTTCGACTTCGTCTTCGCCGTCTGCACCGAGTACCGCCGCATCCTGAAGCCCAACGCCAGCATGGTGCTGTTTTTCGGATACCGCCAAGCCGGATGGATCGCGCACGAACTGCAACGCCGAGGGCTCTTCACCTTCCGCATGCCGCTCATCTGGGTCAAGGACAACCCGATGCCGTCGGTCAAGAAGACCACGTTCCGCAGTGCCTACGAGATGGGGCTGTGGCTGATCAACGACGGCGGGACCTTCGCCCAACCGAAAACCTTCAACTTCCTCACGCAAGCGAGGATGAGGAACGTCATGAGCTACCTGATCGGCCGTGACGGCTACAAGCGCACGCAGCATCCGACCGAGAAGCCGGAGCTACTGACCCGCAGGCTGGTCGAAATCTTCAGCAACGAGGGCGACATCGTGCTCGACAACTTCGCGGGCGGTGGCACCACCGGAGTGGCTGCCTTCAAGGCTGGACGCAACGCCATCTCGATCGAACGCGAGGCGAACTACATCGCGATGATCGAGAAGCGTCAGAGCGCCGTCGAGGCACGCCTCGCCGATCAACGAAACGAAAAGCCCTAGGGTTTTTTTCGTGACCGCAGGCGAGGGATTGTATAATGCTGTCGAATAACACCTACGAAATGTAATTTGGACAGCATTTGACATTATTATGCGAACCAATGAGTGGCTTTTTGTCAATCCAATGTCATTGACATATGAGCGCTGGCGATTATTCTACTGGCGACTGAATGAGGGGGAAACGAGGTATTGGAGTGAGGGCTGCAAGATTGCAATTGACTATGTCAATGGCCGGAATTCCGACTTCGTCAATTGCATCTTGCCAGGGCCCGCCCTGGACCCGCTCAGGGAGGCGACTAGCGCCCTCCCCGAGACCCCACCTGGACCTTCTGCCCTCATGAATCCTCGCCACCCATTATCTGTGTAACGCAACACACCATGGATCGAACGAGCTACGACAAGCGCTACCGTGCCGACTACGCCGGGCGCGTCACCTATATCAACGTGTCCTTTCCCAACGACGTGATCGCCAAGCTGGCGGCGCGCGCCGACAGGGACGGCATACGAATAGCCCCGCTGGTGCGCGAGCTAGCGCTGGCTCAGCTTGAGCAGACGGCGTTCGTGTCGCCGACAATCGAGGGAAAGCTCGATCAACTGCGCTGGCTGATGAGCAACATCGCCAACAACGTCAATCAGATGGCCCGCCACTCGAACCAACTGCGCGTCATGGTCGACGAAGAGGACTTGCTCGTGCACCTCGAGAAGCTCGAGCGCCTCGTCGTCGACTACACCCTCGACCGATTGAAGGCCCCCCGTGATCATCAAGTCGATGACCCGCAAGGATAGCTCGTTCGGGCAGCTCGTCTCCTATATCGAGAGGGACGCCGCTGATACCCGATACAGCCTCCATCACCGCATCGGCCCGGCTCGCTCGTCGACGGCTATCGTCGCCGCGTTCGAGGCCAATGCCGCGCATCTTCCCGTGCGCCGCAATGGCGTCGCGCTCTATCACGAGATCCTGTCCATCAGCCGCGCCGGTTCCTTGCCGGAGAGCGAGCAGAAACGCATCCTCAAGCAGATCGCCGAGGATTACATCGCCGTGCGTGCTCCGCGCAGCATGGCCTATGGCGTGCTGCACGACGATCAAGCCAAGCAGTTGCACTATCACCTCGTCATCAGCGCCAACGGCCTCGGCGAGAGGAAGCGCCACCGATTGGCCCGCGACGAGTTCAACAACATCAGGCAGCAGCTCGAACGCCAGGTGCTCGCCCAGTATCCGGAGCTCGAACAGACGGTCGCCATGAACAAGACGGCCGACGAAAAGGTGTCGAAGCCGGCCTCAGACTTGCAGCGCCGCACCGGAGAAATTCCGCAGCGTGACGGCGTCAAGGAGAGGCTCGTCGAGCTGTTCGCGACCTGCCATTCGCGAGATCAACTGCAGCAGCAATTGCAGGCCGCCGGTCTCGAGCTGTACCGCCGTGGCGACACTATCGGCGTGCTCAATCACGCCACCGGGCGCAAGCACCGCCTGAAGACGCTCGGGCTCGATCAGACCTACGATGTCGCCGTGCGCCGCATGGCGCTCACCGAGGCGAGACCGGCGCCCTCGATCGATCGCATCGACGCCCGTGATATCGAGATCACCGACGGGCTGGAAAACCGCTCGACCGGGTCATTGCAGGAGATGGAATTCGACTTGGAGCCGGTTGTTCAAGACCTTCAATCGGCGACGCCGACCCTCGATCGCATCATCGCTCACGTCCCGGAGCCGGTTCGTCTCCACATCCCGAAAACGCGCCACACCCACACCGAGGCGCCGTCGCTGATCGAGCGCGTCATCGGCAGGACGCTGGAGGCCTCAGCCGACATCGTGCGCAGGACCGGTGCATCAGCGCTCAACGAAGCCGTCGAAATCACCAAGCAGGTGGTCGAGACGCTCACCTCCGATGGAGAGGCCGCGACATCAGGATCGTATCGTCCCGGCTTCAGGGACGGCCTCAGATCGCCGAAAAGCGGCGCTCAGACGACCCATCAAGATCCGTCCGTCGTCGGCGATAGCTGGAGCATCAAGCCCAACCAGAGCAGAGCTGAAGCCGCGCATATCGCGGAGCAATCGAACCACGGTCGCAAGCCTGCCGAGGCCCAGGCGTCGATGGGCGACAGCTGGAACATCGAGATCGATCCGGAGGCTCGCCGCCAGCACCTCGAAGCGGATCGCAAGCGCATCGCCGACGAACGCCGCGAGGAGATGAAGCACCGGCGCGCCGAGAAAGACGACCACGACCACAACGATCACAACAGCCGCCGCCGCTGATGGGCGGTCAAGACCGTTATCGCCGGCATCAAGGGCCGCATCCTCGCTGCCCTCAAGACCGCACTCGACCGCAACCCCTTTATTCGTAACAGGCACAGCAAATGAGCAAGTTCTCGCCGACACGGTCCGTTCTAATGGCGCCGATCCATGCCGCTCGCTATGGCGTCGGCTTTCTGCGGAAGGGCTACATCTATCAATCCAAGACCGGTGCCCGTTTCGCCAAGCGGTCGGAGTACCGCGATTTCCTGTCGCCGAGCCACTCAGGGCTGTTGCTCGATGGGCATCGCCTGCATCTCTCCGAGCGCGAGAGCTTTCAGAACGTCTGCGTCATCGCCCGCGTCGGGGCCGGAAAAACGTCCCGCTTCATTATTCCCAATATCCTCGACAAGGCGCAGAGCGCCTGTTCGCTCGTCATCAACGACCCGAAGGGCGAGGCCTTCGAGGCGACCTCGGGCACGCTCGCCCGCAACGGCTATCGCATCATCTTGATTGATCCGGAGAATCCGGAGCGTTCGCACCGCTTCAATCCGCTGACCGAGGCGCGCGACCTGATCGAGCTGGAGCAGATCGCCGAAATCCTGGTGGCGGCCGGAAACCCCGGCGACCGCGATCCGTTCTGGAATCGCGGCGCCACCCGCTTCATCGGGCTGCTGTTGAAATGCCTGAGGAACGTCTCGATCGACAATCCCGACCATCTCACGCTGGCCAACCTCAACTATCTCTTCCAGAACTTCGGCGGCGACGGCGCGCCGCTCGATGACTGGATGAGCGGTGCCAGTATCGATCCGGAGAATCCTACCGACGCCACGCTGTGGAACGAATGGAAGGGCGCGCTCACCGGCAACGAGGAGGGTGTCCGCTCGTTCGTTCTCAATGCGCTGACCGCCTTGCGCGCCATGTCGAACAGGAGCTTGGCCCGGCTGACCTCCAAATCGGACTTCGATCTGGCCTCGTTGCGCACTCAGAAGACGGCCATCTATCTGGTGACGCCGCCGCAGTACCAGGAATACTACGCCTTCCTGGTCTCGATCTTCTTCAGGAGCGTGTTCAACGCGGCGATGCGCAACCTGCCCGGTCCGCGCGATCTGCCGATCTACGTCCTCTATGACGAGTTCGGGCATTCGACCATTCCGGATTTCGTATCGACCGCCAACACGTTGCGTGCGTATCGCGTGTCGCTGTCGATCGTGTTGCAGTCGATTGCCCAGCTCAACGCGCGCTACGGGCTCGAGACGGCGCGCGCCATCCAGGGCGGCTTCAACACCTATCTGACCTTTGCCGGTTCCGATCCGGAGACCGCGCTGTTCTTCGAGCGCGTCATCGGCAAGGTGCGTGAGCGCCAGCGCCGCGACGTGGAGGACCTAGTCGATACCTACCGCGAGTACAACCTGCTCAATGCCAACGAGGTCAGGACGCTGAAGTCGCATCAGGCGCT
>JANLPY010000753.1:0-3212 GCA_031367505.1 Hyphomicrobiaceae bacterium | reverse complement strand
CGTGACGATCATTTCGCCGGTTTGGGTACGCACCTATGTCGCCGAGCCCGATCTTGGAGCCATCCGTCCTGGCATGGCCGTTGAGGTGAAAACCGACGGCGGCAAGAGGTACCGCGGAAGGATCGGCTTTATCTCACCCGTCGCCGAATTCACGCCAAAATCTGTCGAAACCAAGGAATTGCGCACGAGCCTCGTCTATCGCGTTCGCGTCGTCGTGGACGGAGAGACGGCCGGTCTGTTGCAGGGCATGCCTGTCACTGTCACGCCGGCGGTTAAGAGGTAAGCCATGAGCGAAACGCTCGTCCGGCTCGAAGGTGTATCGAAACGGTTCGGCAACGGTCCCCTGGCGGTAGCGGACCTCACGACAACGATTTTGGGCGGAGGAATCACCGCACTTGCCGGACCTGACGGGGCGGGCAAAACGACGTTATTGCGCCTGATGCTGGGACTGCTCAAACCGGATGCAGGAAAACTTACGGTCTGCGATCTAGATCCAACTTTGCAATCCCGCGAGCTTCGTGAAGTCGTGGCTTACATGCCGCAGCGCTTTGGTCTTTATGAAGATCTGACGGTGTTTGAAAACTTGACGCTCTACGCAGATTTGCGTGGGGTTATCGGACAGCAGCGGGAAACGACTTTTAAGCGCCTGTTTACTCTCACTGGTCTTGCCGAGTATCAGGGCCGTCTCGCCGGCGCGTTGTCGGGCGGCATGAAGCAGAAGCTTGGTCTTGCCTGCGCACTCGTTCGGTCGCCACGGCTGCTGCTGCTCGATGAGCCCAGTGTGGGTGTCGATCCGATCTCACGCCGCGACCTCTGGCGCTTGATCCGCGCGCTGGCGGGGGAGGGCATTGGCATCGTCTGGAGCACGGCTTATCTCGACGAGGCGGAGCGATGCGAACGGGTGCTCCTGATGAATGACGGCAAACTGATTTACGATGGTGTGCCTGCGGATCTCACGAAACGTATGACCGGCCGCAGCTTTCAAGTACGCAATGCCGGCGCTCAGCGCCGAGCTGTGCTTGCGGCCGCAGCCAATCGCTCCGGCGTCATCGATGCCGTCATTCAGGGTTCCAACGTTCGCATCGTGATGGCTGAAAATTCCACCACACCGTTGGCCGGCGATTTCGTCGATGCGCCCGGGGCGGACGTGGTCGCGGTGACGCCGCGGTTCGAGGATGCATTTATCGACCTGCTTGGCAGCAAGAAACCCGCAGTATCCGGTCTTGCCGTCGCGGCGGAGCGCGAGCAATCGACCGAACCTGTCATCGTCGCAAGAGATTTGACCCGTCGTTACGGCTCGTTCACGGCAGCCGACCGGATTTCATTCTCGATTGGCAAAGGTGAGATCTTCGGGCTTTTGGGTCCGAACGGTGCCGGCAAGTCGACGACATTCAAGATGCTCTGCGGCCTTCTTCGCCCGAGTTCGGGTCAGGCGCGCGTCGCCGGCCTCGATGTGGTCGCTCAGACGTCGGCTGCGCGCAACCGTCTCGGTTACATGGCTCAGAAATTCTCGCTCTACGGCGGCCTGAGCGTCGCACAAAACCTCGCGTTTTTTGCTGGCGTCTACGGCCTGACTGGTGCGCAACGGCGCGGCGCGGTCCAGCGCGTCACTGAGGCCTTTGGGCTTGGACGTTACCTCGATACGAGTGCTGGGACGCTACCGGCTGGTTACAAGCAACGGTTGGCGCTCTCCTGCGCCATCATGCACGAACCACCCGTGCTCTTTCTCGACGAACCGACATCGGGCGTCGATCCACTCACGCGCCGTGAGTTCTGGGCGCATATCAATGCGCTGGTGCAAGGTGGCGTCACCGTTATGGTCACCACCCATTTCCTCGACGAGGCCGAATATTGCGATCGCATTGCCCTCATCTATCGGGGGCGCGTGATTGCGATGGGGTCTCCAGACGATTTGAAAGACAGCGTGCGTACGCCAGCGCTTGCCGATCCTACGCTCGAGGATGCGTTCATCGCCCTCGTCGAAGCCGACGACAAGAAGGCGGCCGCATGATCTTCGCGTGGAAAGCCCCTCGTAACTCTGCGCGCGTTCGGCGCATCGCCGCGCTGGTTCGCAAGGAGACGCGCCAGATCGTGCGCGACCCGGGTAGCCTCATCATTGCTGTTATCCTACCCCTGACACTGTTGTTCTTGTTTGGCTACGGGGTTTCATTCGATGCACGCCGCATCGAGATTGGTCTGGTGGTCGAAGATGCAACTCCCGAAGTGGGCAGTTTCACCGCATCGTTGACCAGCTCGCCCCTGTTCTCAACGCGTACGGCACGCGATCGGCGTGGTTTCGAAAACGATCTTGTCGCCGGACGCGTCGATGGCATTGTCGTGCTCGCAGCCGCATTTTCTGGTCAGACTGCACGCGGCGACCGCGCACCGATCCAGGTCATCGTGGACGGCAGCGATCCCAACAAGGCGGCCTTGGTGCGCAATTACCTGCAGGGGGTTTGGGCCAATTGGCTCGTGCAAGAAGCCCTCTTCAGGGGTGAGCGTCCAGGCGTCCCAATTTCGATCGAGGCACGCGTCTGGTTCAACCCAGAGGTCTCCAGCCATCACTATCTCGTACCAGGCTCGATCGCGATCATTCTGATGTTGATCGGATCCCTGCTTACAGCGCTCGTTGTCGCACGAGAGTGGGAACGCGGAACTATGGAAGCTTTGCTCGCGACGCCGATCGGCGTCGTCGAGATAATGGCCGGAAAACTCATCCCATATTTCGTCCTCGGCATGCTCACCATGACGCTTGCGACCGGCACGGCCATTCTTCTGTTTGGTGTTCCCTTCCGAGGATCGTTCGCGGTCCTGTCGCTGACGTCCGCTGTGTTCCTGACGACAGCGCTGGCTCAAGGCCTCCTTATCTCGACCGTAACCCGAAACCAGCTCGTCGCCGCGCAGGCAACGATGGTATCTGCATTCCTACCGAGCTTTTTCCTCTCGGGTTTCGTATTCGAAATCGCAGGGATGCCCTTACCCTTGCAAATCGCGTCCTATGCAATTCCGGCCCGCTACTTCGTTTCGGTTCTGCAAACAGTGTTCCTGGCTGGTGACGTATGGTCAGTCATTGGGCCGAACCTCGCTGGAATGGCGTTGATCACCACCGTCTACCTGACTGTCACCGTCCTCAAGACGAAGACAAGATTGGATTGATCGATGCTCGTCCGCATTTGGCCTCTCTTCGTCAAAGAACTGCTCGCCAACTGGCG
>JANLPY010000650.1:0-3650 GCA_031367505.1 Hyphomicrobiaceae bacterium | reverse complement strand
GATAAGGACTGGCTAGACAGCGCTGTTCGCGAGGCGAAAGCGGTGCGTTCGGCGGTTGGCATCTGTGACGTGTCGACGCTCGGAAAAATCGAGGTGGCCGGTCCCGACGCAGCGCTGCTGCTCGACCGGCTCTATGCCAATATGATGTCCACGCTGCCGCTTGGGAAATGCCGCTACGGGCTGATGCTTCGCGAGGATGGTTTCGTTTTCGACGACGGCACAGTCGCGCGTATAGCGGAAAACCGCTACGTCATCACGACCACGACGGTGAACGCCGTCGCGGTCATGCGGCACATCGACTTCGCGTTGCAAGTCATTTGGCCGGGGCTGAAAGCCGTCGCCTGCTCGATCACCGAAAGCTGGGCGCAGATCGCGGTAGCCGGTCCGCAGTCAAGAGCGGTGCTGGAAGATCTGCTACCCGCCATCGACCTGTCGAATGCTGCGTTTCCTTTCATGGGGGCCATGACCGGCGATTGGAACGGTGTCCCGGTGCGGCTGTTCCGCCTAAGCTTTTCGGGCGAGCTGGCCTATGAAATTGCTGTCCCGGCCAATCATGGCGACGCATTGGTCCGCGCGCTGTCGGCGCTTGGCCAGAAATATGCGTGCACGCCTTATGGCCTTGAGGCGCTGGGCATTCTGCGGATTGAAAAGGGGCATGTCGCGGGCGGCGACCTCAATGGTCAGGTGACGGCACACGATCTGGGGCTTGGCCGGATGCTTTCGAAGAAAAAGGACTTTATCGGCCGGGCGCTGGCCGAAAGACCCGCGCTCATCGCGCTAGGACGGCAGATGCTCGTAGGGTTGAAGGCAACCGATCCGTCGCAGCGGTTCAGTGCAGGCTCGCATCTCCTCCGCCGTGGCGCTGCGCAGGTTGCAAGCGAAAGCCAGGGGCATATTACGTCCGTCGCGTTTTCGGGCGTATTCGATCGGTGGATTGCGCTTGGCCTGCTCGAACATGGGACCGATCGGATTGGCGAAACGCTCGTCGCGGCATCCCCAGTCCGCGGTGCCAGCATCGAGGTCGAGGTCTGCAGTCCGGTATTTTTCGACCCGGAAGGAGAGCGCCTCCGTGGCTGACGCGCTTTCCATTTTCGCTCCGATGCTCGCCGATCTGGACGCCGCTGGCCCGGACGGACTGCGGGTCGAGGCTTGGAGCCCTGTCAGTGCGGCGGTCGCAATGGCGTATCGCGGTGCCGAACGTGCGGCTGGCGAGCGACTGTCTGCCTTCGTGCGAAGTGACCCGGGTGCAAGGATACTGAACACCGGCCCCGGCACATGGCTGATACTGCGCAACGATGATGCCCCCGCATTGCCCGATCTGGACGACGTGGCTGTAACATTCGATCAGGGCGACGGCTACGCTTTGCTCCGATTGCACGGCGCGGTGGCGATGACCGTTTTGCAAAAGGGCGTCTTTGTCGATCTTGACCGTGCACTTGCCGATCACGGTTCCTGTGTGAACAGCGTTATCGCGCACGTCAACGTCACCGTCTGGCGCGTATCTCGGGCCGTTTATGGCGTTGCGGTGCCGCGCAGCTTTGCGGGCAGTTTCTGGCACTGGCTGAATGCTGCTGCGGCCGCCGAGGGCCTATCCATCGGGCATTGAGGCCCTCATCACCACCTGGTTCGAATTGAAAATCATATGAATGAAAAATTCACCCTTACAGTTTCATGTCCCAACCAGCGCGGGCTCGTATCGAAAATTTCGACTGCGATCTTCCGCGCGAATGGCGATATCCTCGAGGCCGACCAATATGACGATTCGGCCACCGAAAAGTTCTTCATGCGCGTGGTGTTCGACCTTGCGAATGAAAACGAAGCGGCGTTGCGATCGGATATTGGTGTCCTGGCAGAGCACCTTGTCATGCAATGGGAGTTTCGACGCGACAGCGCACGGCAACGTGTCCTGCTGCTCGTTTCAAAATTCGACCATTGCCTGGTCGACCTTTTATACCGCTGGCGGATCGGCGAGTTGAAGATGGATATCGTCGGCATCGTGTCTAACCATCCGCGCGAAGCTTTCGGGGCCGGTGACTTTGCATCGATTCCCTTCTACCACCTTCCCGTCACCAAAGAGACGAAGCCCGATCAGGAGCGCCAGATCCGGCAACTGGTTGAGGCCGAGCAGGTCGATCTGGTCGTCCTGGCGCGTTACATGCAGATTTTGTCGGATGAAATGGCGGCGTATCTGTCGGGCCGGTGCATCAACATTCACCATAGCTTCCTGCCAGGCTTCAAAGGGGCCAAGCCCTATCATCAAGCGCACAGCCGGGGAGTGAAACTGATCGGCGCGACGGCGCATTATGTCACCGCCGACCTCGACGAGGGGCCGATCATCGAGCAGGATGTCGAGCGGGTCAGCCACGCGGACGGGCCGGAAGATCTGGTGCGCAAAGGCCGCGATATCGAGCGGCGCGTGCTGTCGCGTGCGCTCTCGTTCCACCTCGAGGGCCGCGCGTTGCTGAATGGATCTACGACCGTTGTGTTCAGGGACTGACGATGGCAGCCACGCTGATCGACGGGACCGCGCTCGCGCGGCGCTTTAATGACGAGTTGAAAGCGAAGGTTGCAGAACTCGCGCTTGCCGGAGTTGTGCCCCGACTTGCGGTGATCGTGGTCGGGGAAGATCCCGCAAGCCATACCTATGTGCGCAGCAAGAGCAGAGCGGCGCACTCAGTCGGTATCGCGTCTGCCGAGCATCAGCTGGACGCGAGTACCACGCAGGGCGATTTGCTGGCGTTGGTCGAACGGCTGAACCAGGATCCCGACATTGATGGCGTATTGATCCAACTGCCGTTACCGGCTCATATCGATGTATCGCAAGTGCTGAAAGCAATCCATCCGGGAAAAGACGTCGACGGGTTTCACCCCACCAATGTCGGGGAGCGCGTCACAGGCGCAGGCGGTATCACACCTTGCACGCCGATGGGCGCGATGTTCCTCATTGAAACGGTTCGCTCCAATATTGAAGGTCTGGATGCCATCGTGATCGGCATGTCGAACATCGTCGGTAAACCGATGGCCGATCTGCTGCTTTCGGCCGGTTGCACTGTCACTGTGGCGCATATCAAGACGGTCGGATTGCCCGCAATCTGCAAGCGGGCAGACATCGTGGTGGTTGCAGTTGGCAAACCGGGGCTTGTGCGCGCGGAATGGATCAAGCCCGGCGCAATTGTGATTGACGTCGGCATTAACCGCATCGTCACAAGCGCAGGGCAAAAGCAACTCGTCGGCGACGTTGCGTTCGATGAGGCTGCCAAGGTCGCGGGCGCGATTACGCCAGTTCCTGGTGGGGTCGGTCCAATGACCATCGCATGTTTGCTGCTCAACACATTTCAGGCGGCGCTAACCCGGCGTGGTATTGATCCTCGCGCAAGCTAGAACGACTGCGGCGTTCCCAACCTTAGAGCCAGATGACATGAGATTGACCCACCGTGATTGTCGCTGGAAGCTTCTCGGCAAGGAGCGTCGCGCAGTGCTGGTCGGGAACCCGTGCAAGCGACACGACGCAGCCGAGGGGCTTCCAGCGGCAACCCCTGCGGGGCGGGCCGCTTTTGGCCCATTTCCGCGTCTCTCGTCGGTCACTATGCATGGGCATGGCTCCCTCCTCGCTCTTTGAACTGGGCCAAAATCGGCTCCGTCACGGTGGG
>JANLPY010000630.1:0-2051 GCA_031367505.1 Hyphomicrobiaceae bacterium | reverse complement strand
CCGGTCGCCTCGCTGATCTACCGGTAGCTCAGTCCAAGGGCGTGCTTCAGGCGAAGCACCTCACGCACTTTCCGCATCGACAATCTCTCCGCCGGCATCGCTTGACCTCTCTGTTGAGAGGTAGCGATCAGGTGATTCGATCGTCGATGGGTGGCGCTACCAGCCGGTCATCATCAGCTGTCCGGCTTCATCGGACTGCTGTCCGGCTTGCTTCGGATTCACTGTCCGCTTTGCGTCGGATTCCGCAGGCCACCGAAGATCACCCCTCGTCACGAGCGTGTAAGAACAAAAAGCCCTCGGCTGGGAAGCCGAGGGCTGATCAGAAATATCGGGCCGGAAGTATGGATGGGACTTGAGAAAACTCAGTGGCCGTAGCCGCCGCAGCCCCATTCGACAACGGTGTCGGCCTTGGCAGGGGCGAAGGTCGAAGCGTTGGCGGCACCAGCCAGGAAGCCGAGGGCGATGATGGCGCTGATCAGGGTCTTCATGGGGAAATCTCCGTTGGTTTGCGATCCAGGGGTCAGCGTCATCGCGACCCGATGACGTGACAATGCCGGAACCGATGACACCTGGCTGTGATCCCGCTCACACTCGATGCTGATTGCAATCCGGGGGTCGAGGAGGAACAGGATTACTTGGCAAGGTCCACGCCACGGCGCAGGTGTCCGGCCGGCGTTAACGGTCGGGCCTGCGTTTTCCAGTCCCCGGATTACGCGAAGCGGGCACGGTAAACGATGTGCCGGGATGAACCATGGGCCCGGCAGTTGTCTGTGGCCCAATAACGCACTGAGGCCCGGATACGGCCTGGAACGATTGGGCGAGACGGCGACGGCCGAGGAAATTTTGGCGCGTTAATCATCAGGCGCACCTCGCCTGCCGATGTAGGGTGCCAGCCGTCCCCATGGTCAGTAGTGCCATTAAGTTGCAATACAACGCAATTTGTTGCATGCAGTTGACACATGAAAATTACTTCTGTATTGCATTAACCCCAAACAGGAGATCGACATGGTCGACACCGACACGAAGATGATATCCCTGCGGATGAGTGCAGAATTGGTCGACGCGGTTAAAGCCATCGCCGCGCGCGAAGACAGGACGTTCACGGCGCAACTCGAGCGGTACGTACGCGACGGGCTGACACAAGCGCAGGCGCGACGCGAACATTTCACTGTCGATCTCTCGAGGCGCATGGTTAGGCACGCGTCAGGCGTCGAGTTCCAATATTACGAATATTTAAAAGAAGCGGATTGGCACACGACTGATGTGGCAATCGTAGCTAATCCCAAAGGCTTCCAAGGCGACCTCAATGCGCTCGCCGCCGTCGCCAAGCAAGTGGCCATCGAAAGTGGGATGAGCTATTGCCGCCCGACAAAACGAAAATAGTTGTGTCGTCGAAAGTGTGACGCGACGTCCGGCAAACCGCACGAGGAAGTGGATGACAATGATGCTACGCTCGCAACGTTGGTGAGGTCCGAGCGGTGCTGCCGCCTGCCGGGCTGCCACCACCGCTCCAGCCACAGCGTGACGGGGGTCTTATGTCGTTTATTCGTTTCGTGGTGGCGTTGGCCGCGCTTGTGGTGACGATCACGGCCGCCGAGGCGCGCCGGGTGGCGCTGGTGATCGGCCAGGACAATTACTCAAACATGGGCTCGCTCTCCAATTCGGCGCGCGATGCCCGCAAGGTATCGGAGCTGCTGGCGAAGCACGGCTTCGAGCTGATCGCCTGCGATAACACGGCGCCCGGCTGCCTCAACGCCGACCACGCCCGCCTGCAGACCGGGCTCAGGAAACTGAAGCAACAAGCTGTTGGCGCCGATCTGGCGCTCGTCTACTTCGCTGGCCACGGGCTTGCGACCGATGAAGGCAATATCCTGACGCCGACCGATGCCAACGTGAACTGCGCTACCGGCGCCATCACGCAGGGCATTCCGGTCGAGAGGTTCCTGGCCGCGACCAACCCGGCCCGGATGAAGTTGCTGATCCTGGATGCCTGCCGCAATAACCCGCTTGACGATATCTGCCCTGAACTCAAGGGTAAGACGCTGTCGTTC
>JANLPY010000625.1:0-5165 GCA_031367505.1 Hyphomicrobiaceae bacterium | reverse complement strand
GCCGCCAATCAGGCACTTCCATGGTCAACGCGAACAGAGCCTTTCTATCTCGCGTCAAGGTAATCGCTATACCAAAGGCCGCCCAGGTTAAGGCCCGCCTCAACAAGGTTCTTAACGATAACAAGATCGGACGCACGTCGTACGCTCGAAAAGCCATCTTTCCCTTTTTCGAGTATCCACACCTCCTCAGGACTCAATGCATCTACAAAATATGGCTGATGCGTAGTCACAAAAAGTTGTGAGGCATCTTTCTTGCCGGTCGCATGACTGCGAAACTCTGAAGCTAATGTTTCCAATAGTTTGTGATAAAGGCCATTTTCTGGTTCTTCGATGCAAACAAATGGGGGCGGTTCTGGATCTTCCAATAATAGTAAGTAAGCAAATACCTTTAGAGTTCCGTCCGACATTTGTTGAGCAAAAAATGGGTCATCAAACGCACCATCGTTGAATTTTAATAAAACGCGTTTATCCTCTGTGATTTGAGTATCAATTGATGCAATGCCAGGAATTTTGCTTGCTATCCTCTGCAAAATTTGATTGAATTTTGCCTTGTGCTCTCGTTGCATAAATTGGACAACATTGCCAATATTATCGCCATGCACATTGAGGTGCTTTTGCGGGCCAGCACTTGGTAGGCTACGAGCTGCATCAGGGTAAAAATAGGATAAGTACCATCCTTTTAGGAAGTCACGAAACCTCTTGATTCTGGGATGCTCTTTTAGCGTGCCTAAGGTTCCAATGCCGAGTTCTCGTAAGTCGGTGAGTTCAACATTCTCCTGTGTGCGATCCTCTTCACCCTCCAACTCTAGCGCTTCTTCGCCCGCCCATACGTAACCCTTGCCGTGGCTCAATCGAAGAAATGGGTAGGGCCTCCCGTGCTTTTGACCTTTTCGGCGTTGCTTAAGCACTTCCGATTCGACAAATGGACGACCGGAGCGATCTTGAGCAATCGAGAGTTCGTACGTTATTGGGCGCTCGTTTGCAGCTTCACGATAGTAAATTTCAAATCGGATTGGACCCGACGAGCCTTGAGATTTGAGGCGTTCAAATCCACCGCGCTGCTTTTGATCACACGCAGTCTCCACGTCGAGATTCAGGCAGTCTGCAATAAAACCGAAAGCGTCAAATAAGGTGCTTTTCCCAGAGCCATTCTTGCCAATTACAACAGTAAATGGCGTCAGACTTTGACCTTCCTGTTGGCCTGACAGTCTACCGAGCGTAACGTCCTTTAGGGCACGGAAGTTTTGAACACGGAAACCTTCAATCATTGGCATAGGTTCTTGGCTTTCCCATTCTTCATTGCGAAAGGCTTGGTTGAAAACGGCGGGAATTGCATGTCGTTCGGTAACTAAATGCTTCGATTCGCATCAGTCAGATAGAATCACAATGCCCCAGTAAGGACAAGTAAACCAACGAGGTTTATCGCAATGCTTCACCGTATTCAATCATGTTTGCGCCGATGCTGTTCGTTAACCCCCTTCCTTGTACGCACGTCTGCTCTTATGCGCGGCAACTTGCCCTCTGCCCCGCAAAAGTGCGACTTTACGTGACAGAATCGTGAATTCACGGCGCGGCGCCCATTAGGCAGCCGCCGGCCTCAACCGATGCGTCCGCGCACCCAGGATTTTTTATGCAAAAAGCAGTGACCACTGACGTCCCGGGCGTCGCCCAACCGGCGGCCGGACTGGCATTTCCCGTATTGCTCGGCTTAAGCCTCGCGCATCTGCTGAACGACATGATGCAGTCGCTGGTGCCGTCAATCTATCCTCTGATCAAGGGCGCCTATAACCTGGATTTCAGCCAGATCGGGTTCATCACGTTCACGTTCCAGCTCACTGCGTGCCTGTTCCAGCCGCTGGTTGGCATAATTACCGATAAGCGACCGCTGCCCTACTCACTCGTTTGCGGCATGGCGTTTACATTGATCGGCCTGATCGTTCTCGGCCGCGCCGGGAATTATCCGATGCTGTTAATGGGTGCGGCGCTCGTTGGCACCGGATCGGCGATATTCCATCCCGAGGCGACCCGAATGGCGCGGCTCGCATCAGGGGGACAGCACGGCCTCGCGCAATCGCTGTTCCAGGTCGGCGGGCAAGCGGGCGGAGCGCTGGGTCCATTGATCGCGGCGTTCATCGTGGTACCGCAAGGACAACATAGCCTGGTATGGATGTCGGCCGCAGCGTTGCTCGCAATGGCGGTGCTCTGGCAGGTTTGCCGCTGGTATGTGAAGCAGCCAAGATCGGCACCGCGTTCCAAGACCTCAGCACAAGCAGCCGCTTCGGCGCCCGGCCATAACGTGGCGCTGGCGGTTGCAATCCTCGTCATCTTGATGTTCTCGAAGAACGCCTACACCGCGAGCTTCAATTCGTTCTACACGTTCTATCTGATCGATCAGTTTCACGTTTCGGTGCAGACCTCGCAGATGATGCTGTTTGTGTTCCTGGGGGCGACCGCACTCGGCACGCTGGTCGGCGGGCCAATGGGCGATCGCATCGGACGCCGCCGCATCATCTGGTTTTCAATACTTGGCGCGCTGCCGTTCACGCTGTTGCTGCCGCACGTCAATCTGATGTGGACCGGCATCCTTACCGTCGTCATCTCGCTGATCATGGCGAGCGCGTTCGGTGCCATCCTGGTGTACGCGATGGAGCTTTTGCCTGGTCGCATTGGGCTTATCGCAGGGCTGTTTTACGGATTGTCGTTCGGGCTCGGCGGCATCAGTGCGGCAATGCTGGGCTACCTCGCCGATCACAGCGGTATCGCGATAGTGTTTCAGGCGTGCGCGTTCCTTCCCGCGGTCGGATTACTCGCCTATGCTTTGCCGGAAATCCGCAGCCACTACGTGAAAGCCTGAACCCCTTAACCAACGTCGAGGCCATTGGGCCTTGCAGCCGCCCCGTGCAAGGTGTTCAACGCTTGTTCTGCGCGCCGTTGACGTGCGCGGACGACCGAGGAGAACGCCGTTATGAGCCGCTACGCCGAAGTTTACGCCAATTGGAAACGCGGTCCGGAAGCATTCTGGGCCAATGCCGCGCGCGATATCAGCTGGTACAAGCTGTGGGACAAGCCGTTCGATGCCTACTCCGGCGCCTATGGCCGTTGGTTCCCGGGGGCGCAGTGCAACACCGCGTACAACTGTCTCGACCGGCACGTCGAAAGTGGCCGCGGCCCCCAACCGGCACTGATTTACGATAGCCCAGTCACCAATTCGAAGCGCACATTCAGCTACGCGGAATTGACCGGCGAAGTGGCGACTTTCGGGGCTGTGCTGCAAGACCTCGGTGTGCGGACCGGCGACCGTGTCATCATCTACATGCCGATGGTGCCCGAGGCCGTCATCGCGATGCTCGCCTGCGCGCGCATTGGAGCGATCCACTCGGTTGTATTCGGTGGGTTCGCGGCGGCCGAGCTTGCGACGCGCATTGATGATTGCACGCCGGTCGCGATCGTTTCGGCCTCGTGCGGCATCGAGGGCGCGAAAATCGTTCCCTACAAGCCGCTACTCGACAAGGCGATCGAGCTTGCAAAACACAAGCCCCACGTCTGCGCGATCCTGCAGCGGCCGATGCTCGAGGCGTCGTTGATTGCTGGCCGCGATCACGATTGGGCAACGCTCGTTGCCGAGGCGAAATCGAACGGACACAAGGCCGCCTGCGTTGCGGTAGCGGCGACCGATCCACTGTATATTTTGTACACGTCCGGCACCACCGGCCAGCCCAAGGGCGTGGTGCGCGATAACGGCGGCCACATGGTCGCGCTCAACTGGTCGATGAAGAATATTTATGACATGGCACCGGGCGATGTGTTCTGGGCGGCGTCCGACGTCGGCTGGGTGGTCGGCCATTCCTACATCGTCTATGCGCCGTTGCTCGCCGGCTGCACGACGCTGCTGTACGAGGGCAAGCCGGTCGGCACGCCGGATGCGGGCGCCTATTGGCGCGTCATTTCCGAGCATAAAGTGGCAGCGCTGTTCACCGCGCCCACGGCCTTCCGCGCGATCAAAAAGGAAGATCCAACAGGCGCATTGATCAAGGACTATGACTTGGGCAGCTTTCGCACGTTGTTCCTGGCGGGCGAGCGGGCTGACCCTGAGACCATCAAGTGGGCCGAGGAGAAGTTGCAAAGACCGGTGATCGATCACTGGTGGCAAACCGAAACCGGCTGGACGATCGCCGGCAATCCGGTGGGTCTGGGTGCACTGCCGGTCAAGCACGGCTCGCCGACGGTGCCGATGCCGGGATACGATCTGCAAGTGCTCGACGAGAAGGGCAATCAGTTGCCGGCCGGTCAATCGGGCACGCTTGCGGTCAAGCTGCCGCTGCCGCCGTCGTGCTTGCCGACGCTGTGGGGCAATGACGAGCGCTTCCGCAAAAGCTACATCTCGGATTTCCAGGGTTATTACTCGACATCGGACGCGGGCTACATCGATGAAGATGGCTACGTGTTTGTCATGGCGCGCACGGACGATGTTATCAACGTCGCCGGGCACCGTTTGTCGACCGGGCAAATGGAGGAAGTCGTCGCCCGCCACAAGGCCGTCGCCGAGTGTGCCGTGGTTGGTGTCGCCGATGCGTTGAAGGGCCAGATCGCCGCCTGCTTCATCGTCTTGAACAACGGCATCACCCAGCCCGAATCCGAGATCGAGGCCGAGGTGATCAAGCTGGTGCGCGATACCATCGGTCCGGTCGCGGCGTTCAAGCAGGTGATGGTGGTGAAGCGTTTGCCGAAGACCCGCTCCGGCAAGGTGTTACGCGCCACCATGCGTCAGATCGCCGACGGTGAGCCCCACAAGGTTCCCGCCACCATCGACGATCCAGCAGTGATCGACGAAATCACCGGCGTGCTGTTCGGGCGCGGCATGGGGCGCGGCTAACAAGGGTCAACTCACTTGCTCGGCTGTGATCGCGTTGCTGCCTCTCACCCTAACCCTCTCCCCGTGAAGGACGGGGAGAGGGGATAAGACGGTACGGGGCGAGGGGATCAGGCATAACTCACCCTACCCCTCACTATCCGGCACCATCACGCAGGGTCATTCAAAGAATCCTTCCAGTTACCGCCTTGATGGCCTCGGCGCGGTCTTCGCGGAAATTTTCGCGGGCGGCCGGAATGGGACGCCCCAGCTTCCGGATCATGGTCAGAGTGAGATTGCGGAGGGCCGCCAGCGG
>JANLPY010000710.1:0-2264 GCA_031367505.1 Hyphomicrobiaceae bacterium | reverse complement strand
CGGACGTTCGGAATGGCGACGCCAGTTGCGGCGTTGACACCTTGCGTTACGTCCTGCGAGACCTTGAGAATGCAGCCGTTATGCTCGCCGATTGCGCCGGTGTAGATCGGGCTCTTTGCGCCAACACCGCCGGCAAGAGCTGCCTTCTGGATGTCCAACCACTGACCGGCAGCCGAGTTGATTTTCAGGCTCGTGACCTGATACGGATGCAGATAAACCACGAACTTCTTCTGGCCTTCGATGCGGATCGGGCGGATCATTTGATTGCCGACCTTGGCCTTCTCGACAGCCTTGTCGATCAGGTCGAGCGTGAACACGTCCGTGCTCGTTAGAGATTGATCGTTGGTCGCGGTACCGGCGCGCATGACGCGATTTGCCGTCGGGGCAACGACGGAATTCATTCCCGTAAATTTGATTCCGGACGCTACGTTGGCCGGCGTGTATCCGCAGACCTGATTGAAGAACGAGATTGCCTTGCGGTCAGCCCACCATTCGCTCAAGCCGTCCTTGGCTTGACGACGGAGGTCGAAGGCAACGCGCTGCGCGTCGATGGTGTTCTCGGAATTGACGCCGACGATGCCGCCAAGCTCGCCGATGGTCAGCTTGTCGTTGTAGATCGAGAGCGATTCGCCGTTGCCCTGGGCAAGTTCACCCTCGCCTTTGCCGTCCTGGCCGAGACGAGCGCGGAGGCCGAACGTCACCTGGTCGCCAGCGCTCTTTTTCAGCTCCGGCTTGATTTGGATGATGTGATCCTCGCCCTCGCCCATCAAGGACGCGATCTCAAGGGTTTCGCGTTCCTGCCGTGCCAGGTCCTTGGACCACAGCTTGACGGCCATTGGATCGCCGAGTGCAAATGAAGTAGTCGACATAGCGTGTCACCGCAATTTGGGTTGATCGGATATGCGCGGTGACGCGGCGCGGGCGGAGCGATCCGGGGTCACGGGATCGCGAGCGCGAGAGCTGATGACGGTGCTCGACCGAAGCGGCATTAGCCTGCCGGAGGCGTCGATGTCGGCTGGGGCGACTGGACGATGCGAGGCTTTTGTGGGGTGACTAGTCCCTGCCGTCGCATCGTCTCGATAACCACAATTATGGCGGATTCGATTTTGCTGACAAGCGAAAACTTCAACCGCCGAGCAGTGTACGCCGCTGAGATGCAGACAGACGGTTCATTGTGGCAGAAAAGTCAGCATCCGACATATTGGAAAGCGACTCTGCGGTGAGATTGCCATCACCACTTGAGCCGCCTGCATTTGACAGCGATGCGCCGGCCTCGCGTTGACCACGAGCAATCTGCTGCACGCGCTGTGCATTCGCATCGGGCTGTTGCTGGGTTGGCTTTGCCGTGTAACCGCGCGCCCTGGCGAGATTGTAGAGCACCTGGCTCGGGCTGCGCTTCTCCTGCAAAGCCTGAGCTGCTAGCGCCCGCTCTTCCTTGGCGACGATATCGGCACGCTTAGCCGGATCACTCATACCCATCGCCGCAAGCTCGGCGTCACGACCCTTGACGAGATGCTGATAGGCGTCTTGGAAGTCTGGGGTTGCCTTCATGAACGTCTGCGCATCGTTGACGTAGCTCGACCGGAACGTCTCCTCAGCCCGTTGCTTCGAGATCGACTCGGTCGTTCCCGTGAGCTGGCCATGGAGCTTCTCGATCTGCTTGGCCTGCCATTTCACGTAGGCAAAAATATCCGTCTCGGGATCGGGTGCAACTTCGTCTTGTGGCGCCGGCTGCTGACCGTTCGGAGTTTTACCCTCGGATTGGCCGATGATATCGTTCAGGAGCGCCAGGCGCTCGTCAACGCGGGCATACTTCTCGCGTGTCGTGGTGAGTTCAACCTCGGTTGCTTTACGACGCTCACGCTCCTTATGAAGCGCAGCGTGCGGGACGAATCGTCCTGTGGTCTTGTCCTTGGCCCGACCTTGCGAGTCGATCGATATCTCGCCATCAATAGTGTCATCTTCGACTGGCGGTTGGCCATCCTGTTGCTGCGGAGCTTGCGTTTGAACCGGCGCTGCATCGCCATCAAGGCCGGATACATCTTCACCGCCTGAGCGGAAATACTGCATCTCACCGGCGGACATGCCGTCACTGCCGGAGTCGCCTGCTGTTTCGATCTTCTGGGTGTCTGACATTCACTTCTCTCCCTGGGATTACTGATCACGCGCCGACTGGCGGCATACCGTCCGGCCCGCCCTGGACCGGAATCTGTGGAGGCGGCCCACCCTGTGTTGGCATGGACGGCAGTTGCGGAATTTGCATG
>JANLPY010000583.1:0-2291 GCA_031367505.1 Hyphomicrobiaceae bacterium | reverse complement strand
GGACCCGACTATTACCAATGAAGGAGAGAAGATGCTGACCCACCCCACGCTCAATAAACTTGAGAGCCTTGGTTTCAACGCGATGGCCGGCGCTGTCGCTGAACAGGACCGCGTCGGCGGTTTCGAGGCCATGCCATTTATAGGGCGCCTCGGCCTGATCGTCGAAGTCGAGGCCAACGCTCGCGATCACAAGCGCTTCGTCTCGCGCCTGCGCAACGCGGCTTTACGGCAGACCGCGACCATCGAAGACATTGATTATCGTCACGCCCGCGGTCTCGATCGCAAGCTCGTAGCCGAACTCACCACACTCAAGTGGGTCGGCAGAGGCGAGAACTGCCTGATTGTCGGCCCAACCGGAACCGGCAAGTCCTGGCTACCTCAACCAATTCTCAAGCGTGAGCCCATCGACGCGTGCGAACTCGCGCTCGTTGTCGGTCACCACGATCATATCGAGCGCAAGCGCCTGTGCGGCGATCAAGAGATCATTCGCCCCAATCGGGGTGCCTGCAGCTTCCAATGCGACACGCGCAGCGCCGTAGCTTGCGTCCGCTGGCGCTTCGAGCGCGATCACCTCCAGGACGCCCAAGACGGCTTCAAGTTGGGCGGTCAGTCGGGGAGAGGCCTTTTTAGCAGCGCCATAGCGAAGCTCGGCCGCAACGATGATGCTTGTTGCAACTGCATCCTCGCCGACCTCGGCGATTTTGGCCGCCGCGCGTCCTTGCGGATTGCGGACGAGGTCGGACACGATGTTGGTGTCGAGCAGATAGAGAGCGCTCACAACTCGACCGGCTCCGGCGCCTTGTCGAGGATCGGCGCGAAGTCCTCATCGATGGGCTTCAATGATCTAAGCAGCGCCAAGAGAGATTGCGGCGCGACAGGCTCGATCACCAGCCGCTCGCCTTCCTTGCGCATGACGGCGTCCTCGCCTGGAAGCTCGAACTCCCGAGGGATACGGACGGCCTGATTGCGACCGTTCTTGAAAATCTTGACCTTACGTTCGGCGCTCACAAATCATTCTCCAGTAATGGCATATGCCATAGCCTATGCTATCGAACCTGACAAGGGAAAATCACCCCCGCTTCAACCCCGGCTACAGCTTTCGCTTGTGCGGCTTGCGCTCGCCTTCAGAAACCTCGTGAGCCTGATCCAGCAATTCGAGCAAGCGCGCTGACAGCAACGCTATTTCTTTCCAATTGCTTTTCGCTTGTTCGGGCCAGCATCGGAGCGCGTTGCTGAAAAGCCTCCCGGCCCGGAGCGCTGCCACCACCGATGACATCTTGTTTCGTGGGCCTTTCCCACCACGCGCCAATCTGGCGGCTCGAACGGTGCTTGGTCCGGCCTCCATGGCAGCCCAGAGTGCGAGCTGCGCCGCGTTATCGCCGGCTCGGACAATCTCAATCAGCGTCGACTTCGGCGTACCTTGAACTCGTTCATCCTCAACGATCGCAGGCGCCAGAGCGCGCAGCCCGAGCAGTTCGTTTATGGAAACGCGCGACTTGCCGAGCACGTTGGCCGCGTCGGCCTGGCTGTAGCCGTGCTTCTCGATGAGCCGCGCAACGGCGCGGTACTCGTCGATAGGGGAGAGGTCTTCGCGCTGAATGTTCTCGATGAGCGCCAGCTCGTCCATGTAAGCCCTCGGAAATGATGGCGGGTGCGGATGCTTGTCCTCCCAAGCAGCCCGTACGCCCGGAACCGGCGTTCGCCGGTGACAATCATGTATCGATCGCGTTCCGTGCGGCGCACCGTGATCGGATGGATCAGGCCGCTCTCTGCGATCGAGGCCGCGCGATCGAGGCCGCCAACTCTTCGAGCTTTGTCGCATCGAACGTCCGACGCGGCTGGTCGGGGTTGGCGATGACCCTGGCGAGATCAAGCTCGACGATACGAGGAAGATCGGCTGACGTGCCGAAAAAGATGTCGGCAGACGGGAGCCGCCCGCGGAGACTAGATCCGGGCTTCATGGGGAGTGAAGGCGGACACGATTTTCTGGTAACTCTGGACGCCCGGCGTCTCAGGCCACAGTTCCAGCGCAGACCGACCTTCGGCGACAGCCTTGTCGAACGCGGTGGCGTGATGGATCGGTTCGAACACCTTGACCCGCTGCGACGCCAACATCGCCGTCAGCTCGGCAAGCACTTGCCTGTCGTGGCTGTTTCGCGGGTGGAAGTGGGTGGGGAGGACTCCCAAGATGCGCAACTCGGGATTGGCCCGCCGATGAATGTTAGTGATGGTGTCGAGAAGCAGCGGCACGCCCATGATGCTGAGCAAGTCAGTCTTCGCTTGGATCAACA
>JANLPY010000549.1:0-1664 GCA_031367505.1 Hyphomicrobiaceae bacterium | reverse complement strand
AGTCGCTGCAGCTTTCGCGCCAGGCAACTACCCGGCTCGTCGCCGAGGCCTGCGCAACGCATCTGCTGCGCGAGATCACCCATGGCAACGCCTTCCGCCGCTATGTCATCGCCGCCTGAGGTCCATGAACCGCGCGATCGCCGGAAAATCCGGGCAACGTGTTGTAAAGAAAAGTGAAATCAGAAATGCCCGGAAATGGGCCTCACAGCGCCGAAACGGGAGGCGGATAGGGTTGGGGTGCGCCGGCCCGCCAGATGCGCTCCACGGGCCTCTCAGGGCAAATTTTGATGATTTGCCGGTCCAGGCGGGCTGTCACGCTTCGCTTCGACCTTGGTGACAGCCATTTCCAGTGCGCGCGCCGACGGAAGGGCAAATCCCCAGCAGGCCGGATCGAACGGCTCGCTGTTCCACCGTGATCGGACGCTCCGCTCCGCCCGCATCGCATAGTCACGGGCGATCCGGAGACTGACGAGCGCCTCCTCGCGGCCCCGCCGCCGCCGGCACCCGCGCCGAACTGGCGCGCGGACTTGGGGTGACCAAGCGGACTGCCTCGATGGCTGTTGCAGCGCTCGAAGAGGCCGGCCTGGCAAGTTTGCGTCGGTAGGACAATGCAATGGTGCCGAGGCAATTCGGACTCCCTTCCCCGCCAAGCAGTCAACACTCATCACATCCAATACTGGTCTAGCACCGCCCGAACAGCTTCTACCGCATCCTGCCGGGATGCTCCGCCCTTGCTCAGCAACGTGAGGCGTATGCCCTTGCGATCGGTGCCCTCGATCCGGAGCACTGGCTTTCCGGCCGCGTTTGCTATCGTTTCGGCCTTTCCTGACCTCTTCGGTGATGCTGACTTCTTGGGGGGGTCTGCGGCCAGTGTTAATGCCTTGATCACATCGATCACGGGCATGGACTGGCCTGTTTTCTCCCGCTCCGCCGCAAGCCGCTCAGCCTCTTGGTAGGCGCGTTCCCTTCGATCATCAGGCTTAAGGAGCGCCTTGAGAGCAATGACGTTGCGAATTCCAAGCTCTTGCGGCTCTGCAAAAGCCCTGGTCAGTTCCTCTGGAAGACGGGCTAAATCGAGATATCGCGAGAGCCAACTTTCGGAAACCTTCAGCCTCTCAGCCATCGTCTTCTGGCGACCACCATAGTAGGCAGTCAGAGCCCGAAGATAATCCCTGGCCCGTTCAAGATCCGTGAGATCGTCCCGGGCGCGGTTCTCAATGTCAGCGAGCCTGAACGCCTCCTCATCACCGATCTCACGGACATCGACGAGAAACTTGAACTCGGGGTAATTATGAGACCTGAGCCAGCTTATCGACCAATGTCGTCGCGCGCCGCAGATCACTTCAAACTCATAGTCCTCACTTCCGGCTATCCGGCGTACGATCGCCGGTATTTCCTGCCGGCCTTGTGCCTTGATACTCTCGATCAGATCCGAACAGCGCTCTTCGTTGAGCAGGGAGTAATCCCGGTTATGGCCCACCCACATCCGACATCTGGCTGGGTCGACCAGCTCATGTGTCCGATTAACGATCGCTCCAGAAGCAAGATCGGCAAGACGGTTTGAACGCCCGGTGAGAACGTTCGAGGCAATGCTCGATCGACGGGGCGCCACGGCATCTTGAGTCAGGTCAATGCCCGACGCCAAATCAGCCGCAAAGCCGCTG
>JANLPY010000547.1:0-1881 GCA_031367505.1 Hyphomicrobiaceae bacterium | reverse complement strand
GGGGCCGTTGCCTCGGCGGCGACCATCGCGGTGGCGAGGCTTACGATGCGGACGCGCAGATCGTGGTGAAGTCGCACATAATTGCAAAAAGGCAGTCGAAGGCAGGCCAGCGGGTCGTTCTTGGCAATGCGGTCCGACATTGGTTTCTCCTTAAATGGTTGTGTGACGCGCGGGAGCAGGCACGGAAAAGGATGCCCCAGCGCGAAAGCGCGATCTTGAAAACGTTTTGAAAGGGAAAGGGCGGCTTCGTAGGAGCCGCCCTTGAAAATTGAGGCCACCGACTAGTCGGCCGGTGCCGTGCGTTTTCGCCCCACTGCTACGTAAGTACCACGCTCCACATAGAGAGTGCCGAGCTGCTCCAGGACGCGTACAAGCAAGTCGAGATGAGCGAGGTTGAAACCGCGATCGAGATCGAAGCCCGGATATGTGTGCCGTATGTAAGGGTGGGGTTCTCCATCCCTGTCTTCCTGTTCATGTTCGTAGTACAGATCCAACTGTTCAATCGATGTTGCGAGCTGGCGTAGTGATTCGACGAGGATCGGAAGCTCCGCATGGGAGCGTCGCATCTCGGCCTCGCGTTCGATATTAGGACCGTTGTAATAGGCAAGCCGCTCGCCAGGCTGCAATGTCAAGAGTTTGAGTGCTAAACGCACACAATGCGTGTCGTCGTCCTCGCTGGGGATATATTCATGTGCCATTGTCCAGTTCCTCTCTGGTCGCAGAGCCGACTTCCGCTCTGCGTGCAGCGAGGAACTAATGTGCAAAGGACTCTGACGTAATATAATCACAGGTTCACAATCGGAACAAATCGGAGGTTGACATGGCCACGAACTTCGAGGAGATCAAAAATACGTGGCATACCGAACGTAAGGCCGCGCTGAAGAAGCTGGATCAACTCGGTTACAGCAAGTCCGAGGCTGCGGCGCATCTAGGCGTTACTGATTCGAAGGTGCTGTTCTGGGACTGCTGGCACGGCGATACAGGGCGCTACCCGAAAGTGCGTGCCAAGTCATTGCGCCGGGTGCTCGAGCAGGCGTCCCGGGATGAAATCACTTGCGACTACATAAAACTGACGGAAGCCTACTTTAGCGCCATCAAGGGCGATCAGACGTTTGCGCTCGATATTGCGGATGCGGCATGGTGGCTCCGCCAAAATGGCGATTGGCGGCTCTGGATTGCGTTCGACGAAGAGGCCGAAGAGGAGACTTTGATCACGGTGGCCACCGAGGAACTGCTGCGCGTCTTCGCGCGAAATTGGTATTTGGGTTATGTTGCAAGTCGGCGTCGCCAGCCGAAGGTAAAACGCCCAAATCTGGTCACGGGAGCAGTTCTGGCGGGGACCGTCGGGGATCATCTGGCGGCAACGGTCTGGGAGGTGACGTCAATTGAGCAATTGGGGTCGGTGCTCTTTGCATATATTGGGCTTGCGGATGGCGCCTCCGAACTGCCGTGGCACGAGGCGGCAATGATCGCCGTGAATAAGGATGGGGATTTGAGGTGGTCGATGGACGGAGAGTTATGGTCTCCGGATTTTGCGGTCGTTGCCAACTTGTATTCATGCACCGCATCAACATTCGCTAGCTCTGTCCTTATTGCAGAGGCAGTGGCGGAGAGCTTAGGGAATGTGTCGGGCGCAAGCAGTCGCGCGATGCAGGGGGCTAGCCCGGATCATGCATCAGGCATGGAAAAATCGCGTCTGGCTGTGGCGCAAGGCGCTGAGATCGCGTAGCCAATCGGTGACGAGACGACGTGCTGCGTCGAACCACCTGGTGCCACAGCCATGACCGAAGCTACGCCACTGCCGTTCGATCTGCCAGCCGTTGCGCGTAAGAAACTCACAGTCGATTTCGACGGCGGCAATCAGTCGTCCGATGCGGGTCT
>JANLPY010000535.1:0-1637 GCA_031367505.1 Hyphomicrobiaceae bacterium | reverse complement strand
CTCCGAGCGCGAAGTGCCGCGCTCGAATGGCGCCATGGAACTCGACCTCGGCAAGGAAGGCGGCCATTCCAAACGACGCATCCTCCACGCCAAGGACGTCACCGGTCGCGAAATCGAGCGCGCGTTGCTCGCCGCCGTCGCCGCCCAGCCCAACATCGAGATCTTCGAAAATCACTTCGCCATCGATCTCATCACCACTCAGAAACTCGGCCTCCCCGGCCCCAATCGCTGCCGCGGAGTCTACGTCCTCGAGAAAGGGACCGGCGAAGTGCAAACCTTCTCCGCTCCGATCGTCCTGCTCGCCACGGGCGGCTGCGGCAAGGTCTATCTCTATACCACTAATCCCGATATCGCCACCGGGGACGGCGTGGCCATGGCCTACCGCGCGGGCGCTGCGGTGGCCAACATGGAGTTCATCCAGTTCCACCCCACCTGCCTCTATCATCCCAAGGCCAAGTCGTTTCTCATCAGCGAAGCGGTGCGCGGCGAAGGCGGCGTGTTGAAGTCGGTCACCGGCGGGGAATTTATGGACCGAGCTCACCCGCTCAAATCCCTCGCCCCCCGCGACGTGGTGGCCCGAGCGATCGACAGCGAAATGAAACGGAGCGGAGCCGACTACGTGCTGCTCGATATCACTCACAAGCCCGCCCCTTTCCTGATCGAACGGTTCCCGAACATCTACCACACCTGCCTTGGCTTCGGCATCGACCTCACCAAGGAACCGATCCCGGTTGTGCCCGCCGCTCACTATCAATGCGGCGGCATCCTCACCACCGTCGACGGCAAGACCGATATCGACGGTCTCTACGCCGTCGGCGAAGTGGCCTGCACCGGCTTGCACGGGGCCAACCGGTTGGCGAGCAATTCGCTGCTCGAAGCCCTCGTCTGCGCCCATCGCGCCGCGGATCGCGTCCTCGGGCTTCCTCCGGAGCCCGCGCCCGCCGCCATTACCCCCTGGCGCTCGGGCAACGCCCCTAACGCGGATGAGCTGGTCGTGGTGTCGCACAATTGGGATGAAATTCGCCGCATGATGTGGGATTACGTCGGCATCGTGCGGACCAACAAGCGGCTCCAGCGCGCGCAGAAGCGCATCCACAATCTTCAGGAGGAAATCCAGGAGTATTACTGGGATTTCATCGTGACCAGCGACCTATTGGAACTACGGAACATCGCAACGGTCGCCGAGTTGATCGTGGCCTGCGCCTTGCAACGCCCCGAGAGCCGCGGATTGAACTACAACCTGGATTATCCAGCGCCCGATCCAACCTGGGCCCAGCGCGATTCCATTCTCAGGAAAGCAGGAGAGCAGGGTGGGGCGGGAACGCCCGTTGCGCCCGCCAGCAAAAGAGCCTCAAGAAATCCTTGAAATGTTCCGGGCCTTGGCTAGCTTTGACCCGTTGCGCGCTTAGCTCAGTGGTAGAGCATTACCTTCACACGGTAGGGGTCGCAGGTTCGAAACCTGCAGCGCGCACCATCATTTTATTGGCCTTTTTTGATTTTCCTTGATTTGTCTGACAATTGACTGACACTATCGCGGCATGAGCGAGGTGTTGTCTGATGTCAAAATCGAGGAGCTGCAGGCGACAGGCATGTAGGTGGGCATGGTCGGCGGGGGTGTCAACGGCGGCTACCTGCTG
>JANLPY010000533.1:0-3035 GCA_031367505.1 Hyphomicrobiaceae bacterium | reverse complement strand
GTCTCGATGACGAGCATCGGCGCGCCGCAGTGCCGGCACAGGAAGGTGGGCCGAGCGCAGGTGTGCTCGGCTCTGCGATCCGCAGGGGTCTGCGGTGCCGGCTGATGCAACAACTCTCGAACGGCCGGGATATCGCGCTTGTAGCGCGTCAATCAGGGTGACAACGCGCGACAATCAGGATGACAAGTTTTTGATGGGTTGATTTTCGGGGTTTTCGGCCCGGAATTGACCGGTCAGGAGGCGATTTCGGACCTTTTTGGGGTCTGTCTCGTCGGTGATCGAGGCCGATGGGGTATTGAGGAGGTGTTCCACGTGCGGAGTACCAGCCTTATGCCCGGTCGACACATCAACGATCACCAGATGAGGCTGTACATGAAATCCAGATTGACCGAGAAGAAGCCGGCGGCCGCCGCGCAAGCGTCGATGAGTTTGAAGACGGCATACCGCATCGAAAGCGACCCCCGATTACCATCGCAAAAGGCACCGCCGCGGGGGCGACGACGACCCGATCCACTGATCGCTATTTTTGACACGGAGGTCGTGCCGATGCTCGAGGCGTCGCCGGGCCTAAGGCCGATCGCGATCTTCGAGGAGATGCGACGTCGGCACCCCGAGTTGTCCGATGGGGTGCGTCGCACGATGGAGCGGCGGATCCGACAATGGCGGGCACTGAAGGGGCAAGATCGCGATGTTATCTTCCGTCAAGTGCAAGAGCCGGGACGCATGGGGCTCTCTGATTTTACCGAGATGCGTGACCTCGTCGTGCGGATCTCAGGTGTTGTACTGGATCATCGCTTGTACCACTTCCGCCTGGCCTGCTCGGGCTTTGAGCACGTGCATGTGATCTTGGGCGGCGAGAGCTACGTTGCGCTCGCTGAAGGTCTGCAGAACGCGCTGTGGGCGCTTGGCGGCGTACCGCGCGAGCATCGCAGCGATAGCTTGTCGGCCGCGTTCCGCAATCTTGACCGCGACGCGCGCGAGGACCTAACACAACGCTACGATGCGCTGTGCGCCCATTACCACATGGAACCGACTCGCAATAACCGCGGCATCGCGCACGAGAACGGCGCTATCGAAAGTCCGCATGGTCATCTGAAGCACTCGATCCGCGATGCGTTGCTGATGCGCGGCACCATGGACTTCGAGGATCTGATCGCGTATCGATCCTTCCTCGATGAAATCATCGGCCGCAAGAATGCGCGTAATCGAAACCGGATCGATGCGGAGCGAGCAGTGTTACAACCGCTGCCACAAACGCGCACGGCCGACTATGAACAAGCGCTGGTATATGTGAGCAGCTCCGGCGGCTTCGTCTTGAGAAACGTATTTTATACGGTGCCCTCTCGACTGATCCGCTATCGGTTGCGGGCGCACTTGTTTGACGATCGCGTGGAGCTGTTCGTCGGGGGGAGTCGAGTACTGAGCCTTGCGCGAGGTCGGCGCGGCCGAGATGGGAAGCGTGGTCATGTGGTTGATTATCGGCATGTGATCCATGCACTTCGACGCAAGCCCATGGCACTGCTGAATCTCGTCTATCGAGACCAACTATGGCCACGCCAGGCCTATCGAGATATGTTCGATCATCTGTGCGTGGAGCTCTCCGAGCGCGGCGCCTGCAAGCTGATGGTCGAGCTGTTGAGCATCGCTCATGAGCGCGCCTGCGAGGCGCAACTGGCGACGCTGTTGGTCGACGATCTCGCTGCGGATCGGATGCCGGACCTCAAGGCGTTGCGCACGCGCTTTACACCCGATCTGGCAAGTCTGCCCGAGGTGACCGTGCATCTCACGCCCTTGAGCCTCTACGAGGCGCTGAACGATGCCCACTTCGGAGAAGCAGCATGAGCAACACCATCGACACGGGGCGGCTCACGCTGCTGCTCAACGAACTACGCCTGCCTGCTATCAAGCACCTGTGGCCGCAGTTTACCGAGCGATCCGACAAAGAGGGATGGGCGGCGGCGCGGCTGGTGATGGCACTCGCCGAGCATGAAGTGGCTGAACGCGATCGGCGGCGCATCGAGCGCCATCTCGGAGAAGCAAAACTGCTGCCAGAAAAAACACTCGACAACTTTGACTTCGCCGAAGTACCGATGATCTCCAAGGCACAGGTCTCTGCGTTGTGCGCCGGCGATGGTTGGCTCGAGAAAGGCGCAAACTTGTTGATGTTCGGCGGACCCGGCGGCGGCAAGTCGCATCTTGCGTCGGCGATCGGACTATCTTTGGTCGAGAAAGGCTGGCGCGTGCTGTTTGCACGAACCTCCGATCTTGTACAACGACTGCAGATCGCACGCCGTGAACTGGGGCTGGAGGCTGCGATCCAACGCTTGGATCGATACCACTTGCTGATCCTTGACGATCTCGTCTATGTCACCAAAGATCAAGCAGAGACATCCGTGCTGTTCGAACTGATCAGCACGCGTTACGAACGACGATCCGTTCTCATCACTGCAAATCAACCCTTCGGCGAGTGGGGCAAGGTCTTCCAAGATCCTGCCATGACGCTTGCTGCAGTGGATCGACTCGTGCATCACGCTACGATCTTCGAGATGAACGTGGATAGCTACAGACGCAGGACCGCTCTGGCTCGAAAGAAGCAAGGACCTGGCAGAACAGCTCACTACGCGACAATCAAGAACGTCGGAGCCGTGACGCCCGGCGACAATCAAACAGAAACCTAATGCTTGCCAGCGACAATCATCAGCGGCATGATCCAGACGCCGCGTGATCCCTTGTCATCTTGATTGACGCGCACCGGTCATCCTGAATGACGCGCCATACCTAGCGAACTAGCAGCGTCCCAGCCTCAATTCGCGAATTGATCGCGACCGGCTATTTGCGGAAGTCAGTCCTTTCGAATTGCTCTCCCTATAGCGGACATTCCCCGCCAGACGTACGATTACTCCTATGAACAGGTCGAGATTCTGTATCACGCTTCGTTTCAGCTATTTTCTGATGGAAGTCGGAATTCTATTGTTGTTGGGGTTGTCTTCTCCTTCCGTGGCGGGGATGAGGTGGTCGGCGCGTGCTATTGATCC
>JANLPY010000508.1:0-8536 GCA_031367505.1 Hyphomicrobiaceae bacterium | reverse complement strand
TTCACCAACCGGGCGTTCAGTCGCTTGTCGCCAAGCTCAACCGTCGCAAACTCTTCCGCAGCCCAGGTCATCGCTCGAATCCGTCGTCAAATCATAGACTTGCGAAGGATAGATGAAGTTGTGTGTAATGAGATGCCTTTAGGCGTCGAGCCAAAATAAAGTATCCAATATCAAGTGGATGTGATTTGAATGGCGGATGCGACACGAGGGCAGTCTTCGGCTGATTGAATCAAAGTACCGATCACTGGCGCCGTTGATGGATGAACGGGTGCGGCGGCATTGGGCGGCGGCTGAAGCGCAGGCCTACGGCTGGGGCGGGGTGAGCGCGGTGAGCAGTGCCACGGGGATGTCGCGCAAGATGATCCGCAAAGGTCTGGCTGAGTTGGGGGTTCGAGAGCTCGAACCCGATGCGCCTGTCACGCCGAGGCGGCGCAGCCCGGCGGTGGCCGCAGCCGGAGCTCTGTCGGTTCTTTTTACACTTGGCTGGTCAGGGAGCTTTTGATGGACCTCTTGCAATTGAGAAGAGCGCTCTAACCCTTTGATTTGTATAGAGGCCGCAGTGATTTTCAGAGTCTGGCACGCGCATTGCTTTCACTTCGCCCATCGGGATGCCCGCCCGACTTACTTAACTTGGAGTCCTGAAATGAGTAAAATTTTCTCACCCCTTGCCGCTGCAGCACTTGCGGTCGCGATTTCAACCCCGGCGACCGCTGATGTTGTAGTCGGTGGTATCAACTTTGGTGTACTGGGTAACACGGCTCACATCGAGACTGCCACTCTCGCAGAGACTTTGGTAAAAAGCGTGGGGGACAAGCTCGAAGGCTACGGCTTGGTCACGACGATCAATGGAGCTTCTTCGTATTGCGGCGTCGGATCTTGCAGCCTCTACTACCACACCTACAACTACAACGTGGCCGCCATTGGCGCCAGCAAGGTGCAGTTTACCGGAGGCGTCATTGACATCTTTTTAATGGCTGGTGCGCCGATCAACCTTTTCGCCCAGAACTCGCTGGCGAATCTCGCCTTGATCAGCACACCAGGGATGACACCGTGGGTTCGTTTGACCGGGCACACGTTCGGCGACCCGCTATTCGTTGGAATATTACCGACGCAGACGCTAAATGGCGAAGGCTCCCTGACAGGAGCCTCCCTCTCCGAGACTGGACGGGGTCAACTTGACGTCGACACCAGCAATGTCTTTGGCCTCGCGGCCGTTAGCGCGTACTTGAACGGCAATTCCATCGGCGATAACCTGGGCGGGTTTGCCGACATCGTCCTTACAACGTCGGCCAACAATAACGTGTTGAATCCCTTTGACGAGCTTGGGGGTCCTGCTGCCCTCGCGGCGGGGTGCAAAGATGGTACCGCTGTCTCCGGTAAGTGGTGCCTTCAAGGAACGCTGAATACACGTGGCGCAACGGTACTACTTCCTGAGCCCACAAGTTTGGCCCTCGTTGGCATTGCTCTCGCCGGTGCAGGACTTGTTCGGCGTCGCAGGAAATAGTACGAGACGAGCTTGATCGCTCAATCAATTGCTTGGCGGCAGGGGCAACCCTGCCGCCAAATGCTTTTTGTGCTTCGAATTCTGTGCCGGGCGGCAGTTCGGATGCAATCAGAATTCATGTATGCAAAATTACGGTGGGAAGCCTGACCCCGAAGTTCCCAGATCTGTCTTCGGAACGTCAGATGACGACCAGTTCACCCGCTTCTGAGTTTGCAGGCTGGTCGATCAGTTCGTAGAGCTGCTGAATCAAGTCGCGGTAGCGACATTCGATGGCATCGCGCCTGAGCTTCAAATTCGGCGTCAACTCACCCCGCTCGATGCTAAACGGGCGCTCGATCAATGCGATGGCAGTCGGCCGTTCATGTTCATTGATCCCGCTAGTCTGGTTACGCAGTGCCCGTTTCAAGCAAGCTCTGGCAGTTTCGTCCAGGCCTACGGCGCAGGTACACAACGCCACCAGGCACTTTCGCCCGGCGCCGAACAGCACTGCCTGATCAATCCCCGGCACGCGCTGCAATTGGGCCTCCACGCCCGCCGGCGCGACGCGGCGGCCGGTGGAGGTCTTGATCAGGTCGCCGGTTCGACCTGTCAGGCTGAGAATGCCGTCGGCGTCGAATTGCCCGAGGTCTCCAGTTAGGTAGAACCCGTCAGCATCGAATGGCGGCCGGTCCTCCTCACCCAGATACCCGCCAAACATCCCCGGCCCGCGCACCTTGATCGCGCCGTCCTGGGCGACCACGATCTGATTGCCCGGCAGGGGCCGGCCGACGGTGCCGAAGCGGAAGTCGTCCATGCGGTTCATCGCCATCGGCAGCACGTTCTCGCTCAGGCCGTAGGCCTCTAGCACCAGCCAGCCCAGGGCGTGGAATTCCTCCAGCAGGTGCCGAGGCGTGGGGGCCGAGCCGGTGATCATGCAGCGCAGCCGCTCGCCCATGACGCTCCGCACGCGCTTGAGGATCGTGCGGTCGACGACCGTGTGCGTCAACGCGAGCCAGGCGGGAATCGCGCGCTTTTCAAGGCGGTACCGGCTCGCGCGGCGGCCGATGCCCCAAGCCAACTCCACCAGCCTGCGCCGCAGCGGCGGTTGCGCCGCGATGTTGCCCCGTATACCGTCGTAGAGCTTCTCGTAAAAGCGCGGAACACCGACAAAGATGTCTGGCGATACCGCCGCCACGACTTCCATGACTCGCCGCGGGTCGCCCAACAGGTATGTCGCGGCGGTCTTGCGCATACCCGCGAGACTGACCATCCGCTGGAAGAGATTTGACAACGGCAGCCAGCACAGCAACCGGCTGTCCTGGCCGACGAAGCCGAATGCGTCGCAAATGGCGTCGATCGCGAGGCAGACCTGCCCATGGCTGTAGGCGATGCCCTTCGGCGCACCGGTCGTGCCCGAGGTGAAGATGATCGTTGCAATGTCGTTGGCGGTTGGCGTGTCGGCGAGTGTTTCGGTCGAACCCTCAACTGCATCAAGTTCAGCCCAAGTCAGCATGCGGGCACTGCCCGGCAGATCGTCGCGCCCACTTCCTGAATCGCCTAGGTGGAGCAAGAAACGACAGCCGGCCAGGCGATCGGCGCCGATTTGCGAGAGCACTCGCAGATCCGTGGTGGCGAAGGCCGCGATGCCCGCCTGTTCCGACATCGTGGCAATGCGCTCGGGCAAGTCGTGCGCATCCATGCCAACCACCACGGCGCCCATGGCCAGTGCCGCGTGATGCAGCAATTCCCACTCGAGCGAAACCGGGGCGATGAGGGCCAGCCGATCGCCCTTGCGCAAGCCCGCTGCGCACAAGGTGCGACGCAGTTTCGCCACTCGCATGGAGAAGTCGTGCCAGCTGACCGGCTCCCAGCGCCCGGTGCCGGCCTCGTGCCGGAACGCGACCGCACGTGGGGTCTCGGCGGCGCGCAGTTCGAGCAATCGCGCGACGGTGCTGGCGCTGGCCCACGGGTCGGTCATGAAGCCGGACGGGTGCCGCTGGAGTCGAGGTAGTAGCCGAGGACCGGATCGAGGTAGCTCTCGACCAACGGCACCGGCAGCCCTGCCGCGGCGAACATGCGCGCGGTTTCGTTGTTCGAGAAGCCCTGATCCTCCGCCAAGTAGGCGAGCACTGGTGAGAGGCCGCGCAGGGCGCGACGAGTCTTCTCGCCAGTGAACAGCCCGATGAGGGGCACGAGGCGCTCCAGCAATCGACGGTCGAGGCGGCGCAGCGCTGGCAGCTTGCGGCCACGCGACCGCCAAGCCATGCGGACCCTTTCCTGCAGGCGTGGCAATGAAATCGCCCGATCCGGACCGGAGCACAGATGGAAGATCCGACCGGCTGTCTCTGGATGATTGCTGGACCAGCGGATCACATCGGCGACCCAGTCGACCGGGATCGTGTCGAGCCTCGTCTGGCCCAGGTCCGGCATGATGCCGAAGGTGCGCGCACCGGACAGGAACTCGCACAGGTGGTAGAAAACCTGGAAGTGGACTACACGGCCGCTGCCGGTAGACCCGACCACCATGCTGGGCCGATGCACGGTGATCGGCAAGCCATCGCCTTCGGCCCAGATCAAACTTTCCGCCTCCGACTTGGCGGCTTCGTAGGTGTTGTGAAAGTTGCTGACCTCGGGCAGTCGGCGTTCCGGCATCTGACCGGGCGTACGCCCCCAGACGCCCACGGTGCTGACCAGGTCGATCTTGCGCAAGGTGCCAGCCTGGGCGCAAAGGCGGCCGAGAGCAAGCACGGTGCGCGTCGGCACGACAGCCGTCATGCGGGCCTGATCCATCGTCATGTTCAGCTTGACGCTCGCAGCACAGTGAATGATCTGCGTGGTCTCACCAGCCAACTTGGCATGCTCTTCGGTACGCAGGCCGAAGTCCGGCTGCGAAATATCACCACGCAAAGCGCGAATGCGCGCAGCTCGGACGTCGCCGGGGCAGTAATTCCAGTAAGCCAGCAAACCGCCCAGTCGTGCGCGCAAATCATCCTCGTCCTTAGCGCGAATGAGCATGGTTACGGAAGTGTCCGTATCTTCAAGTAGGCGGGGCAACAAGGCGCTGCCGATGGCGCCTGTTGCACCGGTCAAGAAGATGTTCTTCACTCTGATTTGTCGCCTACCGGGTGGGCGTGCCGTAGCGACCGGGAGCGATCAGGTTTTGCGGATCCGCGGCGAGTTTGAGCGATGCGATGAAAGCCTTGGCCGCAGGGTTTGCATCAAGAGCGCTGGGCATGCTCATGGATGTGGCGCGGTATGGGGGGTAGCCATGCTCGACATAAGCCTCGCGAGCCTCGCCGTACCAAGCCCTGGCACGTTCGGCGTCTGCAGCGTCGTTACGGTCGAAAAACACGCCCACCAGTACGATCACCGAACGGGCGCTTTCCACGATGACCTCCACGAAGAAATCGAACTCGTGCTTGTCGAAGATGCGCTTGGTCAGCGCCAGTACTTTCATCACGTGTTCCGACGTGAAGGGTGCCACCGGTCCGATCCACACCATGCCGCAGCCATCGCGCGCTGGGTCGATGTCCGTGTCTGGTTTCTGTTTGTGCGACTTGAAGTAGGCCTGACGCACGAATTCGTCGGTCGGGATGCCGCGGAATAAATCGATCGCCGGCACCATAACGTCGGTGAACTCCGGCGACTTGCCAAGGATCCGATTGATAACTGGCGCCACGTACCGTACAACTCGTCCGTACCAGTCATCGCGTACCGCCGCGCCGATAAATTGGACCATCCCGTAACGGCCAAGTACCTTCCGGATCATGCGCTTCTGGTAGCGAACCTCCTCCGCGCTGCCGTAGAGGCCGCAACCGAAGGTCCAACGCGCCACGCCGTGCTGCATGCGCCACAAGGCGGCGGCATCTTCGCTTAGATGGCGCCGGCCGGCCAGCATGTCATGCGGGTATTGGGACAAGATACACATCATCGCGAAGTCGTTCGCCAGGTGGGGGTGCGAACGGATTGCACGCGCCAAAACGAGTTCACGAAGGTCGTCGATAAACGCTCCCAACTGGTCTGGTGCAGCCTTGTATTCGAAGGCCGCGAAGTCGAACTTCTCCGGCGCCGGCATTAGCCAGATGCCCGCCTTGACTACAATGCCGAGATTCGACTGGGCGAACAGGCCGTCGAGGTAGGGCCCGACGCCCCACTTGTACGTGTGGCGGACGTGGTTGTTGCCAACAGGTCCGCCGCCAGTCTCGAGCAGGCTACCGTCGGACAGCACGACATCCATGCCGCACAGGCAGCCGAAATGATCTGCCATCGGCGTGAGCCCGCGACCTTTGTCGAGCGCATTCCCGATCACGCTCGCGTACTGGGTAGTGCCCGCAGCGTCGGCCCAAAGGCGGGAGCTAGTCTGTTTCAGGTGATCGTTTAGCTGCTTGTAGGTTACGCCGGGTTCCAGGACGGCGTAGCCGAGTTGCTCGTCCACGTGCAGGATGCGTATCATTCGCTCCAAGACCATGGTGATGCCGGCGTCGTAGACCGCACTCTTTTCGCCGTAGCCCCAGTTCTTGCCCGTGCTCACGGGCCAGATTGGTATGTCGGCGCGCGCGGCGGCCTTGACGACGGCTTGCACCTGCTCGGTGTTGCGCGGATAAACCACGATCGAGGGGATCATGCGAAACGGAAGGCATGTTCGGGTGCAGCGTTCGACTGCATCGGCATCGGTGATCATGCCGTCGGGGCCCAGAATGCCCCGCAGTTCCTCGTACAAGTTGGGCTCCACAGGAAACTGCGTGAGATCCACAGGGCCGCCCATCATTGAGCCGGTTCGCCGTACGCGAGCCCGACACCCGGCGCGACATTGGCCCAGTCTTCGTAAACAAAATCAGGCCAGTCGCGCCGGCTTGGCCTCGTTATGCGCAGATCCTCATCACGCAAGCCGAGCCATTGCATGTGCTGCGATACGTGGCGACCGAGATAAATTTTCTTCAGGGTGATGAAGTCGACGATCTTGCCCATGAGTTTCCAGTATTGTTTGTTCGCCTTCCCTTCGCGGATCAGGGCGGAGAACTCCGGCGCGTAAGGGTTGTAGCCGAAACTCTTGAGGTCGGAATACATCAGCAGCCAATTGATTGGATAGTTTGAGAAAACTGGGCTGGCATTCTTTGTCGACCCGATCAGGCCCAGCTGGACAACCTTTTTCATGATGTCGTCCTGGTCGTAGCGCCAAGCATGAAACGGGGCCAGGTAGCGTGGAAACTGCGTGCCCCGCACATAACGCTTGGGGTTCCAGAACCGCCCCAGATCCTCGGCGCTGAACTCACCCGAGGCAAGCAGTTCCGGTGGCGTCCAGTCGACCTCAGAAATGGCCAGACGTGGGAACTCATACTCCATGCGTTCGGGCACTGGTTGACCGGGTGAGTAGCCGGCTAGAACGAGGGGAATGCCCTTGTCCGTGGCCACGTTCAACGCATTGCCTTCGAACAGCGGTGCGTAGACGTAGGAGATGGTATGCACGGCACCGCGCGCCTCTTGGTTCATCAACAACCAGCGGAACAACTGCCGATAGAACGCCATCGACGGGCGATAGATAACATGCTCGACATCGAGTTTGTCGACAGCCCGCCGGATGTTTGCCCAAGCGACCTCTCCAATGTCGATATCGGTGGTATGCGCCAGTACCCGCAGCCCATATTCCACCTTGAGCTTGTAGATCAAATAAACGCTGTCCTTGCCGCCGGACAACGGTACCAAGCAGTCGTAAGACCTTTGTCCGCGACAATCTCGCAGTGCATTTTCAAGGTCGGACTCGCGCAAGCGGCGAAGGGCTTCCGAAGACTCCAAATCATGGGGCGTGTATTCGCGGCACGCGCGACATATACCATGTGCGTCCAGTTCTGCATCCGGCGCCGCTTCCGGCAGTAAGCAATTGCGGCATGATCTCATTGTTGTGACTCGTGTGGAAACAAACGCTGGGCGAGGTCTACGTCACCGTGCAGTAACATCTTGAGTGAAACCAGATATAAGCACCATTAAACTCATTGCTCTTTAGCGGCCCGGCTCAGGCCACATCTTAAACGACACTGCGGGTAGGGGACCGTGAGCGCGGTCGGCCGCAAGTTGACTGATCATTCACGAACTTCGGGCAGCCGCCTGGCCACTTCATCAGACTGTCACCGCTCGGCAAGTCGACCATTTCTCGTATGGCCCTCGGCAGTGCTCACTCGCTGGGGCCTGGCGTGCGTCGCGCGCATCGAGTTCGCAATCGAGCATTCGCTGATACAGCCGAAGTGTGTTCGACTCGCATTCTAACCAGCGCTTCTCTGGCAAATTCGTGCAAATCGTGCCTCGGGGGCAGCTAGCGCGCGTTGTGTCATCAGGAGTTCGTCAGCAAGCTCCAGCCACACTGCTGCTCAGCAACTTGGGGCGCATTCAGATACCTTCGACAACGCTGCGCCCCATCTTGAGCGGTCCCGACTGGCGATGAAGCTCAGCACGACGAGTGACGATCTCTACCGCACTGTTCGACATGACTTATCTCATCGAGAGTATCGATGGGTCTTGATACGCCAGCCGTCACGGCATATTCAGCGTCGCAACACCGAACGGGTGAGCGACCGCAAAGCAGTTAGCATCATTGACATGCGAACCGCCAGATGCTTCTACGTGCAACCTTCCCGCCAATGCCGAACCCAAGCTCGAATCCGATACGCAGCGGTGGCTCTAGGTCGGAGTTGTAAGTGAAGACCGCACGGGATGCCGACGCCTGAAATGTTGCCAGACGAGCGGTCCAGAAATCTAGCGCACCCCGTTGTTCTGAAGGGCATTTCGCGCACCTATCGGCTCGACGCGGTCGACGTCCCGGCGTTGATCGACATCAACCTCGTCATCCTGCCGGACCGCTTCACCGTCATTTCGGGGCCATCGGGAAGCGGCAAGACAACCCTGCTGAACCTGATCGGATGCATCGACCGGCCCGACCAGGGCACGATCATGGTCGGCGGAAAGGCCGTGCAGTCGATGACCGACGATGCGCTGTCGGACTTCCGGTCGCGCCAGCTCGGCTTCGTGTTCCAGAATTTCAACCTGTTGCCGGTTCTCACG
>JANLPY010000461.1:0-3347 GCA_031367505.1 Hyphomicrobiaceae bacterium | reverse complement strand
GCCACCTTCGCCTTGAAAACCGGCGAGTGGTTCCGGCGTGTACGTTTCTTCATCGGGTCTCCTGATTCGCGGGCACCAGCGTGCGCGCTGTCAGGCAGAAAATCCACTCAACGCCCTGTGCAAAAAACCGCAGCCAGCTCTTTCATACGTTCAGGTGGCACGGTCCACACGTGCGCCTCGAGGTCGATCTCTTGCCATTGGGCACCCAGAATCTCGCCCGACCGGCCGGCAGTTAGGATAAGGAATTCCAATGCCAAGGCGGCGACCGCCGGACGCTCGCGAAGACGGGCCACACCGATAGGCGCGCTCGACGGCGTTGCCGATCGTATGCGCCACAACTCAGTACTCATTTGAGTTGAAATTCAGTTTTGGCTCCAGTCTTACGCCTTCGATCTGTGTGTTCGGCGGCGCGCCGTCGCAGTATGCGGCCCACGCCTCCATCAACTCGCGCCGCTTTTTCAACAGATCACCTCGCCGATAAGCTGCCTCGACCTTGTTTTCTATGGCGTGCGCAAGCGCCTTCTCCACTACGAAATTCGGAAACACCGTCTCCTCGGCCGCCCAGTCGCGAAATGATGAGCGGAAACCGTGCGCAGTCACGGTCAACTCCATGCGTCGTAACGTCATCAGGAACACCATGTTGGACAAAGGCCGCCCAACGCCTCGCCCAGGAAACACGAGGCCTTTATCACCAGCGATCGATTTCATGCAGCGAAGCAAAGTCAGGGATCGTTGGGAAAGCGGCACGATGTGGGTTTCGTTTCCTTTCATTCGCCGTGCCGGAATCGTCCATGTTAATTCATCGAGATCAAATTCATCCCAGGAAGCCATCAAGACCTCGTTTGTGCGACTGGCAGTGAGAATTAGAAATTCAAAGGCAAGCAACGGCGGGTTCTCGACTGAGTGCGTTCGCAACTCGGCGATGAACGTTGGAATTTTCGAGTAGGGCATTGCCGCATAGTGTTCGCCTCGGTCTGTCTGTTTGGGCAGGCCGCGCTCGACCCCCTCGACAGGGTTTAAACCCTTAAGCCCATGGGCGACACGCGCCCAGTCCAACACGGTACGCATTCGTTGGCGAACGCGCCGAGCGGTCTCAGACTTTGTCAGCCAGATTGGTGCCAGAACTTTTAGGATGTCCGCGGTCTCAATCTGATCGACCGGCCGATCGCCGATAATGGGAAATGCATACGTTTCAAGAGTGGTCAGCCACGACGCGGCATGGCGCGCGTTCTTCCAACTTACGACTGTTTCAGCATGGACAGACTTGGCCGCTTCTTTGAACGTTGGTGCGAGCATGCGCCGACGCCGACGCTCGGCTATAGGATCGCCACCGGCGCGCGCGAGACGACGCATCTCAATAGCGGTTTCGCGTGCGGTCGCGAGCGGCACCAATCGGGCACTGCCTAACCCGATGTCGCGGCGGCGGCGTTGGACCACGATTCGCAATAGCCAACGCCTGGCACCTGACGGATCGACGAGTAGATAAAGTCCGTTGCCGTCTGAGTAACGACCCGGTTTGGTTAGCTGTCGCACAGCGATTGCGGTTAGTTGTTTTCGGTACGGCATACGTTGCTGAGACATGATTACACCCCCAGCATCGAATTCGAACAAGCACAGGGTACTTGCACCCCACACTTAAGCCCACAACGAACGCTGGATGGGAGCAAACCTCTTGAGTTGCCATCAGTCAGCAAGCAGCATATTTGTGGTGAATAAATGTTCGCAAATAATGGGTGGGTGGACGCTCTCGGAATTCTTAGGAATTTCTGGTATTTTCCAAGAATTCGCGCTTGGCTCCACCATTTTTTTCCTGAAGACGTTATCGGATTACTTCGCAAATCTGACGCGATGCAGATTGGGCGCGGTTGCGCGTTTGGCTCCTTGATTGAGCCAGCTTGGCACGTCAAGGTTGGGGCTCAACAAGCCAAGGAACCCCACATGCGCGCGCATTCACCTCTCCCCATATTGGCGGCCATTGCATCCCGATCAACAAATTCGGCTGATCTCGGCGCGATGCCGGAGTGGAACCTCGCTGACCTCTACGCGAGCATCGATGCACCGGAGGTAAAAGCTGATCTGGCCAAGGCAGCGGCCGCGGCGAAGCACATTCAGGCGCTCTACCAGGGCAAGATCGCCGGTCTCGGTACCGACGGCCAGGCGCTTGCCGATGCCATTCACGCCTATGAGGATCTATCGGACTTGATGGGTCGCCTCGGCTCCTACGCTGGCCTCCTTTATGCGGGCAATCAATCCGATCCGGCGCGAGCAAAATTCTACGGCGACACGTCGGAGCAACTGACGAACATTTCGGCCAATTTGATTTTCTTCGAACTCGAAATCAATCAGATCGACGACGCTGCCCTGGCAACCGCGCTGAAGGTGCCGGCGCTCGCACGGTACAAGCCATGGCTCGATGATTTGCGGAAAGAAAAGCCGCATCAGCTCGACGAGAAGCTGGAGACGTTGTTCCACGAAAAGAGCCAGACCTCGCGCGGCGCGTTCAATCGCCTGTTCGACGAGACGATGACCGGTTTGCGCTTCAAGGTCGAAGGCCACGCCGAACCGATTTCGATCGAACCGGCGCTGAACATGCTGACCAGTTCGGATCGTGCGCAACGCCGGGCTGGCGCCGAGGCACTGGCGGTCACGTTCAAGGACAACATCCGCCTTTTCACGCTGATCACCAACACGCTGGCCAAGGACAAGGAAATCTCCGACCGCTGGCGTAACTTCGTAGACATCGCCGATGCGCGCCATCTGTCGAACCGCGTCGAGGGGCCTGTGGTCGAGGCGCTCGTAACAGCGGTCCAGGGCGCATATCCGCAGTTGTCGCATCGATACTACGCGATGAAGGCGAAGTGGATGGGGTTGGATCGGCTCGCGCATTGGGACCGGAATGCGCCACTGCCGGAAAAACCAGAACGGATCATCCCGTGGGCCGAAGCGCAGGAGATGGTGCTATCGGCGTATCGTGGTTTCGCCCCCGAGATGGCTCAGATCGCCGGTGATTTCTTCAACAAGCGCTGGATTGATGCGCCAACCCGTGACGGCAAATCACCCGGTGCATTCGCGCATCCAACAGTGCCGTCGGCGCACCCCTATGTGCTGCTCAACTACCAGGGCAAGTCGCGCGACGTGATGACGCTCGCTCATGAGTTGGGGCACGGCGTACACCAGGTGCTGGCCGCCAAACAGGGGCCGCTGTTGTCGCAAACTCCGCTAACGCTGGCTGAAACGGCGTCCGTGTTCGGCGAAATGCTGACGTTCAAGGCACTGTTGGCCGGGGCGACCGATAAAAAGGAGCGCAAGGCACTGCTGGCCGGCAAGGTCGAGGACATGCTGAACAC
>JANLPY010000452.1:0-1624 GCA_031367505.1 Hyphomicrobiaceae bacterium | reverse complement strand
ATTTACCGGCGGCCTCAATGTGCTCGACAAGGCCTTCGATCCGTTGTTCGGCCCGGATGGCCTCAACGTCATCGTCATCGGCCAGGAAGGCCTTTACCCGATCGCCACTCGTCTTTTGCGTCCGGAGTAATGGCCCCACATTACTAGTGTCCGGCTAACTATCGAACAGATTCAGCTGGTTGCCAATGGCGGGGTATTCGGATGTGGGCTGATCCTGCGAAAGGGCCTGTAGAATGGGTAGTTTCTCGAACAGCGTGAGCGAGAGGATCTGTAGCAAAGTGTAGAGCGAGGCGTCGAGGTCGAGGCGCTTCTTGACGATGGCGACGAGGACGTAGACCGACACGGCGATCCAGATTTGCGTCTTCACCGCGTTGACCGAGGTCCCGTAGAACTTCTTGATGCGCAGATGCTGCTTGATCCACTTGAAGAACAGCTCGACCTGCCAGCGGCTCTTGTAGAGCGCGCAGATGGTCGCGGCGGGCAGCGTGCGCTGGTTGGTGATGAACACCAGCTTCTTGCCGGTCTCGGCATCCTTGAAGCGGATACGGCGCAGATGCTCGCGATAATGCTGAGAGGTCTGGACACCGTTGAGCGCGATGGTCTGATCACAGATGATACCGTTGGCGCGGTCGGACGGCGCGGAGTAGAGGCGTCGCGCATCCATGTTCGACTTGGCACGGGTGACGAAGAAGGCGCCGGCCTGATGCAGCACATTGAGCCGCTGGAAGTCGACGTAACCGCGATCCATGACGTAGATCGCGCCGGGCTCGGGCACCAGCATGTCGAGGGCGTGGACGTCATGCAGCTTGCCGTCCGAGATATGGATGAAGCTCGGGATATTGCCGCGCAGATCGAGCAGCGTGTGCATCTTCACTGCCGCCTTGGTGGTGCGAAAGTGCGCCCACGGAAAGACCGACAGGCACAGGTCGATGGTCGTGGAATCCAGAGCATAGACGCTGTTCTTCAGATCGAGCCCCAACTCCTCGTCGGCGTAGAGCTTTCGAGCCTGTGCGATCAGCCGCTGCGCCAACTCGGCCCAGATGCGCCAGTCGCGTGTCTCGTTGGCGTCCGCCAGCGTCGAGCGCCGGACAGGGTCGCGAAAGCCCATGGAATAGAGCTTGCCGGCCTGCGCCGACAGGCAGGTCTCGATGTCGCGAAGGCTCTCGCGGTAGGTCAGCTGGGCGAACGCCATGGCTCGATACTGCTCGCCGCAGGTCAGCGCCCGGACGCGGACGTCGCCGCCGTAGCGGGTGACCAGCCGCGTGAACGTGCTCCACGGCACGAAGTCCATCAGCTGAGCGAACAGCGTCTTGCCGGCGTTCATGCGCAACTCCCCGGGAAATCCCCTCCGGAGCCTGCGCCAGCACGTTCAAATCGACACCACCAATCTGAAGCCAAAAAATTGCGAAAAACAAAGACCTAGACCTGTCAACGCCTAAGTAAACCGGACACTAGTGTAGCAAACCCAAAAAATATTTTTACCGCGTTCGCATCAGTTTTTCTCCGATTCCGAACTTTACGGCACAAAATCATCTCTTTGTAACGCTTGGCTGCGCTGCGTTCTGATTTCCGTCGAGGCTATAAGAAAGTTGTCGTGCGAATTACAACCGTGCATTGATCCGAG
>JANLPY010000418.1:0-3137 GCA_031367505.1 Hyphomicrobiaceae bacterium | reverse complement strand
ATCGGCGCGTCCGCACGAAGCGACTCCCAAGCTCAGAACGCTGACGGCGCCATAGTTGTTTCGAACTCCCGAAGCGGGTTTCATTCCCGTGATTATTGCCATTAAGGCACCTTCGTCGTTGCCAATACACGAGTGCTTCTTGTTGACCAACACTTTCAAGTGGTCCGACAACATGTCCCTCGCGTCGTCGCGTACGCCGTATGGCTGCGAACTAACCATGCGATCTACCCAACCATCGTGATTTAGTCCGCTGAGCCTTCTTAACTCTCGGTCGGACACCTCCTCGAACCCTTCAGCAGTGACCGCATCACTCAGTTTATCGAGCCATTGTTCCAGTTTCAAATTTTTGTCTGCTTCCGAAACTTCCAGGCTGTCAGGCCTTCGAACATCTATGGAGATCGCTTGAATCGCGACAGGAACCCCAGATCTTTCGATGGCCTGTTTGAACGTCTTGGTCACCTCGTGCATAGGATCAAGGGCAACCTTCAACTTTCCCACGGTTCTCGTTGGTATGTCGTCACTCGTTCCTAGGTTGCCGCCCACCAGCATGTAGGCGAACTCGATCGCAGTCGTGCCGGCGGCAGGCAAATCGGGATCCAGCGTGGCGTACCCGTGCAGATAGCTGACCGTTGACGGGTTCTTCGTGCCGAGTGCTACAGTGAACCCCATGTCAAACTGCGCAATGAGATTAAGCTGTATGGGAGAAAGCGTCTTTTGGCCGACAGAGGCGTCGCCGTTGGAGGCCTCGCAGGTTCGAGCTTGATCCAAGTATTTCGCAACGCGAGGTGCGTAGGTCGTCTTGAACTCCCGCTTATAAGTTTCGATGTCGTCCTCGTCTGCGTTCCGGAAGCAAAAGAGCTCGTTCGCTCCTTTGTATTTCGTTTGCATGCATGATGTTCCACGCAATGAGCTGAATGTGGGCTGTGAAATGAAACACCACTTCACCGATGGATTCACCGTCATCCGCTGCTCCAGCCCACGCTCAAGGATGCCGCGCGCGGATCGACACCTGAAGTCTTCGCCCCTGTTGAGGCTTTGGTAAAGTGCATTGACGTCCGCACAAGCGTTGAGGACATTCATATTGATGTCTGCGTTGGCAGATCCTAGGGCGGCGGCCATAAGGAATCCTACGGCGGAACTACGGACGGCTGGCGATAGATCCATAACGATTCTCCTGAAACTCGTCGTTCGCTTTTCGAAAGTCTTTGCCAAAATCGGAAAACTTAAGATATACGCCCTGCCGAAATGCGGAATTGCGCTGAACCGGGGTGCCATGGGCATTTTCATCCAATTCCCGATACAGGCTCATCAGAGCGACAGTCATCTGGAATTGGATTGCGGCAATGTTTGAAGCATTCTTGAATAGGACGCCTGTCAGGAAGTCTGCGCCCAATTCGCGCTGCAAAGAACGAGTTTCGAGCGTTAGCTTCCCAATGCCTCCGGCAAGTTCACTCTGGAATACATGAGCAAGCTCGTGGGTGATCGGTGAAAAATAGGATTCGATTGATTTCTGCCCGAGCGGATAGAGTATTTCGTAACTTCTCGCATACGGGCTCTTTCCGGGTCGAGTGAGAAAAGGTGCCTCACGGCAGCCGATGAGCGTGAGTGGCACGCCGCTCAGACCCAGCGCCTTGATCGAAGCCAGCACGGCCGGCTGGCTAGCCAAATGAAGGGGGTCGTCGGCGCAACCAGAGAAGCTGGTGCTCTCCACGTTGTCTGCATAGAGGCAGCCGTCGTCGCCGACAGCGTTCGAGCAACAGATCAATGTCGCTGCAAGGCAAGCGACCTGGCCGAGATCATTCACAAGTTGGCGCGACTTCATTGCGGGGCTGCGTCGTACTAGGTCGATTGATGCTTCGCGATGCGCCCGTCTGTCGCCGATCGTCCTGTTCATCGCTGTCACCGGCGGTTCTAGGCGGCACGCTTTTTGTCGCGAAGGGCCGTGAGCGTTCATTGGTCGGCCGCGCGAATTTCAGTCCAGCGCAACTATGGCAGTAGTTTTTCGCTCAGGGCCAACTTGTTAAGTAAACCTCATCAATTCAGCGGATGTGCCAGCACGACCGTGCCTGCTTGACGTTCCCGAGACTGTTGGTGGGCAGGCTGGCGTTGTCCTTCCTGGCGCGGGCATGCTTTTGTCCTTGATGCTAGGGCGAGGGCGACTACGTCCGTTGGGACTCTCACGACTTGACGTTCGATCGGCCTTGCCAAATGAAGCGCAAACCTTCCTGGACACTATCTGAAAGCGGGCCCGGCGCACCATCCCCTAGGATCGACTTGTTCACATCGAGATGCCTCGGCCGTTCGACCCGCGTCTTATTCCTACGACGGCGGCCCTCGACTCGACGTCTAGCGCTTTCGCGGTGCTATGGGAGAGACATCTTCCTAGAAATCATTGGGCCGAAATATCCGGGCAGGTCACCCGCATGACGAGGTTCACACCAGGAGCGGTTCACCGTTTGATAGGCGCGCATGTATTGCTGGCAGCGACCGCTGGACTGACTGCGCCAACAACGGCGGCAGCCTCGACCTGCCCCGGGCCTGTGCTCTCGTCGCAGGCGGAAGTGGAAAGCTACATCCGCAAAAGTTCTGAAGAGTGGGCCGCTTCGGTACCCACAACCGATGCGTCCGTCGTCAAGCGAATCCTGGCCGAGGACTTCGTGTGGGTGCTCGACGGGCGCGTCATCGACAAGAAGATCGCCGTAGCCGAGGCCGAACAAAGTGGCGGGGGTTTCCTCACCAACACGGCCGACTACGTGCATATTCGCTTCTTCGGCAGCACCGTAGTCGCACAGGGTAGCGAAACCTGGACCAAGACGGGCGGGCGACGTGGCAAGTTCATCTGGACCGACACTTGGGTCGAGCGCGACAAATGCTGGCAGATTGTCAACTCGCAGGACACCGTCGTTCCGCTGCCCGCGCTAGCAAGTCACTGATTCGCCCTGTCTTCCGACTGGTTTGAGGGCTCGAAATCGCCGTGGAGAAGGACTGCAACGGGCCGGTAGCGCAAGTTCGTGACTTTCGAAATCAGCCGTTCGGCCGCGAACTTGTCGCAGTCGTCGGTGGGTGCGCGCGAACGACCGCAGTCGCCAACTCCGTCTTGCCCAGCGGCTTCGGCGAACGTCAAGTTCCAAGGTGGA
>JANLPY010000391.1:0-4256 GCA_031367505.1 Hyphomicrobiaceae bacterium | reverse complement strand
TCCACCTTTGCGTTTGCGCGGGCGGTGCAATCGTCTCGCGGGGAGGATCAGCAGCGAGAGATGATCGATTTCGATTCTGAAGCACCACATGGAAGAGAGTTCTTGGCGTTTACGACGTCCACTGGACTCTCGCGCTATACGGATGTGCCGTGGCCCAGAGGACTGGCGCCGAAGACTGGCGCTGCACCCCACGGGCGGAGTGGGAGTCCCCTGCCGCGTGCGGATGTGTTGGTCGTCACCTGGACCGTCGATGAAGGTCATGCGCTGAGTCGCGTCCTGACACCCGGCAAGGATTCTCGAAACGATTATCGTCCGTACACGCACAATTACGCTTCGATCTCGCGCAAGATGCGTAGCGGCTGCCCGGCACGCTAGGCGAAGCGTCTGGGTACCTACTGGACGATGAGGATCGGCCGGACGTCGGTGGTCATGTTCAAGTCCGATTCCCATATGTCGCAAGACGGCCCGCAACTTCCGAATGAAGACGTGTGGCGGCAGATTATCACCGAAGTGCAGCCCAAGCTCGTTCTTACGACTGGGACAGCCGGAGGGATCGGCAAGCAGTTTGAAGTCGGTGACGTGGTTGTCAGTCCGGTTGTGCGCTTCGATTGCCTGTCGAAGTTTAAGAAAGAGCCCTTTCACCATGCGTCGTATCGGAGTCGTCCTGCCAACGCGGCACATTTCGCCTCGGCGCGGGCACTCTTCAAAGTCAATGCGGCGCAGCTCCCGAAGGACAACACCCGACTCCCGAAGATTCTGAGGGTTTCGCCGGGCGCACTCACCTCCTCAGTCGTGACAACGGATTTCTTTGGGTTCGATACGTCGGACAATCACTACGGCCTTCAGGGGCTTGGTGCCGTGTCGGAGATGGGTGATGCCGTGCTTGGCCTGGTATGCAGTCAGATGGGAGCCAAGGCCCCCCGCTACCTGGCGGTCAGAAACGTGTCCGATCCGCAGATTAAGACTGCAGGCATGACACTCAAACAACAAGCGGCACTCGCGGGGCAGATCTACAAGGGGTTTGGCCGCTGGAGTTCTGTGTGTAGCGCGATCGTCTGTTGGGCCCTTATTGCCGCGGAGTAGCCGCACAGGTCGGTCGTGGTCGAAGGAACAAGGGCAATTGACGGTGGTCTGAACGTCCGACCAGGACATGGGTGGGAACGCGTCGGCGTCTTTTGAAGGGTGCGATGGCCGGGATGACTCGATTGTGGCGATCTTTCCCCCGGGACGGACCGATCCGACAACATGTATGGACTCGCACTGGTCCCGAGCCACGCATCCAAGAGGTAGGGATCTCGCTTCTTACATTTGGGTTGTGGAATCTTTGGAATAACGACGAACGTAAGGAGGCTCATGATGAGTGACGTCCCATTTAGATTCACCATAAAGAAGAATGGAGTGCGTGCCAGTTTTCAATCGGAACGTCAAACAACGACGGATTAGATCGATCACGGATCAATAGCGGAGGTTATATGGCACGCATGGCGAAGAAAAAAGCCGTAAATGGCCCGGCAGTGGCGACCCGGCCATCGGCTGTTATTGCTGCAAGGCCGCTTGTGAACTTGGCGCAGTGTGTCGCCGACGCCAACGCTGCAATTCGTGATCCCGATCCGGGTCCTTCTGATCCCCGCGATTTTCCAAATCTGATGCTACGATTGCCTTCAGCACGGGAGAAACTGGCCCCCATATATCAGACCGGGATGTTCGACCCGTACTTGCATACCCTGAACGGACTGGGGCAAGCCGGGTTCGAGCAAATTCTCGCTTCTGATCCGAACGATGAGCGCCAAGGGCGGCTCATGATGGACATGGCGCAGGCTCTGTTGCAGCCTAGTGAGGGATTCCAACACGCCGCCTTGCGCGCGTTCCAGGAACTGGTCAGTGACCTATACGACGGCTTCCTCAGTGCGGAAGATCGGGCCGCAGTGAAGAAGCCCGATCGGGGTGTGACGGCACCCATGGTGAAGTTCGGCGAGCCCGCCTCCGGCCCTTATACTTGGCCCATCGAGGCCACAGCAAGCTTCCGCCTGGCCACTAGCACACCCCCCACCGCAGCTGTGGTCAGCCTGCCTCCGTCGAATGCCCGCCTCGGCCTGATGGCATGGTCGTCGATCGGACACGAGACGGCCGGGCACGACATTTTGAGCGCTGATACCGGACTCAAACAGGAGGTGACCAACGTTGTGCGCAAAAGTCTAATGGCGGCCGGTCTGAAAACCCTCGCGGGCTACTGGGCGGATCGCATCGACGAAACGGCATCCGATGTACTGGGAATTCTCAATATGGGACCGGCTGCAGGCATAGGTTTAATAGCGTTCTTCCGCGGTTTTGGTGGAGCGTTACGCAGCGCCGGACCGGATAGTGATCCCCATCCGGCCGACATACTGCGTGGATTTCTCGCCGCTTCGACCGTCCGCCTGCTGGAGTTCAGTGACCACATCAAGTGGGCCGATGTCATTCGACAAGAAACCTTGAAAGACCTGAAACCAATAACACTGGCCGGTAGGCCTGTAACAGCGGGCCAAGCCGAGAAATCCGCGGTCGTGGTCGCTCAAGCGATTGCCGCGACGCGATTGCGTAGTCTTGAGAACACCGCGTTTATTCAGATCCAGAACTGGCGAAACTCGGATGAGGCGATATCAGACGGGCTGCGGTAGATACTGACGTCGAGTACGCCTATACCGGCCAACTTTGGATCGGATGCGTTCGCAGCACATGCCGTAGCCGCTGCCGTGATGGCAGCATTGGCCGGAGAGTCGACCATCCGGAATATTCAGTCCCGCATGATTACCGTGCTTGGCTTGATGCACGATCAAAATGCCAGCTTCGGTCCCTTGTTCGTGACGCACCCTAGCAACATCGCGGCGCATTTTGACTACAAGGAGCTCATGGATACTGTTTCGCAACCGACGGGTTTACGATAGTGGGGTCTGGGGCGCAATGGAACAGGAAACCGGGTTAAGGATCGCCAGCGGCGGGGTTTCTGAGCGCGCGCAGCTCGCCACGGGTGACTGATTCCGGGACGGCGAAGGAGTAGCGGCCCAGCATATTGATGTGCTCGTGGATGTGAGGATTCAGATGCGGAATGTCCGCCTCCATCACGGGAAATTCTTCCGCTCGCAATTGTTCGAGTGCCGCCTGAATGTAAATGGTGTTCCACAACACGATCATGTTGACCACCAATCCGAGGGCACCGAGTTTGATCTTCCTGGCCTTCACGGTAGCGCTGCCGTAGTTCACCGCGCTTGCCGTGAAATACGATGCGACTCAACCCATGGCGCCCTTCGCCGCGATTGAGCTGCACGAGCGTGCGGCGGTGCATGGCCTCGTCATCGATGTAGGTCAAGGTATGGAGAGTCTTCTCGATGCGACCAAACTCCGCGATGCCCTGAGCCAAGCGCGTGGCGCGTTCCCCGACTTGCAACGTACGCATGATGCCGGTAGCGGGCACGCGGCGGAGCACCACATCCCCAACATGATGAACAAAACAACAACATGGAACTCGAACGCCAATGGCAGAAAAACACCGGGTAGATGCGGGAGATCGTGGATGTAGGCCCCCACCGCTTCAACGGCTTCTTTGACTCCTGCCACGTTGTTCCGTCTACGTGAGAACGCGTCCGTACCTGATCGGTCCAGACTCGGCGCAGGATACAGGACGTTACGATCGAACGCCCCTCCTGCAGCGTGACCGACGAGCAGGCCTCTGAAAACAGCGCTCTGTCTCAACGGTTTAAACCCCGGCTTAAGAATCAGGTAACATGTGACCAGGACATCACGGAAGGGAACATCTATGGCGACTGACACCCACCTGACCCAGAAGGAGAAGCAGAGGCGCTATAGGAGCCGCCTGCGCCGCAAGGGCCTGCGCCCCGTACAGATCTGGGTTCCCGATACGCGGGCGGCGGGGTTTTCCGCCGAATGCCGCAAGTAGGTACGCCTTGCGGCCCGTTCCGCCCAGGAAAAGCCCGCCCTTGACTTCATCTCGGAGATTGCCGCTTGGGACAACACATAAAGCGCGGCGACATCGTCACCGTCGCGGCGAAGGGACATTACAGTGGCAAGCCGCGCCTGGCGCTCATCCTTCAGTCGGATCTGTTCTCCGCGCTCGGCAGCGTGACCCTCTGCCTCGTGACGACCGACATCATCGACGCGCCCTTGTTCCGTCTCACCGTTGCACCCTCCCCTGCCAACGGTCTCCTGCAGACATCCCAGATCATGATCGACAAGATTGTCACCGTTCCGCAGGACACCAT
>JANLPY010000390.1:0-3870 GCA_031367505.1 Hyphomicrobiaceae bacterium | reverse complement strand
GTCCGATCTGGTGCAGAAACTCCAGGTCGCGCGGCGCGAACTGGCACTTGAGGCGGCCATCGCGAGGCTCGACCGGTTCCATCTGCTGATTCTCGACGATCTTGCTTACGTCAGCAAAAATCAGGCGGAAACCTCGGTTCTGTTTGAACTCATCAGCGCGCGATACGAACGCCGGTCAACGCTCATCACCGCCAATCAGCCGTTTGGAGAATGGGGGAAAATCTTCCCGGACCCGGCCATGACGCTCGCCGCCGTCGATCGGCTCGTTCATCACGCCACGATCTTCGAAATCAACGTCGAGAGTTATCGCCGCCGCGCGGCGATGGAACGGAAACAGAAAGGCCCAGGACGGCCGCCCAATCGCGCGACAATCAAGGACGCAGCCGCTGTGTCGCGCACCGACAATCAAACTCAGACTTAACGCTTGCCAGCGAAAATCAGCGGGAACATGATGACTTCGTCGCGATTACCAAACGTCATCCTGATTGTCGCTGATCACCATCCAGATTGCCGCGCTACAGGCGCGGCCACCTTGCCATGGCATTTCCCAAGCGATCGAAGGTCCAGGCGGTTGAACACCATGCGGCACTGCATTGGCGTGAGATCGGAACCTTCATGAAGGCGCTGCGCACACAGGATGGGCTTTCTGCTCGTGCACTGGAGCTGGCTATCCTGACCGCTGCCAGGACTGGAGAAATTCTCGGTGCGCGATGGGAGGAGATTGATCTCAGCGACGCCATATGGACCGTCCCCGCCGAGCGGATGAAGGCTAAAAAGGAACATAGGGTGCCGCTGTCGCCTGCCTCGGTAGCTGTTCTTGCCGGGCTTGCACCGTTCCGTGACGATGCCGCAGGCGGTTGGTTGTTTCCAGGTGCGCGGCGCGGTCGGCCGTTGAGTAACATGGCTCTACTGATGCTATTGCGGCGCATGCAATTCGACAAAATTACTGCCCATGGGTTCCGCAGCACATTTCGAGATTGGGTAGCTGAGGCAACGGTGTTTCAAGCAGACCTCGCCGAGGCCGCTCTCGCGCACACGTTGCCGAACAAGGTTCAAGCGGCCTACCAGCGTGGCGATCAACTCGCGAAACGGCGGGAGTTAATGGCTGCTTGGGCGACATTCTGTGCCCGCGAGCGGCCCGAGAATAACGTGGTGCCAATCCCCACTTTGGCAACAGGTTAATCAACCGGAAGGACGGAATATGACCAGTACGGACATCGATCGAGCGACGCGCGCTACCTCTTTGGTAGACGCGCTTTCGCTCTTAGAGCAGATGATTCCGCTTGGCAGTCGGCGTGCTGACGCAACTCAAAATAAGGCGCGTCGACTAGATAGAATTTCCCAGTTCACGGAAATGATTCATGGTAGCCTCGACGCCGCTCCGTCAATTCGCGGTGGGAAAAAACAGGTCGACCGGGCAATTCAAGCGCTCGAGCATGCCCGTGATGCAGCCTCTGATGCTCTCCGTGCCGTTCAAGCGCTTGGCGAATCGGCTTGGGACGAGATCTTCGGAGGGATCGACTCCCGCCCGAACCCGTCGGACGCTTGGGCAGGTGATCCCGACAAACTACTTTCCGGTGAAGACTACGATCAGCTTGTGGCAACGCTACGCGCATGTGTTGATGGCTTTAAGGCAGCGGCAACTCACGCGGAAAAGAGCGGCTTTCTAACTGCGACCCAAGCGAAGGTTGGCCGTGCTTCCGAGAAATCTAAGCAGGATCACATCCTGAGATGCGCGCGGTACGTCGACGAGTTGGGTGGGACGCGCTTTATCAAACGATCCGAGGAGGGCCTGTTTCATCAGTTCGTAATTGCCGTAGCTCAAGCCGCTGGGGTCGAGGGCATTAGTAGGCGCCAACTGATGGCAGGTGTGGAGAGCTATCACCGTAGTCCGAAATCCGACGAAGCGGAGTCTTTTTCGGACTAATTCGCAGTTGTTCGCCGGCGTAAGGCTGCGTTCTCATTGAGGAGATCGACAACCGTGAACGCTAAATCGGATGCACTGAAGAAGACCCATTCTACGCCTATCGTTCAGCCACTTCTGCTCACCGTGAAGCAGGCCATGGCCCTCGGTGCGATAGGCAAGACAAGCCTCTACCAGGCCGCTGGCCGCGGATTGTTCAAGGTACGCAAGCTGGGGCGCAGCACACGCATCGAGCGCGCTTCCTTTGAGGCGTATCTTGACACGCTTCCCAATGCCAAAATCGGAACGACTCAAAATTCTGAGTGAATTGGGGTTCATCGGCGGCCGATGCTTCCGGTGAGTTGAGAACAGAACAGATCAACGTGGCGCGTGCCGTCGCGATTGGCTTTATATTGGCATGGGGGCGGAGATGACAGCGCCATTGGACTCCATAAGACCGGCGGCCGGGTCGGTTGGTCTGGTACCAGAAACAACCTCGGACAGCGACATGCTCAGCCGTTCACACGACGCCATCGCCCTGGCATTTAGTCAGAAGTATGATGGGAGCCTGATTTATGTAAATAGCTTAAAACAATGGTTTCGCTCCGAAGGCGGCCGTTGGCATAAGGATGACACGCTGCGTGTATCCGATCTGGTGCGCGCTGAGTGCCGTGCCGCTGCCAAGAAACTTGGGCCTCGCTCCTCTCTGGCTCGAGACTTAGCAAGTGCTGGTACGGTGGCCGCTGTAGAACGCCTTGCCCGATCAGATCTGAGACATGCCCGGCGCGCTGAGGATTTCGATATTGATCCTTGGGCGCTGAATACTCCCGACGGAGTTATCGACCTGCAGTCCGGGCATGTGCGGTCTCACCGGGCGGGCGATCTATTCTCAAAGATTACTGCGGTTGGCCCCCACGGTGATTGCCCTCGCTTTCGTTGGTTTCTTTCTGAGATCTGTGGAGGTGACGCTGACATGGTCGGCTATCTCCAACGCATGATTGGCTACACGTTGTCAGGGGTCATTCGGGAACATGTATTCGTATTTCTCTGGGGGCCTGGCGGTAACGGCAAGAGCGTCCTGCTGAGCACCATCGCCGCCATGCTAGGCGATTATGCCGTCGCCGCGATGAGCGACGTGTTCACCGTAGGGCGGCATGAGCATCATCCAACGCATTTAGCCGCGATGCGCGGTGCTCGCATGGTTGTGGTCAGCGAAGTAGAGGGGGGACGCCCTTGGGCAGAGGCCCGCATCAAGAACCTGACCGGAGGGGACAGGGTATCGGCACGGGTGATGCGCGGTGATACGTTCGAGTTCAGCCCAGAGTTCAAGCTCTGGATTGCAGGAAACAGTCAACCTGCGCTACGGAGTCCGGACGCGGCAATGCGGCGACGATTGCATATCGTCCCCTTAACCTTTGTACCTCAGCGCCCTGACCCTTCGCTGACTGAGACTTTGCGGGCGGAGCTGCCAGGTATCCTGGCCTTTGCATTGGAGGGATGCCTTGCATGGCATCGCGAGGGCATCAATCCACCACTTGCCGTTCTGAACGCCTCTGAGCAATATTTCATGGAGCAGGACAGACTGGCAAACTGGATCGCCGCTCGCTGTGAGCCGACCCCGAAAGCAGAGCTGCCGGTCCGATCTGCGTATCTTGACTGGAAGATTACGGCAGAGGCAGGTGGAGAAGAGCCTGGCTCTGAAAAGCGATTCAGCTCGGAAATGGGTCGTCAATTTGACAAACGCAAATTAAATACCGGTATGGTCTTCATTGGTGTCCAACTACGCTATCCCCACAAAGGATCCTGACGACGCCTGCCAGCCGAGTGACGGGTGGTGATGGGTTTCCCAATATCCCTATTTTATACATATGATCCCGCGCTTAAACGGTACAATTGGGAAACCCATCACAACCCGTCACTATCTCTCCACTGGCGGCTATCGGTGTTAACTCCTCCAGAAAATTGAT
>JANLPY010000386.1:0-2442 GCA_031367505.1 Hyphomicrobiaceae bacterium | reverse complement strand
GCTGTCCCTGACGCCCGGCCAAGCAGCCGACATCTCCCAGGCGGTGCCGTTGATCGATCAGGTCGAGCCCGATGCCTTTCTCGCCGACAAGGGCTACGACTCCGACGCACTCGTCGAAACGCTCGAAGCGCGCGGTATCACGCCGGTCATCCCGCCGAAAGCCAACCGCAAGCACCCCCGCAAGACCGATTTCGCCCTCTACCGCGAGCGCAACCTCGTCGACCGGTTCTTCTGCAAAATCAAGCAATACAGGGCGATCTCAACGCGCTATGACAAGCTCGCAAATACGTTTCTTGCCGCCGTCGCAATGGTCTGCGTCCTGATTTGGCTCAACTGACGACAGGCCCTAGTTCTGCCCGTTCGCGGAACGATCAACGGGCCCTGGCAACAGCTGCTCGGCAACGGCAAGTGGCGGGATTTCGCGGGACGGGCGAACCCATATCTGCAGGCGTTGAATGCCAAGAATGCGGTAGCCGACGCGTTGCGCGAACTCAATCGAACAGCCGAATATCCGTCGGCGGCATTGGCCTTTGAGCCGGCGCCCCCGGCAGGTTCGGCAGTGCTAAGCAGTGACTTCAAGGTCAACATCGTTACGACAGAAAAGCTGCTGGCCATGGTTGATGAGCGGTCTGGGAGTGTCGACCTGGCAACATGGCGGGCGTTAGCCGGCCATCTCGGCTTGAGGCGCGTGCGTGATGTGGCTGAGGCGACAGACCCCAAAGTCATGACGCGTCGGGACGCACTAAGAAGCTACAAGGATGCGAGCCGAGCCTATTTTGCGAAGGCCCGGCCGCTGGCCCCGATCGTGTTGGAGAGGAACATCGAGCGGATCTCGTCGGACGCAATCCTGTCCGGCTAGATGTTGGAAAGCGCTTTTATAGGCCCTACGGGATGTGGGAAGTCCTTGCTCCAGCACCATCTCGCAGCCAGGGCCGCCGAAGTCGAAATCGTGCCAATCGTTCTGGCGGCGAAGTATTTCGACGGCCGCCTTAAGCGGCTTCTGGATGCGTCGATCGCCCCTTCTTTGAAGGTGATGCAACGACTTTGCTGCGGCATGCCGCCGAAGAGGGACAGCGCATCGCTCTCTTCATTGATGGCTGCCACGAATGCCCGGCTACCGAGAAGGAGGCTTTCACTCGCGCGCTGATGGGTATGGCGCGGATGTACCCAATTGTCCTTAACATCAGTGGCCAGGCCGCGTCAGACCTGCCTAACCTGGACGGACCACCGACGTACAGTGTCTTTCCGCCTGACATAGAGACCAAGCGTCGGATTGCCGAAGCCGGGGCGGGCAGACCGCTTGGCGACGGCGCTATCGCGGAACTTGAGGCAGTGCACTCTGGCCTTGATGCGGAAGTTTTTGGAGAGACAGCGTCACAGCTACCACAGCACGCGGGATATTTTGCGCGCTTCGATGCCTACTGCAGAACGCGGCTCGGAGGCGGGGCGAGTGCGATTGGTCCGTTAGACATCTTAGTCGCGGTGGCGCGGTCGATGACCGAGCGACTTTCGATGTTCATTTCGCTGCCCGAGTTCCATCGTCTTGCCGCCACAGCATCGCGGAACGCGGAAGACGCGGTACGAAGCATCTACGCGTCCGGCATCATCGATGCGCGACGCGACAGACTGAGCTTCCGGCATGAGCTGTTCCATCGGTTCTTCATGGCCGAGAGTCTGGCACGCATCGCAACGACTGGCGCAGCAGTGCAAATAGCGATGGCACAGCCATTCTTTCAGGAGCTTCGGATCTTCCTCGTCGGTGCGGTGGCCGAGCGGTTGGATATCGGCGAGATCGTAGGCAACATTCGGGACCGACGACTGCTGTTCGAGTGCTATCTGGGAGCGTGTGGGCCCGCGCCGCGCCGCTTCGCGGCAGCATTGCGAGAGGAGATGATCAAGGCGATCGAGGATGAAGCAAAGGGCCTGGAATTCTGCCTGAGTGAGACGGACTCACCAATGTATTGTGCACGCGGCTACGAAGTCATGAACAAACCGCTCCTTCGCGTCCGCACATCCATAGACTTCCGCGATGGCGCGGAGCTGGGAGTTTGAACCGAAGATGAGATCCGAAAGCGTGCCTGTCCACTTGAGTTCACCCGTTGCGCGCGCGCGCCCCTCGAACACGTCCTGGGCATCCGATGCAGTGGTCCAGGTGGTGCTCATGTCGAGCAGGTTCATGAAGAAGTCATTGGTCAGCGTCTCCGGCAGCTTAGTGAACATGCCGTGTTGGGCTCCTCCAACGTTGGTATTCAGGACACGCATGCCACCGACCAGAACCGTCATTTCAGGCGCAGTCAGCGTTAGGGTCTGTACCTAAATGGCGCTCTGTGATTCTGTCATCTCCGAACTGATTCGGAGGCGGAACCATGCGCGCTGGATTGTTTTGGCTGAGTGACAAGCAATGGGCGCGCATCGCGCCGCATCTGCCGAGCGGATTGCAAG
>JANLPY010000359.1:0-2874 GCA_031367505.1 Hyphomicrobiaceae bacterium | reverse complement strand
CCGGCAGGCCAAGCCGCTTAAGCTCAGTCCACAGCCACGTGGACGTCGGCCCGGTCTCGAGGCCGATGCGTACTGCATCTGGCGCCTTTGACTTCACGTAAGCTGAGATCGCCTCAGGATCTGAATCGACCACGCCCTCTCGCACGACCGACCCCGCCCGATCCACCACGCAGATCGATGTCTGCTTCTCAACGACACGTCTAGTCCGACATAGTATTCCATTGCCGCTCTCCATCGTTGCGAGGCCATATGAGGGTTGGCCTCATACATTCCTGGAGAGCTGATTCCCTTGCCTTTGTCTGGCTCGATCCCGGAATTACCCCATGTTGCAAAAGTCGGTTGCGGCGGATTGATGGCCGCCAGCATGCGGCTTAGGGCGACCGGCTTTGATCTGCCGGCCCTTACGCTGGTTACGCAACTCCAACGCTACGCGGCGCACAGAGCCGTAGCGGGCGGTGGTCGAGCGACCAGCGAAGCGAACCGCCGCAGATTCTGAGCGATGGCGGCCAGAACGAACTCATCCTGGGCGCCTCGGGGGCCACGCAATCGAAGTCGGCCGAGCTTCAGGATGCGCTTGAGGTGCGCGAACCTCATCTCGATCTTTTTGCGCTCACGCCGTGATTGCTCGAAGGCTTCGGTGTCCGCGAAAGACCGGGCAATATCTCGGGCGTGCTCATGGATGTCGCGCGGGATCCTGCGAAACGGGACCTTCGGACAGCACAGCGATTTGAGTTCGCAGCCGTCGCAATCATGCTTTCTCGCCAGATAGAGCAGCGTGGTTCCGTCATTCACCAATGTCCCGGTTGTCGTCAGGGTCTTACCCGCGGGGCAGTGGTAGACGTCGTTCGTCGGGTCATATCGAAAGTCGCTGCGCGAGAAGGTGCCATCATCCCGTTTCGACTTATCGAACACAGGAATATGTGGTGCGATGCCCTTCTCCTCGACCAGCCAGTTCAGCATCGGAGCTGCGCCGTAGGCGGTATCTCCGACAAGCCGCTCCGGCTTGAGACCGAAGCGCCCCTCCGTTCGCTCAATCATGGTCTTTGCCGCGCCGACCTCGGCCTGACGAATGGAGCGGGAGGCCTCGACGTCAACGATGACACCGAACTTCACGTCGATGAGATAATTGTCGGAGTAGGCAAAGAATGCTGGTCCCTTGTGAGCCCCGGTCCACTGCGCCGCGGGATCGGATGGCGAGACGAACTTCGGCACAACGCCGCTGGCAGCGCCCCATGCCGTGTCATCGAGGGTCGCCAGATACTCCTTCACCGCGCGGCTGGACCTCTTGGGATCGCGATCTCTGTGCCAGTCCTGTCCCGCAATCGAGCGCTGCTTGTTGGCGTCGGCCTGGATCAGGCTCGCGTCTACTGCAAAGCCCTCACCGCCAACCAGACCCGCCGCTATGCAACTCTCGACGACCCGCTCGAACATGTGGCGAAATACGTCTCCTTCGCGGAATCGTTCGTTGCGAGCACGCGAAAACGCCGAATGATCCGGGATAGCGTCCTCGATCCCGAGCTTGCAGAACCAGCGATAGGCAAGGTTCACCTGCACTTCACGACAGATCAGCCGCTCCGAGCGGATCGCAAAGACGTATCCCACGACCAGCATCCGGATCATCAGTTCCGGATCGATCGACGGCCGACCCATCGATGAATAATGAGGTGCAAGTTCACTGCGGAGCCAGGACAGATCGAGAGCAGCGTCGATCTTCCGCACCAAATGATCTTCTGGGACCGCGTCGCCAAGATGAAACTCGTAGAACAGTTGACTTTGGTCACTCTTCAGACGGCCCATCATGGATCGACCTCGCCGAGATTCGCGTCAACGTAACGGAATCACGGTTCGTCGCCTGCCTCAACCGACTTTTGCAACAAAATCGGCTTTCGGGCATGCCGAGAACGTGGGCGCATGCCCCGTTGTTTGGGGTAGAGCAGAACCGCCAGCGACGCGGGTCGAAGTCAGTTTTTAACCCAACTCGGACATCGGCGTTTCTAATGGAGGACGAGAGGCGCAACAAAAGTTCTTAATTCTCCGAGAAACATCGGCACCAAATGCGTTGCTAACTGATGGAATGGAACCAAAAGCTTCTGGCGGAATTGGGCTGTGCGATGCGGCCCGTATCGCATACTTCTGACGGCTTTCCGTCGGTTCAAGGAATCGCAAAAGTCTCATTAAAGTCTGTCCATGGGTAGACCTTGGGTGACCCGATTGTGCTAAATGAGACTGCAGAACCCCATCGCTTTCCACCGAAACGAAAGTGTGTGCTGCACGCTACTCGCGGCAATCGGAAGGCTTGAAGCTCTCAATTACGAACTTGCGGCGTAAACGCGATCGTGCCGGGGATCGGTGTGATGTGAGGGAGGGGGCGAACGCCCGAGAGTTTGTTCATTTTCGAGACCCCGCCATACTCCAGCCTTTAATGGCACAACTGATGAGTCGCATCGCCCTCTCGATACTCGCGAGAGAGAAATTCTTATAAATTGCGCTTAGGGGTACGATGAATCATCTTCGACTTGTCCTGCTTACTTCCACAGCAATTGCTGCACTCTCGTCGCCCGTTTATACTGAGCCCGCGGCAATTTTTCTTGCGCAGCTGGAGCAAAAAGGACAGCCGAGCGACTCCCCGAAGGACGAACAGGGGCAACCGAGGCAGCCTCCAAAAGCAGTTCCTCAGGTTGTTGTTCCGCCCGCGGCCCCACCGCCGGCGACATCTTTGCCCAAGACCGCCCCGCCAAAAGAAGTTCCGAAGGAAGTGCCAGCGCCTGAGGTGCCCGTCGCGCCCAAGTCGCCTCCTGAGAGTCCGAAAGCCTTGCCGAAGCAAGCACCAATCCCTCCAACACCAGCGCCGGGTGTGCCGCCGGTTGTCGCGCC
>JANLPY010000251.1:0-2723 GCA_031367505.1 Hyphomicrobiaceae bacterium | reverse complement strand
GGACCAATGTACTGGAAAACTCCAACCGTAAACATTCCTCGCCTCCGAGGCTAGGGACCAGATGACGGCCGCTTGTTGGACAGTTTCCGACGAAATTTTGAGTCTTGAAACCACAACATTTCCTGCGGCACCTGCAAGGTTCCAACATTTCCCGGAAGGGTCGCACGTATCCGGGGCCCCTGCGTTCGCAGCGAGTAATGTCAGGGCTTCTCCCTCGTGCGACAAGGACAAACGCACCATCTTCGGTGCCCGACCCTGACGCGCGAGAAGGTTGGTACGGCTTCGGCCGAAACAAGCTTGGTCGTATCGAAGCGGGCATCTTCCTGAGCGCTGCGGCATCCGCCTCAGTTAGGTCGGCCGCTTTGCGTCCAGCGTTCCAGCCAAGACCCCGGCGTCCCCGAGACTATCGGATAGCAGGCGGTTGATCTCGAAGGCAGAGACCCGCTCCCGCCTCCGGTGTCAGACACCCGACCGACTGCCCCTCCAGGGTGGAAGCGGCCACGCCCCTGAGTACTCGCGTCTCTCTGCGGCGACGAGCCGGTCGACACCCTGATTTGACACGGCATACATACCGTACTTCAAAGCACCGCCCCCGACAGGGTGCAACGCAAAAGTGCACAGCGGGAACGTATTCGTGTTCAGCCGAACGAAGCGTTTCAACACGTTCTGTGCCTCCTGCATATACAGCCGGTCGGTCAACGTTGACGCAGCGCTCTGCTGACCCTCCGGAGGAGGCTTCATTCGCTGCTGACGCCACTTCTCGGTGATCTCCTGACATGCTTCCACGTACCTCGCCGTTGCCCCGCAAAGCACGAAGAAGTACGACATTGCGAACTGTGCAAGAACGCCAAGATCAGTTGGGAAGGTCGCGTTCTGCGAGACCAAGAGGCATCGGAAGTCATCAGAAAAGAACGCGCCCATTCGGACAGGTCGTACGCTCGTACCGCGTAGATTAAGGCGACGGTGATGCCTTGGTCCGTTGGTAGCTCCGATCCGGATCTCGAATGAACTCCTCCAGGCAGCAAAGGCTTGAATGGTTCCCGGAACGTCAAATTCAAACGTCGGATCTCGGCCAATGCACTTGCAACTAGAAAGGATGGGGATGAATCTCCTGTGAGTTCGAAGGTAGGTCTTGGACAAGTGCCTACGGATCGACTTGATGATGGGTTTGAGCGCCGCCTCCACGCCATCTGCCTCCGTGATCGGTGTCGTGTCGCCTGTGATTTCCACAAATCGAACCGATGGCGTGTCGTTCGCCCAAATTCGCGCGTCAAGTTCGAAAGGAATCAACTTTGTCGCACAGCGAAAGGCAATGATGCTCAAGGACGCCTCTACCAAGCGCAGTGTGTCGGTCGGAATCTTCGATCGGAAGTCACTTGGCACTTCGAGTTTTGACAGCCTTCTGAGCCAATCGGCGACCGGACCAAGACGGGCCTGACATTGCGCATGCAGTTCGTCAGCCTCCCCCCAGTCCTTCATGCTTGACGTCCAACGTTCGCCGCACCACAGACACTCGAACGGCCTTTGACACATTCTGCCCGTGAATCCATAGATCGGCATCGGCGCGCCGCACTTGCATTCGTCAAGTAGCGATACGTGGTGCATTGGGCAGCAAACCAGGGCGCTAATCTGAAACACGGCCGATTGATATCCGCCCGCGAGGCATTCGGGGCAGTAGCGGACACGCATGTCAGTGCTCAACACTGCAGCCCACTTACCGGCCAGCTCACTGAGCACGGACCGACAAAGCAGCGTCCGAAACTTGACATCGTCCAGCTCAAGGCTGGCGAGCGCGGGGAACTGCTTCCACTGCCCCTTTACGAAGCTGCGTGTCGGCGGCGCACCCGGATAGTCCCCATGCTGCTTCACCGCAAGAATCCTACTCATTCGGCCGGGACCGATACAGTTGGCCCATGCGAGCTTGGATACAAGAGTGAAGGCACCTTCGAACGGCCCTTGCCACGACTGGCCCCACGTATATCTGCCGGCGATCACTCTTCAGCTCCGTTCTTCGGCGGCGCGGCAGGTGGTACCGCCACGTTGCCTACCTCGTAGGTTTCATCTAGCGAATCAATGAACCCGGACTCTGAGACTGCATCGTCCCAACTCTTGAAGACTGGTTCCAGCGTGTGGAAGTCCATTGACAGCGTGAGCATGTATTCGACAGCGGCCATGAAGTAGTCCGCGCCGACTTGCAGTCCCTCAACTCCAGAGGGACTGGACACCAGCGCTGCCGCCCGGAATGCATTCCAACAACGCCCAGCCTCGCTAGAGAACCTCCAGCCGTTGGCAAACGCGCAGGGGCAGAAGAATCGTGAAAAGGACCACCCTGACCCTCGTGGATAGTCAGCGATCAAAGGGTCGTCGAACTGTTCCATCACCGTTACGGCCTCGATCTGCGACGCTATTCCATCGAACGAAGTCAATCCCGCCAGGAATCGTCCGACAAGATCCCCCCTCTTTGTAATCTGGAGAGCGGACTTCAGGTGATTCATCTGCTCGGTTCCGAACGAAACAACGGTACAAGGCAGACCCTCCAATTTGACGAGCTTGTTCAGCACGTCCGCCATCGTGGTCAGTTCATCGACGGATAGCCGCGGGAGTTCGTCTACAAGAAAGACGAGTTGATCTGCGCGGGCTTCATAGGCTCTCGCTGCAAAGCGGCGTACGACGCGAAGCAATGGATCGCCGCATTCTGATCGCTTGAAGGGCGGCCCCCCGTC
>JANLPY010000244.1:0-17154 GCA_031367505.1 Hyphomicrobiaceae bacterium | reverse complement strand
GTCGGCGTGATCATCGGTACGGCTTTCGGTAAGGTCGTTTCGACACTCGTTGAAAACATCCTGATGCCACCGATCGGTTATTTGATGAGCGGTGTAGACTTTAAAGATCTCGGCATCAATCTTGGATCCGTCGCCAAGCCGGTCTTGATCAAATACGGCGCTTTCATCCAGTCGATCATCGATTTTGCAATTGTCGCGTTCGTGCTGTTCATGGTGATCAAGGCCATGAACAAGATGAAGAAGAAACCAGTTGCAGTGGTGGTCGCCCCAGCAGCGCCTGCGCCAAGCGAGGTCTATCTGAAAGAAATTCGCGATGCGCTGACGAAGCGCTGAGCGATCGTTTCTCAGTTCACTAACAGAAAGCCTCGCATCATTTGATGCGGGGCTTTTTATTTGCCCTAAGAACAACTGCCGCCGCCAAGCACGCAAAACTTTGCGCAATTCGCATGGCATAATTTTACCGCGCCGTTCGAAAACATGTCTCCGTCGGCCTTCAGCGACTGCGCAAGCGTAGCGGCCATCTCGAATTGCGGCTCGTACGGTAGCAAAGTGCACGGCACGACGACGGCATGGAGCATGTCTTTGCGCTTAACGATCATCCGGCTTGTCGCGCACATCATATCGACCGGTCGTTTGCCGAGAATGCTCCAGCACGCCGTGGTGATTTCCGGCACGTCGGCATGGCCGTCCATCTCGGGCAACAGCATGAGCTGCTTGGTATCTAAAGGATCAATCGCCCAGTGATGGGCGGTGATCAATGCGGCATAGCCGGCGCGAGATGTTGCATCCGATTCGGCCCAGCACGTGCGACCGGCAATCGCGATTGCGAAGCGGTTTTTGCTGAGCCAATCCAGGCCGGTCAAAGCTTTGTCCCACGTTTTTAAACCGCGCTCTGCCTCGTGCAACACTTTCGAATGATGGTCGAGGCTGACACGCAGGGTCAGAGCCGCGCCAAATTTTTCCCTCAGAGCCAGGAGCCCCGCCTTGATCTTAGGCCGTTGCATCGGTTGCATGGCGTTGGTGAGGATGAGGACGTTGTGGCCGCGAACCAGCGCGTCCTCCGTCATAGCCAGCATATCTGGATTGAGGAACGGTTCACCGCCGGTAAATGCGATTTCCTTGGTGCCCAATCCCAGATCGCGTATTTCGTCGAAATAAGCCGCTGTCTCACTAGCTGAGATGTAGACGAGGCGGTCGTTGCTCGGACTGGATTCAATGTAGCAGTTGCGGCAAGTGATGTTGCAGAGCGTGCCGGTATTGATCCACAACGTCTCCAGCCTCGCGAATGGCACGATTGCGCGCGGTTCACCCTTCGCGGTTGCGTCCGGATTGACGAATTTGGCGGACGACATGCCGGGTGTTCTTATAACACCAGAGTCGTCAAGCGATCGAATGTCCACGGGTCCAATCTCCTGGCGCGGCGGCACATCTGGGCCACTTCGGGTGTCATCACAATATTACGCTGCATACACCGAAACCAGATAACATGCGGATCACGCTATCGTCAGAATGCAAACTACGCTGACCGCAGGATGGCCTCGACGATGATCTGTACGTCGAGTGCCTCTTTGAGTGTCGCAAGGTTGGTCGTCTCCCCGCGCGTCATAGCAGCGATTTTATCGAGTTGGCGGGCGAGCACGAGTGGCCGCATCGCCTCATTCGATTTGGCCTCGCTGGGTGCTTGCCACTCGCCATCGATCTCGGATTCAGCAATCGACCAGTCCCGCAAGCGGATGCGTCCCTTGCTGCCGGTCAGGGTCCACGTGTTGTGGTCATCGGCCGAAATTGAGCCGACGTCGCCGCGAACGGTAACAGGTAAGTCGCCCGCCGTCAGTTCGGCTTCGACGGTGCGTTCACTGCGACCGTCAATGGGGTAACCTGCCTTCGATCCGATGAGATGCAATGGGCCAAGCTGCCTGCGTGCAAGGAACAGAAAGTGGGACACGACCTCGCGCACAAATCCGCCTTCGGCCCGCGCATCGAGCCAGCCTTCCGCGTCGATCTGCCAAGGGCGGGGCCAACTGGCAAATTGTGTCGAGATATCGAGACGGCGCGGTGTGCCAACGGTGCCGTCGCGCATCCAACCAGCAATGTGGTCCACAGCGAAAGACGAGGCAAAAGGAAAGTTGACGGCTGCGCGCACGTTGACGGCTTGGAGATCGCGGACGGCAATCGTCGCCGCTGCAACGTCGATGGCAAGTGGTTTCTCGCTCAGCGCCGCTTTTCCGGCTGCACTGCATTGCCGCAAATAATCCAGGTGGCTCGCCGGGGGCGAAGCAATATGCAAGCAGTCTGAAGTCGATATCACGTCTGCTGCGCTCGCAAAACGCGTCAATCCGGGACCTATGACCGCGAGTTTCGCTGCCGCATCGGGGTTTGGATCATAAATGCCCGTGACGCGGATGACCGACGTGTCGTGAGCCATCGCAGCCCGAAGCAGCCGCTCACCCATAATGCCGAAGCCAATGAAGCCAAGGGTGATTGCCATGACAGGATGGTCCTTGCGGCGTTACGACGGCGGGCAATCAAAGTGCGAAATTTGCCAATGACATAGCTGTGGGGTCGCGTCGTGTCGATCGGCAAGTTATTCAGCCGAAGTGCCGGGCCACAGGTTTGGCGCTAGCAATACGGCAGCCAACATCCCAGCCAATTGCGCCAGAATGAATGCAACAATGTTTTCAGGGGCAATTCCCGCGAATGTATTGGATAGGCCACGCGCGATACTCACGGCGGGATTGGCGAAAGAAGTGGAAGCGGTGAACCAATAGGCGGCCGTAATGTAAAGCCCCACCGCAAAAGGCGTAGCGTTTGGCGCCTTCGCGACGCATCCAAATATTGTAAGCAACAGCCCCAACGTTGCAACAAACTCTGCGAACCATTGGCCGGTGCCTGTGCGCATCGTTGTCGATAGTTGTAGCACGGGCAGATCAAACATGATGTGAGCCGCCCAGACACCGGCGATGGCGCCCACGATCTGAACTAATATGTAGGGCCCAACGACGTGCCAGGGAACTGCGCCACGCATGGCCATTGCTACGGTGACAGCCGGGTTGAAATGGGCGCCCGAGACCGGACCGAAGATTGTGATTAACACAACCAGCATGGCTCCGGTTGCGAGAGTATTGCCGAGTAAAGCAATCGCTATATTGCCGCCTGCGAGCTTGGCCCCCATGATGCCGGAGCCGATCACCGTGGCGAGGAGAAAAGCTGATCCCAAACCCTCAGCTAGCAATCTGCGATACATAGGCTCGGACATTTTCTTGAACCATCCTCTGTGTTGTCGCGACGATAGCGACGGCCCAGTTCACGACCGTGACGTTGTTGGCAAGTTGAGATCTTCGGTGGATCAAGAAAAATCCCCCGGATTGGCATCCGGGGGCGTTCAGTTGATCAATCAAAACCACGACCGCACTACGCACCCTTTTGCGGACGCATATCGCTTTTTGAAATTCCGGCGACTTCGACCGGCTTTTTCATGGCATCGCGGCGGAATGGCTCGCCCAACTCTTGATTGAGAATAACCTCGATGAAGGTCGTCACGCGTTTCGACTGGGCCTCGCACGCGGTCTTTAGCGCTGCAGTCAGCTCGGCCTGCGTTTTCACCATCACGCCTTTGAGCCCGCAGCCTTCGGCGACCTTCGCATACGACAAATGCGGGTCGAGTTCGGTGCCAACGAAGTTGTCGTCGTACCATAACGTCGAGTTGCGCTTTTCGGCGCCCCACTGGTAATTGCGAAAGATCACCATGGTGATGGCTGGCCATTCGTCGCGGCCGATCGAACTCATTTCACTCATCGAGATGCCGAACGCACCATCGCCGGCAAAACCGACCACCGGCGTTTTTGGGTTGCCGATTTTGGCGCCGATGATCGACGGGAAGCCGTATCCGCATGGACCGAAAAGACCGGGTGCCAGATATTTGCGGCCCTGCTCGAAGGTCGGGTAGGCATTGCCGATCGCACAATTGTTGCCGATGTCGGAGGAGATGATTGCATCCTTCGGCAACCCGGCCTGGATCGCCCGCCAAGCTTGGCGCGGTGACATGCGGTCCGGGTCCTTCTTTCGTGCGCGATCGTTCCAGGTCGTGCCGGGATCATCATCCTCGTGATCCATCGAGGAGAGGGCTTGGAGCCACGCCGATTTGGTCTTGTGAACGAGTGCTTTACGCTCCTCGCGGCCAGCGTTACCGGCCGACGATGTCAGTTTCGCCAGGATTTGCTGGGCGACTGCCTTCGCATCGCCGCAAATGCCGACGGTAACCGGCTTGGTCAATCCAATGCGGTCGGCGTTGATGTCGACCTGGATTATCTTGGCAGTCTTCGGCCAATAATCGATGCCGTAGCCGGGCAATGTCGAGAATGGATTGAGTCGGGTACCGAGCGCCAAAACAACGTCAGCCTTAGCAATCAGCTCCATGGCAGCTTTGGAGCCGTTATAGCCAAGCGGGCCGCACGCCAAGCGGTGTGAACCGGGGAAACTGTCGTTGTGCTGATAGTTGGAGCACACGGGTGCATCGAGCTTTTCGGCCAATGCCACGCAGTCAGGAATAGCGTTGCCGATGATGACGCCGGCGCCCGAGAGGATCACCGGAAACTTGGCTTCGGACAGCAGTCTGGCCGCCTCCGTGATTGCATTGGTGCCGCCCGATGGAAGTTCGAAATCGAGGATCGTCGGCAGCGTGATATCGACCACCTGGGTCCAGAAATCGCGCGGAATGTTGATTTGAGCCGGTGCCGACAGTCGTTTCGCCTTGAGGATCACGCGATTGAGCACCTCGGCCACGCGGGTCGCGTCGCGAACTTCTTCCTGGTAGCAAACCATGTCGCGGAACATCGCCATTTGCTCCACTTCCTGGAAACCGCCCATGCCAATCGTCTTATTGGCGGCCTGCGGCGTGACCAGCAGCATAGGCGTGTGGTTCCAGTATGCGGTTTTTACGGCCGTCACGAAGCCGGTCACGCCCGGACCATTCTGGGCAATTGCCATCGCAATCTTGCCGGTGGTGCGGGTGTAGCCGTCACAAATCAAGCCGCCGTTAGTCTCATGCGCAACGTCCCAGAACGTGATGCCAGCCTTCGGGAACAGATCGGAGATCGGCATGAAGGCTGAGCCGATGATGCCGAAGGCGTGCTCGATGCCGTGCATCTGCAAGACCTTCACAAAGGCCTCTTCCGTCGTCATCTTCATACCTAACTCCCTTTCGAATACTCGATGCTGTTGGACATCGCTGATGTCAGATTTTTCTGCTCTCACCCTTTGATGGGTCCAGCAAATGGGTTGAGTCAAGGTTGACCGCAGCAATTTGGATGTCTGGGCTGCATTTGTAGTTGGCAAGTCGACCAGCGTACCGGAAAAATCGTGACATAATAAAGATCGGTTTCAAGCGCTGGGAGCGACGTATGCGTTCAAATAAATCTGACAGTGGAGCCGGCAGTTATGCCCAGGACCCGGGTTCCACTGCTCAGTTGGCCGAGGCAATCCGTCATGGAAAGCTGACGGCTGTCGAACTCGTACAGCGTTATCTTGACCGCATCGCGGTTGTCGATCCGCACGTGCAATGCTGGCGTCAAGTGGACGCTGCGCGCGCGTTGGCTGATGCTCAGCTCCGCGATGACGAAGTCAAAGCCGGGCGGATCAGAGGAGCCCTGCACGGTATCCCGGTCGCTATTAAGGACATCATTGATGTCGAGGGCGTGCAGACACTCGCCAACTGCCGCGCGCGAAGGGATATCGCACCGGCAACAGGCGATGCGGAGATCGTTCTCGCATTGCGCAACGCGGGAGCAATCATCATCGGTAAAGTCCACACCACCGAGTTTGCGTTTTTCGATCCCTCACCTGCTCGAAATCCACACAACTTGGGCCATACGCCGGGCGGATCGAGTTCTGGGTCGGCAGTAGCGGTGGCGTCCGGCACGGCGCCGCTTGCGATTGGCACTCAGACCGTCGCGTCGGTCAATCGGCCGGCCGCCTACTGCGGTATCGCCGCGTTCAAACCGAGCACGCGCAGCATGTCGACATTTGGCATCACGCCGCTGGGTCCCTCCTACGATACGCCTGGTTTTTATGGCTGGCGCGTTGATGATGCCGTCTATGCCTATGAAGCAGTGGCACCGAGCTTCGCTCGCAATTGGCGGCAAGCCTCCGGCGACGCCCCAATACGAATTGTCTTGCCGGTAGACCCGCACACGAGCGACGCAATTTCTTGCATGAAGGATGCGCAGCGGCGCACGGCTGATGCTCTAACAAATGCCGGTCATGCGGTGGTCGAAAAGCCTTCACCTATTTCGTTCGAGGCGTTGTTCAAAATGCAGCGGTCAACGACGTTGTATGAAGCCGGGCGGGCGTTGAAATCTCTCCTTGATCACCCGAAGGGCCAAGTTGGCGAGAAGCTCACAGCGGCGATCGTCGAAGGTCTGGCGATGCCGATGTCGCGCTATCTGGACGAGCGAGCCGCGATCGACGACATGCGGCGAGAATTCTTCACGACCTTTGCCGATGTCGATGTTTTTCTGTGGCCGGCGGCTCCAGACACCGCGCCCAAGGGTCTGGAATGGACCGGCGATCCGAAGTACATCGCGCCGTGGACTGCGCTCGGCGGACCGATCGTCAGTTTGCCTGCGGGCAAGGCGGTAAATGGGCTCCCGGTCGGGTGTCTGTTGGCCGGACACCCCGGCGCCGATCGGCAGATGACCGTTTGGGCCCGACGATTGGCAGCGGCCGCCGAGCGTCACGATTGAAGGCGGCCACTTGCATCGTCACTCCACCTGCTATAGCCGACGCGTTCAGGGGATTGATGAGCTATTGGGTCTACATCGTCGAATGCGCGGATGGCACGTATTACACGGGCATCGCAACCGACGTTCAACGCCGCTTGTCCGAGCACAATGGCGTCAAACCCAAGGGTGCGCGCTATACATCGGCGCGACGGCCGGTCAGGCTCATCTATGAGGCGGCGTATGCGACGCGATCCGAGGCGTTAAAAGCTGAGATCCGCATTAAGCGTCTTACGCGCCGCGAGAAAGAAATGTTAGTTGCACAGCCGCGAGTGAAAGCGCTGGATGTATGAAAGCGGCTGACCAATTCGACGCCATAATTCTCGGCGCAGGCGCGGCCGGTTTGATGTGTGCGCTAACTGCCGGGCAACGAGGTCGAAAGGTCTTGCTACTGGAACATACCGACAAAGCCGGCGCTAAGATCCTCATCTCCGGCGGTGGCCGCTGCAACTTCACCAATCTCGACGTCGTGCCAAACCGCTTCTTGTCGGACAATCCGCACTTTTGCACCTCGGCGTTGCGCCGCTATACGCAGTCCGACTTCATCGCGCTCGTACAGCGGCATGGCATTGCGTATCACGAGAAGACGCTGGGGCAATTGTTTTGCGATGGCTCCGCGCGCGCAATCGTCGCGATGCTTGAGGCTGAGTGCGAAGCTGGCGGCGTCGATCTACGCACGCGCCAAACGATCACCGGAGTTTCGCGGGGCGATCAGTTTCGTGTGCAAACAAATACCGGCACATTCATAGCGCCATCGCTGGTGCTCGCGACTGGCGGACTTTCCATCCCAAAGATGGGTGCAACCGGTCTAGCTTACGATATCGCCCAGCGATTTGGTCTCCGGGTCACGGCGACGCTGCCGGGGCTGGTGCCCTTCAAGGGGGCGTCGCTATCGAGCGAGGTGGATGCCGGACTGGCCGGCGTTGCGTTGGAAGCAATTGCGTCTTTCGAAAAACATAACTTCCGCGAGAATATCCTGTTCACGCATCGCGGGCTGTCGGGGCCGGCGATCCTGCAAATCTCATCATATTGGCGGCCCAGCGAAGCGTTCCATCTTGACCTTCTCCCCGATCGCGATCCGATGGCGTTTTTCATCGAGCGCAAACGCACGCGGCCCAGAGCTATGGCCCAAACGGTACTCGCCGAAATAATGCCGGCGCGCCTGGCTCAGTCGGTCGCCGCCGAATATTTGCCCGCAATGGAAATGGCCAATATCCCTGACCGCGTATTCATGACGCTCGCCGCACAGATCAAGCGTTGGCCGGTCGCCCCATCTGGCACCGAGGGTTATGCCAAGGCCGAGGTGACGGTGGGCGGCATCGATACCCGCGAGCTATCTTCGAAGACAATGGAAGCACGCGCGGTCACAGGCCTCTATGCGATTGGCGAAGCGGTCGACGTGACCGGGTGGCTGGGTGGATATAACTTCCAGTGGGCGTGGTCGAGCGGCTGGTCAGCGGGGCAGGCGATATGAGTTTTCATCGCGCTATTATGGAGTACCGCTGATGCGGCCTGCTGGGCGCGGTCCTCTTGAATCTTTATATTTCGAATACCCGGCATTCGAATGCCGTCGTGTGGCCGAACTTGATGGAAGCCAACCCCGCCATCCGGTGGCGATTGTCGGCGCCGGTCCGATTGGCATGACGGCCGCTTTGACGCTTGCCAAGTATGGCATCGAAAGCGTGCTGATCGACTGCAAGAATACCTTTAACGATGGTTCGCGCGCGACGTGCATATCGCGCTCCAGCATGCAGATCTTCGATCAGCTCGGCGTGGCAGGACCGTTCATCGAGAAGTCGCTGGGCTGGCGCTACGGCAGCACGTTTTATCGAGGCAATTTGGTCTATCGCCTCGAGATGCCACATTTAGCCGACGACAAATTTCTGCCGATGTATAATTTGCAGCAGCAGTACGTCGAAAAGTTCTTGTTTGACGCGGTCGACCGCAATCCGTTGATCGACATGCGCTGGTCGAGCGAGGTGACCGGCATCGATGCACGCAACGACGGCGTGACCCTGAATATAACCTCGCCACTTGGCGACTACGCACTGGACGCCGGCTACGTACTGGCAGCCGATGGCGCGCGAAGCGCCATTAGGGGCTTCATGGGATTGCGGCTCGCCGGGAACAATTACGAAGGCAAATACGTGATCGCCGACGTTCGCATGGAACATGACTACCCGACCGAACGCCGCGCCTTCTTCGACCCGAAATCTAATCCGGGCGGCACGATCCTCATCCACAAACAGCCGGGCAATATTTGGCGCATCGATTACCAATTAAGGCCCGGCGAGAGTGAAGAAGCAGCAATCGCCGAAACAACGATCCGTGCGCGTGTCGGCGCCATCATCGCCGAGATCGGCCACACCGGACCATGGGATTTGGAGTGGTGGAGCATCTATTCGGCCAACACCCTTTGCCTCGATGACTACGTGCACGGCCGCGTAATTTTTATTGGCGATAGCGCCCACATTGTGCCGATCTTCGGCGTGCGTGGTCTCAACAATGGCATCGCCGACGCGCACAACGCAGGTTGGAAACTGGGGTATGTGCTGAACGGCTTTGCGCGCCCTGCGCTGCTGGCTAGTTGCACACCAGAGCGGCGCGGTGCAACGCTCGACGTGTTTGCCAACGCGTCGAAAAGTACACGCTTCATGACGCCGCCAACGCGTGGGTGGAAAATTGTACGTGACGCGGCGCTGTCGTTGAGTATCCACCATGACTTTGCCAAGCGGTTCGCCGATCCGCGACAGATGACGCCGTACACGTATGTCAACAGCCCCCTGACCCCGTATCCGGCGCGTGATGTGGAGTTTTCGGCCGGTCCACGAAGTGGCGCTGCTTGCCCGAACGTGGCCCTGTCCGATGGGCGCTACCTTCTGGATCGAGCGGGGGATGGGTTCACCGCACTGATGTTTGCGGATGGCGATACTGAGCGAGCGCTCGCGACGCTTGCGAAATCCCTTGGCGATCTCGATCCAAAATTGACGACATTGATGATAGATGTGGGAAACAGCGTTTCCAGTGACAACTTGAAGTTGGCCAAAGCCTTCGATGCGGTCGCAGGCACCGTCTATCTTTTGCGTCCCGATCTGCACGTGGCCGGGCGTTGGCGCGTGTTTGATCCGGTCGAGATCGCGGCCACTTTCAACATCTATCTCGGAGCAACGCCGGCATGACGCCAACTCCATTCGATCGCTTAGAAAAAGCTTATGATGCCTTGGCGATAGCCATCGACCGGGTTGGCCCTAAACTCGAGACGATGTTTCTGGCTAAGCTGGCACTTACCTTGGCGCATCGATTGGATGACGATGCCGCTTTCGCCCAGTGCATTGAAATCGCCACGCAGGATCTCGACGAAGGCAATTGACACACACTGGTGTGCGGCATGCCTCTCACGCTCATCTCCTGCCATTGATCCCGTGATTGACGCGTCGGCTGCGCGTACTACACTCACTGCCAAACCGATCAAAAAATCACGCGAAGGAGCGCCCGATGAAAAAGCCGACCGCCACTCAGATTAAAAAACTGCGCTCGCGCCAGTGGTTTGACAATCCCGATAATCCGGACATGACCGCGCTTTACCTTGAGCGGACGATGAATTTCGGTTTGACGCTGGAGGAATTGCAGTCAGGCCGGCCGATTATCGGCATTGCGCAGACCGGCTCCGACATATCGCCTTGTAACCGGCATCACATTTTCTTGGCCGATCGTGTCCGCGATGGCATCAGAGAAGCTGGCGGCATCCCGTTCGAATTCCCGGTTCACCCGATGCAGGAGACCTGCAAGCGGCCGACAGCATCGCTCGATCGCAATCTCACCTACTTGTCGCTGGTTGAGATCGCCTACGGCTATCCGCTTGATGGCTTGGTGCTGACGACCGGCTGTGACAAGACCACGCCGGCACTGCTGATGGGTGCGGCAACCGTCGATATCCCAGCCATCGTGCTTTCGGGCGGGCCAATGCTAAACGGCTGGCACAAGGGCGAGCGCACCGGCTCCGGCACCATCGTGTGGAAAGCTCGCGAGCAGATGGCCAAGGGCGAAATTGATTACAAAGGTTTCCTTGAGCTCGTTGCATCATCGGCCCCGTCGGCTGGTCACTGCAACACGATGGGCACCGCATCGACCATGAATTCACTTGCCGAAGCGCTCGGCATGAGTTTGCCCGGCTGCGCTGCAATCCCCGCGCCGTATCGCGAACGCCAGCAAATGGCGTATGAGACCGGTCGTCGCATCGTCGACATGGTGTGGGAAGATTTGCGCCCATCGAAAATCTTGACCAGGGCCGCCTTCGAGAACGCCATCGTCGTAAACTCGGCGATCGGCGGCTCGACCAACGCGCCGATCCACTTGAATGCAATTGCGGCTCACATCGGTGTCGAACTCACCTGCGATGACTGGGAGCGCGTCGGCTACGACATCCCGCTGCTCGTCAACATGCAGCCGGCAGGTGAATACTTGGGCGAGGAATATCATCGTGCAGGCGGCGTGCCGGCGGTGGTCGCCGAGTTGATCACGATGGGCAAGATCGACGGCGATGCGATTACCGTCAACGGCCGATCGCTCATCGAGAATTGTAAAGGGAAACTGTCGGACGATCGCAAGGTCATTAAAACGTACGATGCACCGATGAAGGCGCAGTCGGGCTTCCTCAACTTCAAGGGCAACTTGTTCGACAGCGCGATTATGAAAACGTCTGTCATCACCGAGGAATTCCGTCGCCGCTATCTATCCAATCCCAAAGATCCGATGGCTTTCGAAGGTCGCGCCATCGTGTTCGACGGTCCGGAAGATTATCACAAACGCATCGACGATCCGAAACTCGAGATCGACGAGCATTGCCTGTTGTTCATGCGTGGTGTTGGCCCGATCGGTTATCCGGGTGCTGCCGAGGTCGTCAACATGCGTGCGCCGGATTACCTGTTGAAAAAGGGCGTCTCGGCGTTACCTTGCATCGGCGACGGACGGCAGTCGGGCACCTCGGGCTCGCCATCGATCCTTAACGCGTCGCCGGAAGCAGCGTCCGGCGGCAACCTTGCGTTGCTCAAGACCGGCGACCGGGTGCGCATTGATCTCGGCAAGCGCTCAGCCAACATCCTGATCTCGGACGCCGAGCTCGATAAGCGGCGTGTGGCGTTGAAGGCGGCAGGCGGATATAAATATCCAGACCATCAAACACCGTGGCAGGAAATCCAGCGTGGCATGGTCGATGAGCTGTCGAATGGCATGGTGTTGAAGCCGGCTGTGAAGTACCAGCGTATCGCCGAAACCAAGGGCGTGCCGCGCGATAATCATTGAGTCTTGATTGCCTCATCCGGCCCGCTTCGCAAAGCCGGCCGGATGGGGCGGTACTTCGCGGCTGCCGGCCGTCGGGCGGAACGCGTGTCGGCAACCGCTGCAAACATGTAATTACAGGATCCCACCTCGTGTAAGCGCCATCACAACGCACAGGCTCGCTGCGAATATCAACGCGTTCAGCGACAGCACCATGCCGGCGACCCGCAACTTTAAGACGTGTGGGGTTTGTGAAAGCGCGTAAGCGTGCAGTAGGCGTCCGACCACAAACACCGCACCCAACGCGTGCAGGATGATCTTCGGCGACGACAGCGACTCAGCCAATCCCATCAACACCAGAAAGAACGGAGTGTACTCGACGAAGTTTGCGTGCACACGCATGCGCCGCAAAAGTTCCTTGTCGGCGCCATCGCCGATCTCGACCTGCTGTGTGCGACGCCATGCGATAACTCGCCCTGAAAGGTACACGAACAGGACCGTCAAAACGGCGGCATAGACGGCGGTGATCGGCATTTGCTATTACCTCGCGCAAATAAAAACATGGACGCATTCGGGTCTAATCTGCGTCACAGCTAGGCTAATTATTCGAGAGCTCAAACATGTCCGGTGCAATTCACGGCGTCGTCCCCCTCAGCACGCTGAAATCTATGAGCGGGCTCGACTTCCTGCAAGCAATGATCGATGGGCGGCTACCCCGAGCGCCGATGGGCGCGACGCTCAATTTCGCACCGGTCGCGGTTGCGAAGGGTTTCTTCGCGTTCGAAGGCTCGCCGGGTGCTGAGCATTACAATCCTATCGGCACCGTACACGGCGGCTACGCGGCTACCATGCTCGATAGCTGCATGGGATGCGCCGTTCAATCGACGTTGGCGCAAGGCTTCGGCTACACCACGCTTGAGTTCAAAATCAGCTTGCTACGCGCGATAACTTCGGACACCGGCGTAGTGCGCGCCGAAGGCACGATCGTCTCCTCGGGCCGGCGCGTGGCAACGGCGGACGGCAAGCTGATTGATACCAATGGCCGGTTACTCGCCACCGGCACCACCACGTGCCTTATCATGGAGCTGTGAGCTCGCCGGAACATCACCCTTGCACGCTCGGTGGTTGTGCTGCGTCGTGCTTCTGTCATCATAACCAAAACAATGCAGCGGGAGACGAATGGTGGCAGCTCAATCACGGCAAATGACGCTCATCGGCTTTCTGCAGGCGCAGAACTGCTCGAATTATGTTGGCTCCTGGCGTCATCCGGCAACCGCGCCCGATTTTCTTTCGGCCGCTTATTACCAACGGATTGCGCGCACGCTCGAAGCCGGATGCTTCGATCTGGCGTTCTTCGACGATCGACTAGCGATGCCCGATATCCTTGGTGACGACTATCGCGCGGCCGTCGAAAACGGTGTCCGCGTTGTCAAAATGGACCCCACCACGATCCTGACGATGATGGGTGCCGCCACCGAAAAGCTGGGTCTCGGTTCGACCTACTCGACAACCTACTACGAGCCATTCCACGTCGCCCGCGTATTCCAGACGATGGACCTGATGCTCGGCGGGCGGGTTGCATGGAACGTCGTCACCTCGCTCAATCACAGTGAAGCTCGCAACTTCAGCCAAACCGAACACCCCGAGCACGATTTACGTTACGACCGCGCCGACGAGTTCATGGAAGTGGTACACGGTCATTGGGACAGTTGGGAGCCCGATGCGATCGTGGCCGATCGCGTAACCGGCCAATTTGCCGACGCTGACAAGGTTCATCGGCTGGAATTCGAGGGGAAGTGGTTTCGCTCGCGCGGACCGTTTACCGTTCCCCGCAGCGCGCAGGGGCGTCCGGTCATTATCCAGGCTGGGCAATCCGGGCGCGGGCTGAAGTTTGCGTCGCGCTGGGGCGAGCTCGTCTTTGCCGTCTATCCGAACGTCGAAATCGGCCGCAAGGTATACAAAGCGTTCAAGGATCAAGTGGCGATGGCTGGTCGCGCACCTGCCGATGTCAAAGTCGCGCCCGCCGTCTACGTCATTCCCGGTGAAACGCGCGCAATTGCCGAAGCCAAGATGGAGATCATCGATAAACTCGCCAAACCAGTCGATGCTTTATCGTTGTTGTCGGAGGTTCTGAACTTCGACTTCGCCTCGAAGAAAATGGATGATGCTTTCACTGACGATGAGTTGAAATCGATCAGTGGCTTGCAGGCAATCCGCGATCGCGTGGTCGCGTCGTCGGGCAAGAAAAATCCGACGATTCGCGACTTCGTTGAAGTGTCGAACCGAGGCACGATCCGCGAGTTTCCACTGTTTGTCGGCAGTGCCAAGGATATCGCCGACAAGATGGAAGAATGGTTCGTCAACGAGGCTTGTGATGGCTTCGTTATCGCGGGCACGCATCTACCCGGCTCCTACGAAGATTTTACGCGCCTTGTCGTTCCCGAGCTCCAGCGCCGCGGATTGTTCCGCAAGGCCTACACAGGCAACACATTGCGCGATCACCTGGGCTTGCAAAAGTCGGCAATCGGCGACTGGAAAGCCAAGGGTTGATGTGGCAAGCCTCAATATGCCGCTGAACTCCGGAGAGCCTTGTGTCGTCCAGTAAAATTCCTAAGCACCAGACTGCGGTGAGCGCCGAGGTGTTCCGCGAGAGCATGCGACAGCTCGCCGGTGCCGTCACGGTCATCGCGACCGGGGTCCCTGGCGAGCGCTTTGGGCTTACAGCCACCGCCATTTGCTCGCTGTCGGACGATCCGCCAACATTATTGGCGTGCGTCAATCGCGGGGCGAGTGCACACGATGTCATTCAAAAGAACCGCACGTTCACGGTCAATCTGCTGGCGGGTGATCAGACCGAGGTCGCCGGAAATTTTGCAGGGCGGGCGGGCCTCAAAGGCGAAGCGCGGTTTGCTGGAGCAGTGTGGGGAACCCTCGTAACGGGCGCGCCCATTTTGAAAGATGCGCTCGCGGCCTTCGACTGCCAGGTTGATCAGGAACACGTGTTTGCCACCCACACGATCTTCATCGGGCGCGTTGTCGGAGCAACAGCACGCGTCGATGCTGATCCTTTGCTCTATATTCGCGGCGCATTTCGACAGCTCGCGCCTGGTCAAGACTGAGTAAATCGCTCTGGCGCGTCAAGAGTCTCGTTTTTCGGTGAAAACATGCCATTGCGGGCGAGCGCGAGCTCGACTATGGTCCGCGCGCGCGACCGGGCCATGAAAGTTCCGGATCAAGCATGGGGCGTCGCCAAGTGGTAAGGCAGTGGATTTTGATTCCACCATTCGGAGGTTCGAGTCCTCCCGCCCCAGCCAATTCTACTGGGTTTTCCGAGGTTCAAGTAACCGTACCCAAAGCTTAAGTACGGTCTGGGTACGGTTTATCACTAGTGTCGATTTTGTGTCAGTGAGCCGGTAAAAAAGACGACCGGTGACCCGCACCGGCCGAAATGAAAGTCGGCCTCTTACACCTCATGCAATGATTGTCGACGCACGTTGCGAGCGGAGCGCCGTCCGCTATCGCCGGCCATGCGATGAGCCATAGACCGAGTTGTCGCTGCTCGGAAATGGGCCGATCGCGATGTAGGAATAATGCGTTGACCTCGATACCCCGGTTTTCGCCGACACGGGCAGACCGACTTGTCTTTATGACGGAAGAACTTCGAGCGTGGTTCGACGCCGATCTGCCGCGCGACAATCAAGGTGAGACGCGCTCTCATCCAGATTGACGCGCTATACCGATCCCTCACAGTCCGCGCGTGAGTTCCTTGCACGTCTCAAAAGTTCCAACCGAATTGTTCGGACGCGTTGCTACCACATTGGAACGGCGCCAGAAGAACTGGTGCGGGGAGATGGTGGTGTTCGGCCGATCTGAGCGCACCAGCGAAAGCAGGGGGTGGTGCCCTGCGAGCGTTGATGTCTCTGTGCCCCGGCCGGTTGCGGCTACCGCCGAGACGCTCTTGACAAGTAATGAAAGTGGAACGTCGTCCGTTACGGCCGACTTGCGATCCAGGCTCGGATTTCAGACGCCAGCCATGCGATGCGTCGCACACCGAGATGCCGCTGCTTTGGAAACAGGCCGATTGCTACGTAGGCGTAAAGTGTTGACCTAGACAGTCCCGTTTTTGCCATGACGACGTTGATACCCCAGAACTCGTCATCAGCTTCGGCCGTCCTGTTCTCGGGGTCCACCTCGATCGTCGGCATCGATACGCCTTGGTTGCCAGTCATGATCAGTCTCCTAGATGTTTGCGGTTGGTTAGCACGCGCTATCGTCCGGCCAACTCCGCGTTTGAGGCAATTGGGAAACGCGGGAAAAAGCAGGAAGCGGGAGGCAAGTGCAGGAAGGTTGCCTCGTCGCGATGGCGCGGTGCGCTCGTTCTGACTTTAGCCAAGCCGGGTGCCGCACTTCGAGGCTCCGCTACTGCAACAGCACCTCATGCGCGATACCGCAGACTGCCGGCGCTTGCGCGGATCCCTACGTCGTTCGATGCTTGGATCGCTGCAACCGCGCTTGGCAGCGGTGATGTATTGCCGATCTCGCCAGATCGTTCGGTAAATGCCTGTTACGTCGGCCTTGCCACTCATAGACCACGCGAATGGAATCGCCGACATCGGTTTATCGATGTTTCTCTTCGTCATGTCTCGGTTTTGACGACGGTACTTTTCTTGCGGCGGACAGGCGCGCTGGGTCGCCGGAGCAGATCGGCGGCCTCGACGCCCAGTTCACGCGCCAGCCGATCGACCACATCTATTCCGGCAGCATAGAGGCTGCGCTCGAGTGCGCTGATGTAAGTGCGGTCGATCTCGGCCCGATGCGCCAGCTCCTCCTGCGAAAGGCCGGCGGCCTGGCGGAGGCGTCTCAAATTGACCGCAAACACCTCTCGAATCTTCATGGACAGGAGACGTCCGTATTGCAGAGTATTTCACCACGGAGTATTCTCTACAATCGGCTTTCGTTCGTGTCAACGCCGGAGGAAGTTTGCAGCACTTTGCCGGAGCAATAATGCAGCACTGATACAAGCAAGAAGGCCCCCGATCGGGGGCCTTCTTGCTTGTCGCGTTTTAGTCCTAAGAGATGCCGTCCGCTGGCGGTTCGGTCT
>JANLPY010000240.1:0-1877 GCA_031367505.1 Hyphomicrobiaceae bacterium | reverse complement strand
AGACCGAACCGCCAGCGGACGGCATCTCTTAGGACTAAAACGCGACAAGCAAGAAGGCCCCCGATCGGGGGCCTTCTTGCTTGTATCAGTGCTGCATTATTGCTCCGGCAAAGTGCTGCAAACTTCCTCCGGCGTTGACAGAAACAGCGCGATCAGCGGCAGCACCAGTTCTGGCGAGATCTTTATGCCCTCGAACATGGCGGTAACGAACCGCACCAACACGCCGGCCAGCATCGCCGAGGCGACGGCCACCGGAATGCGCTCGATCAGCCGGCCCAGGGGCGTGATCAACGCGGTCAGGACAATCAGTGCGCCGGCCACCAGAAATGCGCCTACCGCCGTGTTGATCGTAACGCCAGTCGTTGCGGCAATAACTGCCGCGCCGGGGGTCGACCAAGCGGTGATCACAGGGATGCGGTGCCAAACGCTCAGGATAAGACTGCTCGCGGCCATCGCCAGTGCAACGCCGGTCACCCATGATGTGGTTTGCGCCTGCGTCGCGCCGACCGCTGCTGCGGCGGCCAGGACCACGGCCAGCGCGCTTGCCAGGCCGACGAGTGCGGCAACGATTGCGGCCGTGATAACCGAGAGGCGCATGGGGAGTGGCTCGTCGAGGGGGGATGATCGGTACGCGATCAACGCCGATAACACGGCACGAAGTTTGGCGGGAGGGCTTGCGTGCTTGCCAGGGGGAGCCAAAGTCGCATAGAAACGCTGCGACGCGGGTGTAGCTCAATGGTAGAGCAGCAGCCTTCCAAGCTGAATACGAGGGTTCGATTCCCTTCACCCGCTCCATCCGCTCATCGCCTGCCGCCTGCGGCGGCGAGCTTCGGCGAGACGGGTCGGGGCAAGCGTTAGCCACACGCTCGCCATCGGAGGCGGTTGGCGGAGGCGGATGTCCCGCCGAAGCCTTAGCGAAGGCGGACTGGTCGACATGACCTTTGTCTACATCCTTCAAAGTGATCTCGACGCAGCAAAGCATTGCGTTGGATTGTCAAACGATCCAGCGCGACGCCTTGAAGAACACAACGGCGGCAACTCGATTCACACGAACAAATACCGGCCATGGAAGATTGTCGTTTCGGTTGGCTTCGCCGATGCCGCCAAGGCCACCGCATTCGAACGATATCTGAAATCCGGCCCCGGCCGCGCGTTCACGAAGAAGCACTTTTGACGCCAGCGAAGTGTGAAAGTTACTAAAAAGTTGCAAATTCGATGTCCACAGCGCGGGCTTGCAAGGTACCGCAGTACAGCATCCATATCCACCATTGCAAATATACAACGTGTGCAGCGCTTGCAGCCGTTGGCATGCCTGTCGAGAGGGTCGCTTCCGCGGTGGATATCAGCCTTTGGCGAAGCGGGCACGCGCAGAACCAAATGGCGGAACAACCAAAGGCATGCCATGAAGTCTGCTTGTGGCTCGCGGGCAATATCATCTCGCCGCGTTTGACGCGCGCGACCGCCTCAACCATCAGTGCTTCATACCTGCCGCGGACCGAGCGAACGGTATCCTTGAGGCCGAACGTGTCGAGCTGAAAGTCGACGACATCGCCACAGCTCCGGCCTGGATCGCAATTAATGAGATTGGCTTTGCCGTCGGCACCGAATAGGCTTTTGCCGCTTCGAAAGCGCCACTGTCTCTCGTTTTCGAGCGCATCACGGGAGCATCGCCCCATGTCGTGACGGCCATCGCGATCAACGCCACGTTGAACGGCATTATCGCGCAGATCGTCTTTGCCTCGCGATGGTGGTCGCCACGATGTTCCCAATCGAGCGGTTGGCGGCGTTCACGTCGCTGATCACCCTCGTGATCTTTAGTTTCGTAAACTTATCTCTCTTAGCGATCAAATGGCGCAATGAACCGGCTCACGCTGGCG
>JANLPY010000211.1:0-2474 GCA_031367505.1 Hyphomicrobiaceae bacterium | reverse complement strand
CTCGCCTTCGGTGAGTATGCCGTTGAAATACCGCTGAAGTTTGCCTTCCTCGAGGATGGTGACGCTTGTTTGCTTGCCAAGGTGCGGCAGGAGATCAATTTCCGAATAGGCGGCGACGATGTCGATGGAAATGCTGAAAGGCCGACCCAAGGCCTCGCTGGCCTCGACCCGTCGAATCGCGAGCTGCTCGCCCCCGAGATCAAGCGATAATTTTGTTTGCCGGCCAACCAAAGAACTCTCCAACCGGATTCGAGTTTATAGGCAATCCGCAAGATGGTGGTAGAGCTAAAGCCAGCTGTGCCATCTTGCAACAGCGGCTTTGCACGCTGCAATGCCCGCTTGCCGGTTAGCTATGAATTATACTAGGTTAGGTGCACGAATTGACCCGATTCGAGTCTTTTGACAGGTTTTCGGCCATGAACGCGAACAGACTCATTCACCGTACACCTTTCCTGATTGCCGCCGGATTGGTTGCTTTTTCAGTGCCGGCCTATGCGCAAGACAGCAAGCTGACGCCCTATGAGCGCAGTCTGATGTGCAAGCTAACCGAGACGTGCGCTGCTGCGACCGGCGAAAGCGCGGCAACTGTCGAAAGCGATGACAGCCAGTCGGCAAGCACACCAAGCGAGGTGCTTGACACCCCTGAAGCGCCCTTCTCGGTGTTCAGCAGTGGCGGAGCGCACGGTCCGTCCGCGCGACCACAGGCGCAATTGAGCGCACGTGCAAGCCGCAATGGATCGGGGCCGAAGCTCTACAACTCTGGGCAGCGTCGAACCAATGCGGTCGCGACAATCGCTTCGGCTCGACCTGCAGCGGGACATATGCGGTCGAGGACGATTGTTGCACGGCGCCCTAACGCTGGGGACATGCGCGTCCAATTTGCAAATGGTTCTGACGTTTTGAGCGCCGGCGATTTTCCTGAGCTTAGCGCCTGGGCACATGGGCTCCAGTCACCAGAGTTTGCTCACTTGCGGATCAGGATCGAGGGCCACACGAACGCGGTGGGGAACCGAGACTACAACCTTGGCCTGTCAGAGCGCCGCGCAAAAGCGGTCGGGGATTACCTGACTGCCCACGGCATCAGCCAGGACCGGATTGACGCCAAGGGCTATGGTTTTGACAAGCCGCGCATCGAAGGCGCTCCGGGCGACGCCCTTAACCGCCGGGTGGAAATCATCAAGGTCAATTGATCGGGCATTTTGGCTCGGACGATTGGTTCAGCAGTCATCTTGTTGTGCGTGACATTTGCTTGAGTTTTATGGGTATTTTGGATCGAAGTCTTGATGGGGATTGGTTAGGACTGTCGCTCATGCAGGCGGCCTGGCAACGGTTAAGGTTAGGATTGGGGCATTGGCAGGTAGCGTCGAAGCATTGCTCAAACCGATTTCTTCTGACGACCCGGTCGGTCCTGATCTGGACTATACGCCCGACCGAGACACGATCCGCGCATCATTCGAGACGGGGTTTGCGGACGAAAACAGCTCCGGCAGCGTCGTTAACTGGCGCGACGTCATTGGGCTGATTGAGACGCAGCTGGAAAAATCGAAAGATATCTGGCTCGCTACCTACCTTACGCGGGCTGGCGCGCTATCCGGCAAACTTGAGGTGATCCGCACTGGGTCCGAAGTGCTTGCTGGGTTGCTCGAACAGTACTGGGACCAAGTCCATCCCAAGCTCGACGAACTGGGTCTGGCTGGCCGCGTCAATCCAGTCGACAGCTTGTCGAAGACCCGCGAATTTCTTGGTCCGCTGCGGCGCACAATCCTGGTTTCGCACCCTCGCCTCGGAAGTTATTCCGGCGCTGACTTTGAACGCTTCGATTCCAATGGTGATGATGAGCCGGATATCGGCATGTTTCGCGCAGCTATGCACGAACTTCCCAAAGATGATCTGATCGCGGCAATCGATACACTATCGGCCATCAAGGCAGCTCTCAAGCGGGCAGACGCCGTGTTCCTTGAGAAGGCTGACGATGGGCCTAACTTGAAGGCTACGTTCGATATCCTCGATCATCTGTGCCGAAGTGTGGGCAATCATGCTGGAATCGTTCCAAGCGCATTGGCAGACGGCTCAAACGGCACATCTGGGGATGAAGCGGAGTCTCAGTATGCGTCCGCCCAGGCAGCCGCGGGGAACTATGGTGGGGGGCGCATCGAAACCCGAGACGAGGTGATCCGGGCAATCGAATCCATTTCGGATTATTATCGTCGCAAGGAACCGAGCAGTCCCGTGCCAGCGTTGCTATTGCGCGCACGCGAATGGGTCACTCTCGATTTTCTCGCGATCCTGAAGGATATCGCACCCAACAGCCTCGACGATGCCAGAAGGGTACTGGTATTTTCCAGCGAGGAAACGAACGAATGAGGCCGCCGAGCATAAAAAGCCAATTGCTCGGTCGGGAGTGCCAGACTATCGACATTGGCTGCTAAACGCGTATCTTCTCGGACGCACGCATCTGAGATCTGAGGGGGGCA
>JANLPY010000169.1:0-2241 GCA_031367505.1 Hyphomicrobiaceae bacterium | reverse complement strand
CCGCCCGGTGGCGTCTCTTCATTTCTCAGTGTTTTCAGGGGTTTAGTTTGGTTGCGGTGGCTGGATTTGAACCAACGATCTTCAGTTTATGAGAACACTAAAAACGATACGAAAAGAGAACATTTGAGACATCACGGAAATTTTATTGAAACACGTTTTTACAAGTAAAATCAGATAATTGATAGGCTTTGCGCGTCTCACGTCGCATCACGACATCTCGCCAAAGCTCCGTTTTTGACTTACCCCACGCTTACCCCGAAATCATCGATTCAGACTTTCAGGGGAAATCGTGGTTGACGATTTTGGAGCCCAAAATGCCCCTCGAACTCCTCACCGAGCGCCGCGTCGAAACCGCCAAGACCGAGCCCGGCCAACAGCGTCTCGAACTGCGCGATCTGAAGACCCGTGGCCTCGAACTCCGCGTCGGCACGTCCGGTGGCAAATCCTGGGCGCTGCTCTACACCCGGCAGACCGATGGTCGCGTTCGGCGTGTCACCATCGGTCCCTATCCGGAAGTCGGCTTAGCGGAAGCACGCAAGCGCGCACTCGGATTCAAGGTGCTGATCGAGGGTGGCGCTGACCCAGCGGCGGGCATCCAGGAAGAAAAGGCCGCACCGACGTTCAAGGAGCTGAGCGACGACTGGCTCGACAGGCACGCCAGCGGGAACAAGAGTCCGAAGGCGGTCGCCGACGACCGCTCGATGCTGCGCCGGCACGTCATTCCCGTGATCGGGGCAAAGCGTGCGCACGACGTGACCAAGAAGGATATCCTGCGGTTGCTCGATCTCGTTGCCCTCAAGCCCGATGCGCGCTTGGGCAAGAAGAAAGCCGACGACCAGAAATCCATGGATGTGCCGATCCTCGACGAGACCCGCAAACTCTCGCATCGTCCGAACCGCGTCTACGAACTCATCCGTTCTATTTATCGCTGGGCGATCAGCCGCGACCTTATCCATCTCGACCCGACCGCTGGTATGCGCCCTTCACTCAAAAAGGAGCGTCCGCGTGAACGGGCTTTGACCGCGACCGAAATCAAGCAGTTCTGGGACAAACTCGCCGACACGCCGTTGACCGATGGTTTGCAACTGGCACTCAAGCTCGCGCTGGTCACGGCACAGCGTATCGGCGAGGTGTCGAATATCGTGATGACCGAACTTGCCCTCGATGGCGCAACACCCGTCTGGTCCTTGCCCGCCGAACGCAGCAAGAACCGAGAGGGGCACCGGATTCCGTTGTCGCCGTTGGCAGTCCAACTGATTGCTGATGCCCGGAAGCTATCGGGCGAAAGCACATTCCTATTCCCTTCACCCAAGGGCGATGTGCCCATCGGCGCTGGAGCCGCCACCAAGGGGATGCAGCGCGCCAGACCGTCACTTGGCTTGCCCAATTTCCGCGTCCACGATCTTCGCAGGTCCGCCGCCACCGGCATGGCCGAACTCGGTATCAACCCGCACACCATCTCCCTCGTGCTGAACCACATCTCAGCCCAGAAGGGCACCATCACGGCGGCGGTCTATGTGAAGTACAGTTATGACAAGGAGAAGCGGGAAGCCCTGGAAGCCTGGGGGCGGCGGGTGCAGGAGATCATCGCTCCGCCGACAGCGGTCGCGTGATGTCAGCGGACATGCCAGCCGCTTCTATTGACCCATTCCGTTTTTCAGGATACTATAACCAGAATGATCAAGAGCTTCCGCTGCAAGGATACTGAGGCTCTAGCGGACGACATCGCCGTCCGGCGTTTTGGGGCTATCGAGCGCGTGGCTCGTCGCAAACTCGAAATGCTGGCGTCGGCTGTGACGCTCGGCGACCTTCGGGTTCCGCCCGGCAATCGCCTGGAAGCTTTGAAGGGCGACCGCAAGGGTCAACACAGCATTCGGATCAACGACCAGTGGCGCATCTGCTTTCGCTGGACCGATGGAGCCGAAGATGTCGAGATCGTGGACTACCACTGAGCGCCGAAAAAGCGAGCACGCACATGAGCAAAACACTGTCACCCATCCCGCCCGGCGAGATTCTTCTCGAAGAGTTCTTGCGTCCGCTCGGCGTCAGTCAGAACAAGCTTGCCAGGGACCTTGATGTCCCGGTTGCGCGGATCAACGATATCATCCACGCCAAGCGTGGCATCTCCGCCGACACCGCACTGCGGCTCGCAACCTACTTCGAAACCTCGGCTGAGTTCTGGTTGAACCTACAGACCCGGTACGATCTGAAGATTGCGGCCAACGCCGTTGGCGAACATGT
>JANLPY010000157.1:0-55027 GCA_031367505.1 Hyphomicrobiaceae bacterium | reverse complement strand
ATTGGCACCCAGATGCGGTTGGCGTTGGCGGCGCACGAGCGTGTTTCGACTAAGGCCGCGAACGCGCGCTGTGTCGAGGTGCTTGACCAGGTCGGCATTCCGGAAGCGGCAAGCCGTCTTGAAGCCTATCCGCATCAGTTCTCTGGCGGCATGCGTCAGCGCGTGGCGATCGCGATTGCACTACTCAGCCGGCCAGCGCTCATTGTCTGCGATGAGCCGACAACGGCATTGGATGTTTCGATCCAAGCGCAGATCTTGACGGAAATGAAGGCGCTGGCGGCCAATATGGGCACGGCCATGATTTGGATCAGTCACGATCTGGCGACGGTTTCCTCACTCGCGAGCCGCCTGCTGGTGATGTACGCCGGCCGCTTCATCGAGGAGGGGCCGACGGCGGCCGTGCTGCGCCGGCCCCGGCATCCGTACACACGAGGGCTGCTGAACTCGCTCCCTTCGATCGCGGAACCGGGGGCCGAGTTGAAACAGATACCAGGCATGACACCTTCTCTGGCGCGATTACCGCCTGGATGTGCCTTCGCTCCACGATGCGCGCATGCGGACGAGGCGTGCATGGTGGCACCCGGGATCACCCGTGATCGGGACCGCCGGTTTCGTTGCCACCACCCGCTATCGAAGGAGGCCGCAAGGTGAGCGACCTCGTCATTGTCGATCATGTTTCGAAACGCTTTGAACCGCATGTGTCATTTGGTGAGCGGATAGCGGCCAGGTTCGGCAGTCCGGTTGAAATGCGCACCGTGCATGCGGTGGATGACGTGAGCCTCTCGATCAAACGTGGCGAAGTGCTGGGACTCGTCGGCGAGTCTGGTTGTGGCAAGTCTACGCTCGGCCGCATCATCGCTGGCATCTTGCCGCCGTCGAGCGGTGCAGCGAAGATCGGCGAGCAGCCGGTCATGGGGGCCGGACGGCGCCAAGTGAAGACGACGACACGCGTGCAAATGGTGTTCCAGGACCCGTTTGCCTCGCTCAATCCACGGATGCGGATTGGCGACAGCATCTCGGAAGGCCCGATTGCTCACGGCCTTACAACCCGGGTTGAGGCCGGCACTTATGTGCACGATTGGCTGATCGCAGTCGGCCTCGATCCGGATGCGGCCAGCCGCTTTCCGCATCAGTTCTCGGGTGGACAGCGCCAACGGATTGCCATCGCTCGGGCACTCGCGATGAAACCGGATGTGCTCGTATGTGATGAGCCGGTGGCATCGCTCGATGTGTCGATCCAGGCGCAGATCATCAATCTGTTTTTGATGCTGAGGCGCGAACTTGGGCTCACGATGCTGTTCATCAGTCATGATCTCGGCATCGTGCGGCACATTACTGATCGCGTTGCGATCATGTATCTGGGACGGATCGTCGAGGTTGGTGAGACGCAGGCAGTCTACGCCGGCCCACATCATCCCTATACGCGCGCGCTGCTCGACAGCGTGCCGAAGCTGCGGCTCGATGATGACACGTTGGTCTCGTTCAACCCGATCCAGGGTGAGCTGCCGTCGCCGCTATCGCCACCTCCGGGCTGTCACTTCCATCTGCGTTGCGCCTACGCACAACAACGTTGCCGCAAGATCATTCCGCCACTCGCAGCGATTACAGAACAGCGTCTGGTGGCCTGTCATTTCCCGCTTTGACGAGCCAGGACACGCTCGCGGTGCCACACGTAGATACCTGATGCGATGATGATCGCGGCCCCGGCCAGCGTCCAGCGATCCGGCACGTCGCCGAAGAACAGATAGCCGACCACCACCGCCCACACGAAGAGCGTGTAGTTGTACGGTTGTAACAATGAGGGCTGTGTCATGCCGAGCGCGCGGATGAACGTCGTATGCGCGACACTGCCGAGGATCGCAATCGCGGCCAACATCAACCATCCGGTGAGATTTGGCCACGTCCAAACGAATGGCCCGATGCACGTTGTTGCGGCCAGGCCGACGAGTGCCGTCCACAGCGTTGTCGTCTCGCTGCGATCGACGCGGGAGCACATCCGCACCATCACCTGATACAGGCCCCACATCGCTGCGCCGAGCAGCGCGATCAGCACCGGCGGTTCGATTTTAGCGAAGCCCGGCCGGATGATCAGCAAGACGCCAGCAAATCCCACCAGGACCGCAAGCCAGCGGCGCGGCCCCACACGTTCACCCAGCAAAGGTACGGACAAGGCAACCACCAGCAAGGGGGCAACCGCTGCCACGGCGTGCACGTCGCCGATCGGCATCAATTTGAACGCCAGCATGAAAATCGCGCTCTCGACGATCAAAAGCAACGCTCTTGAAAATTGCAGAAACGGTCGCTGACTGTATGCGAGGCTAAGAAGGCTGCGGTTTTGAGCCCTGCATTCGGCGTGCAGCATCGTGATCGACAGGCCTGCAAACACGATGTTTCGGACCCACATGATCTGGCCGATCGGCATCGTCTGGGACAGGATTTTCGTCAGGCCATCCATCACCGCGAATGCAAACATGATGGCCAGCACCATGGTTATTGCCAAAGTGGCGCGCCCTGCGTTCTCAGGCAGGGTCGTCGAGTTATTGAGCGCAGGCAAAGTCGCGGCCTCCAGTGATCGTCAAGGCCATCGCCCCCAACCCGTCACCCTAACAGTTGTGTGAGTGCCGTTGGAATATCCTTGGGTGTGTCGACGACCAGCACGCCGCCAGCTTCGAGTGATGCCCGTTTGCCAGCGTAACTTCCAGCGGTGCCGGTGACGATGGCACCGGCGTGGCCCATCTTCTTGCCGGGTGGTGAAGCCCGCCCGGCAATGAATGATACGATCGGCTTCGACATGCCCCGCGCATACTCGGCCGCCTGCTCTTCCATGGCTCCACCGATCTCGCCGACCAGCACAATCGCGTCGGTGTTGGCGTCCTTGTCCAAGGCTTCGAGGGCGTCGCGCGTGGTCGTCCCGATCATTGGATCGCCGCCGATGCCGACGAAAGCCGACTGTCCGAGACCGGCTCGCGTCAGATTGAGGCAGACGAGAGTGCCGAGGCTGCCGCTGCGTGAGATGACGCCAATCCGCCCCGGCTTGAAGACGTTGGGATTGTGGCCCGGCATGATGCCGACGAAACCTTCGCCCGGTGTAACGAGGCCAGCGGTATTTGGCCCGATGATCTGTGTGCCCTTTGCGCGTGCGGCGTGGTGGATCGCCATCACGTCGCGCGCTGGAATATGTTCGGTCAAAATGACCAGTGACTTCGCGCCTGCATTGATCGCATCGAGTGCTGCGTCTTTCGCCATTGCTGGTGGGATAAACATCACTGCCGTATCGAACGGCGCGGCGGCCATGGCGGCGACCGAGGACGCAAAGACCGGCAATCCTAGGTGCATATCACCAGCCCTTTTCGGGTTGACCCCGCCGACGACGGTGGTGCCGCACGCGATCATCTTTTCGGCCCAGAACGAACCCTGTTTGCCAGTGAGCCCTTGGACGAGAACCCGGTGCGCTTTGCGATGGATGATCATGCGGCCACCCGTGCAGCCGCAATCGCGGCAGCTACCGCCTCTTCCATGAAGTCCATCGGCTCAAGCCCCAGTTCGCGGCGGACGAGTGCACGGGCTTCATCCTCGCCAGTGCCATGGATGGAGAAGAACACCGGGATCGTCGGTTTTAGTTTTTGCCACGCTTTCACAACGCCGTCGGCCATCACGTCGGTGCGCGCAAATGCTCCGCAAAAGTTGACGACGAGGGATTTCACGCCGGGATTGGAAAGCACCAGATCAAGCGCAATCTCGGCCTTCGTGTATGCCTCGCCGCCGATCTCTAGAAAATTCGCTGGCCGGCCACCTTGGTGACTGATCACATCCATCGTCGTCATGGTGAGGCCGGCGCCGTTCGCCAGTACGCCGATGTTGCCGTCGAGCTGGATAAACTTGAGGCCGGCCGCGGCGCCTTTTTGCTCCAACGCCGTCAACTGTTCGGCGGCGCCTTTGGCTGCCAGCTCTGGCTGCCGAAAGATACTTGAATCATCGATGGTGAGCTTGCAGTCGAGCGCTACGACGCGACCATCGCCAAGCTGCGCTAGCGGGTTGATCTCAATCAGCTCGGCGTCGGTCGCGACGTACGCACCGTACATTTTTTCGAGGATGACGGCGATCTGCGGACCGCTCGCGCCCAGGTCCAATCCGGCGATCAGCTTGTCGGCGTCGCTCGCGCCGAACCCGTTGTCGAGATCGACGTGATGACGCCGGATGCTCGCCGGATTTCGCTCGGCGACTTCCTCGATGTCCATGCCGCCCTCGGTCGAGAACAACACCAGCGGCTTGCGTGCGGAAAAGTCGGTCATCACGGCGGCGTAGAATTCGCGCACGATGGTGCCGCGTTGTTCGAGCAGCAACGCGATAACGGCATGGCCGTCGATGGTGAGTGCTAGAATATCCGTGGCGCGGGCAGCGGCATCGTCAGTGGTGTCGGCAGCCTTGATACCACCCGCCTTGCCGCGCTTGCCGGTTGGCACTTGCGCTTTCACAACGCAGGGGCCTACTTGCGAAAACAACGCGCGTGCTTCGTCCGGCGTTCGGCAAAGCCTGCCCAACGGAATTGGAATTCCCGCCGGCTCTAAAACCATCGACTTGGCGACGTGTTCGACGAAGTTCATAACTGGCCTTCCACATGACCGATCTTCTTCCACAGCGGGCCGAATAGCTCCGCTTCGGACGGTTTGTCCGGCGCGATCGGCGTGACGAGGTGGGTGATGTTGAGGAAGTGTTTGAGGCTCAGGTTCTCGGAGATGCTGTTTTTCTGCCAGGAACCGCAGCCCATGCTCAGCGTGAAGTTCAAGCCTGAATCGAAACCACCGCCGTTGCCAAAGGTATGCGCGAAGTTCACCAGCACGCGGACCACGTCGAGATCTTCGGCGAGTTCACGTCCCAGTGCCGGGTTCGTCGTGTGAATGCCGCACGAGTGGCCACGGCCTTGATGGTCGAGAATTTCGCGCACGCGAGCTTTCGCTGCGGCAAAGTCCCGGGCGCGATAAACGGTCAGTACCAGGCACAGCTTTTCGCCCGAGAAGGGTGCTGTTTTACCGACTTCGGTTTCTTCGACCATGAAGAACTTGGCGTGCTGGGCCGCGTCAGGCAATCCGAATGCTGGGGCCAGTACTTCGGTGGAGCGCGCGATCAAATTGCGGTTGAGCTTGCCATTGAGCCACAGCGCTTTTTCGGTCTGGTTCTTTTCGGCAGGGGTACACATGTAGCCGCCTGCACGCTCAAGCGCTGCGATTGCTGCATCGTAAACCGCGTCTTCGATGACGACGGCATTTTCAGAAGAACACGAGGTCGAGTTGTCGAAGATCTTCGAGGCGCAGATCTTCGCTGCCGCATCGTCGAGGTTGGCCGTGCGCTCGATGATCACCGGCACGTTGCCGGCACCGACGCCGATCGATGGCGTACCGCTCATGCCCGCGCGGCGGACATTGTCTTGTGATCCGGTCACGACGACAAGTTCGACGGACTTCATCAGCTCGTCGGTGCTGTCCTTGGTGACCGGCGCAGGGAGGATCTGCACGAGGTCGGCCGGTAACCCGATACGCTCCAACTCGGCGCGCATGTAGTCGACGGCGAGCTTGGTCGTGTCATAGCCGAGGGGGGATGGCGCCACGATCACCGCATTGCGACCCTTGATCGCCATCATCGCTTTGTTGACAGGGGTGGCGCCTGGATTGGTCGAGGGCGTGACGGCCGCAACGACCCCCATCGGTTTGGCATATTTTACGAGGCCGCGCGCTTTGTCCTCCTCGATAATGCCGACGCTTTTGGCGCGCATCAGATCGCGCAGCGTACCAAATGTCTTGCGCTGCTTCTTGATGATCTTGTCGGGCACATTGCCGAGGCCGGTGTCTTTCACGGCCAGTTCGGCAAGCGCGCGAGCGTGAGCTGGCTGATAGATCGACCATGCCAGTGCCCGCACCGCATTGTCGGTGGTCTCCTGGCTCGCCGTCGCAAACGAGGTCTGTGCTGCGCGTGCGCGCGCTACCACGCTGGCGACGGCTGCCCGCATTGCTTCGTGACCGTCGGCGGTCGGGCGAGTGGCAACGGTTGTCATGAACGTCTCCTAACGATGTCCGGGTCGGCGATGTTGGCTTGGGGATGTACTCAAAACGGCGTCACGGCACAATCGGTCATGGACAATCCCTATTTAAGACCAACTGATGTTGGATCGCACGTTCGGGTCTGTGTTGGCGGCTCTTTGTTGGCGCCCGGGTGGATGATATCGCTTCGGAGGCGTAAGCAACATCCCATGGAAAGGCGTGCAGACATGTCTACAGCGGGGAACCGGCGCCCATACATAGGGCGCAAGTGGCTGGGACGTGCGATGTGGCTGTGGGCAATGATTGTCTGCGGTGCAGCCTCGGCAGCAGATGAAGGGCTTACGCGAGCAATCGAGCAAGCCGTACGAATGGTGGTTCCCGATGGCACGGTCGTGCTCGCGGCTGCGGCATCGCCGGGGCCGCATTGGACCTTCGTCAACATCAAGGGGGAACGGTTCACATCCGCCACGCCCGACGAGATGAAGCGGATGCCAGGCGTCCTAGCGCCCGGAACGAAAGAAGCGGACCAGCGATTGTTGCTCGTCTTGGCTGAGGATACGGTGTTTTCGCAACTGGAAGCGCTTGCCGCTTTGCCAAGATCCGCAAGTCTGCGACTGTCGACGGCGACCGGCGTCTATGCACTTCAGGAGGGTCCACCGCCGGTTGCGCAGTTGAACCTGAAACTCCGGGTGGAAATTGGTGAGCGCGCTGCGTTCGACGAAGTGTTGGCCCAACTCGATCGGTCGCTCGCCCGCAGGGGCATTCGCATCATTTCGCTCGAGCCAGGCGCGCCAGCAATCTTCAGTCCCCGGCCTGCTATCGATAAAATGGGTAAGCCTGATCTCATTGAACGCATCGATCCGTACCGCTTGAAAGACGCGCTTTCGGGCCTGCGCGGGCAGACGGTACTGGTGACCGGCCGGCTTGCCGACGGGCTTTTACATTTCCAAGTTCCGAGCGGGCCCGATCGGAACATCGTCACAGCGGACCTGGTGGCGGCCGCCGAACAGCACGATGTCAATTTGATTATTCTCGATGCTGCTGCCGGGCGGCAGCCTGGTACCCGCAATTGGCTATGGCTGAAGGCTGAATTGAGCGGTCACGCCGGATTGGCGGCAGACTCCGGGCTGGACGGGTTGCTGGCGACGCTCTCAACCGACGTGTGGCCACTTACCGTGCGCCTGACTAAGTCCACGACGAACCGGACGACATTGATTGCAATGCCCAGTCCGGCCGCCAAATCGACAACGGGTGGGATCATCGATGCTCTCACGCGGGCGGCTGCAAGTGTCTCGAGTGACGTTACGGGCCGCATCGAGTCCACAGCGATTCACATGCATTTGGTCAGTGTGGCCCGCGAACGTGAACTCGATCGACGGTTGATAACGGGCCTACCGTCAGGCGTTACCTGGGGCTATCTAGCGTTGCTGATTATCGGGGCGCTCGGATTGCCGGTGTCTTGGCTTTGGTGGAATAAGCTTTGGCCACCGGAGAACCGAGCCGAGTACGAGAACGCCTTCGGTTATCAAGCCGCACGGGCGGTCAAGCTCGCGGCCTATGGCGCACTGTTCATGCCGGCGACCGCAATCGCGTCAGCACCGCTAGCGTTAGCCGCGCGGTTGAAGCGTTCGCCTCAACCGGCTTGATCCGCCAATCGCGCCAATGTTTCGTCGCGGCCGAGCACCGCCATTACACCGAACACTGGCGGCGACACGGACGAACCAGTAAGTGCCGCGCGTAGTGGTTGCGCGACTTTGCCGAGCTTGAGCGCGTTGGCTTCAGCATAAACGCGAACGTCGTCTTCGAGGGTTTTTGCTTCCCAGGAACCGAGAGCCGCGAAGCGATCGTGCAACGCCTTGATGTGTTCCTTTGCTTCAGCATCGAGCAACTTTGCAGCCTTCTCGTCGATCTTGAGCGGGCGTTGCGCGAAAATGCAGGCCGCACCTTCGACGATCTCACGCAAGGTCTGCGCGCGCGGCTTCAGATCTGGCATTAGCGCCAGCATCTGCGCGCGTTGGGCGGCATTGAATGTCTTCGGCGCGTTGTCCGAACCAAGCTCGGCTAACACGGCTTCAATCCGCGCAAGCAGTTTATCGTTTGGCGTTTCGCGAATGTAGTGCGCGTTGGTGTCGGCGAGCTTCTTGAAGTCCATGCGCGCCGCTGACTTGCCAAGCGACGTCAGGTCGAACCACTCGATCATTTTTTCGAGCGGGAAGATCTCGTCGTCGCCGTGGCTCCAGCCGAGCCGCACCAGATAATTTTTCAACGCCGATGGCAAATAGCCCATCGCCCGATAAGCCTCGATTCCGAGCGCGCCGTGCCGCTTCGACAACTTCGCGCCATCCGCGCCATGGATCAGAGGCACGTGGCCGAATACCGGGATTTCCCAGCCCATTGCCTGATAGATCTGTATCTGCCGCGCAGCGTTCGTGAGATGATCGACCCCGCGCAGCACGTGCGTGACGCCCATGTCGTGATCATCGACAACGACCGCGAGATTATAGATCGGCGATCCGTCCGAACGCAGGATCACCAGATCGTCGAGTTCCTTGTTCTGGAACACGACGCGGCCTTGGACGATGTCATCTACAACCGTTTCGCCGGTGAGCGGTGCTTTGAAACGCACGACCCCTGGCACGCCGGCCGGGGCGGTCGACGGGTCACGGATACGCCACGGGCTTTGCACCGTAAAGGAGCGCTTCTCGGCCACCGCCTTGTCGCGGGCGGCCGTCAACTCCTCAGGCGTCAGATAGCAGCGGTAGGCCTTGCCAGCGGCGAGCAGTTCGTGCGCCACTTCCGCATGCCGAGCACCCCGGCTGAACTGCGACAGCGGTTCACCATCCCAGTCGAGCCCAAGCCATTTCAAGCCGTCGAGGATGGCATCGACCGCTTCCGGCGTGTGGCGATTGCGGTCCGTGTCCTCGATGCGTAGGAGGAACTTGCCGCCGGTGTGCCGCGCGTAGAGCCAGTTGAACAACGCGGTGCGCGCGCCGCCGATGTGGAGATAGCCGGTCGGTGATGGTGCAAAGCGCGTCACAACGGGCTTGGCGGGTGGGGAATTCATGGTCATGATGCGTTTGCTGCTTTTTTAGGTTGGGAACAACTGGCTCGCGTGTAGCATGGTCCTCGCGGGGTATAAAAGTGCGGCGCTTATGACAGATGTGACGGCAGGCTTTGACGCGGGCGCGAGCGAGCATGCGGATCGCCCTGTCTCCGTGTTGTCGCGTCTGACGCCCGGCGCCTTGCTCGAAGCGCTCGAAGCCGAGCAGGATCGTTGGTTCTTATGGGGGCCGGTGTTTCTGGGTGCCGGCATCGTTGCCTACTTCCAATTGCCTTCTGAGCCGCAGTTGCTACTTGCGCTGGCGCCGTTCCCGATTGCAGTCGTGATTTCGCTGCTGTGGCGCCGGGGCAGCCTGGCGGTGATCGTGACTGGAGCACTCCTATCGGCCGCAACCGGTTTCGCGTTGGCCAAGATGAGAACCGATTTCGTTCGAGCACCGGTACTCGAACGCCAATTTGGCCTCGCAGAAGTCCGCGGGTTCATCGAGTTGGTTGAGCCCCGCTCCGGCCGGGGACAGAGAATAACGCTCCGGTTGGTTTCCTTCGCCGGGCTTTCCAAAGCGCGAATGCCCTACCGCATTCGTGTTCGGACGATGGTGGCAATCCCAGGCTTGAAGCCGGGTGACGCTTTGCGCATCAAGGCGACGCTGGGGCCGCCCGGCATTCCCGCGCTGCCTGGCGATTACGATTTCGCCCGTGCCGCCTGGTACAACAGTCTGGGCGGCATTGGATACTCGCTTGCCAAGCCGGCGCTCGATCCTGATCTTGGTGAGCCGCCTCTTTGGTTGCAGTTCTGGGCTGGTATCGAGCGGATCAGGCTGGCAATTGGCACGCGCATTAGGGATGGATTGCCGGGGGAGCGCGGCGCCATTGCCAATGGGCTGATTACCGGTGAGCGCGGGGCGATCACACAAGCGACGAACGACGCCTATCGTGACAGCGGGCTGTTTCACATCCTGTCGATTTCGGGCTTGCACATGGTGATCATGGCCGGCGCGGTATTCTGGGTCGTGCGCGCGCTACTGGCGCTCATACCGTTCATCGCGCTGAGGTTTCCAATCAAGAAGATCGCGGCGGTCAGCGCAACGATTGCGGCGCTCGGATACCTGCTGATCTCGGGCTCGTCGCCAGCGACAGTCCGATCCTGGATTACAATTTCCATGATGTTCTTTGCCGTACTCATGGATCGCCCAGCTGTCAGCCTGCGCAATGTCGCGATGTCTGCGTTGATGATTATGGTGGTATTTCCAGAGAACCTGTTCGATGTCGGCTTTCAGATGTCATACTCAGCCGTCGTAGCGTTGGTCGCAGTCTATGAATGGATCCGCGAACGCGCCGAGGCGAATGGCCCTGCCCAGCCGCGCCACGCAATCGTCAATGGGTTTTTATTTTTTGGCGGCATTATTCTGACGACGCTGATCGCGAGCGCGTCGGTGGCCCCGCTTGCTGCCTACTACTTTCATAAGAGCCAGCAATATGCGGTGTTAGCCAACCTGATTGCGATCCCGATCTGCAACATCGTTGTCATGCCTGCCGCGCTCGCGACGCTTATCGCCATGCCCTTCGGCCTCGAGGTTTGGCAACTGTGGATCATGGGCGCCGGCAATGATGCGATGACCTGGATCGCCTATGCGGTGGCGCGTCTGCCCGGTGCAGTCGGGCGCATCCCGGCGATCCCAACGAGCGCGTTCGCGCTGATGATGATCGGCGGGATCTGGCTCTGTCTATTTCGAACGAGGCTGCGGTTGGCCGGGCTTGCGCTGATCGCCGCGGGGCTTGGAATTGCGCCGTTGCGGGATAAACCGGATATTCTAATTGGCCGCGATGGAACGCTTGTCGCGGTGCGCACTGCGGCGGGTACGCTATCCAGTATGCCGGCTAAAGGGGGGATCTTCGAGTTGACGCGATGGCTCGAGCACGAAGCCGATGCGCGGCCGGCGCGCGAGGTTGCAACAGCGGACGCGTTTCGTTGCGATAGCACCGGCTGCACGGCGACGGTTCGGGGCATGGCCGTTGCGGTCGCGACCCACCCGGCGGCGGCGGCCGACGACTGCGTACGGGCACAAATCCTCGTACTTACATTTCCCCAACCGCCGGGATGCACTGGAGTGCGAGGACCCGTGATCGATTTTTTCACGGCGCGCGCAGCCGGTACCATTGCGCTCTATATCGAGAAAGAGGGCGTGCGGATGGCGACCGTCGCGCAGGCTCGGGGCGATCGGCCCTGGGCCCGGAGCCGCGACGTCCGGCGGCAGCTATTGCGCCGGTCGGGCGATCCAGCCAATTCACGGTTGCGCTCTTTTGCTGCCCCCTTCGATCTTGGCGGGAGCGAATTGCGTCTGCGCCCCGAAATCGAAGATGACGATGGTATGACGAGTGGTTCCGCCGAGCAGGAATAAAGTCGGCTTTTACCAGCGATTTACCCAAAAGCACGGCTTGCAGCCGCTTCCTAGCTCAGCATACTATCAACTCTCAGTCATGGGGTGATTATCGGCCGGTATAACGCTGACGCGAGCATCGCATTGGAACGCTGGTGCTTTGCCAATGAACCGTCAGAGGGCATGTCACCCAATCGTATGTTCCGATTTGCAGTAGCGTCCAACAGCCAACGGAGTGCTTACAATGAAGAAAAAGCTTACATCGGGCCAAGAAACCATGCTGGCCGCGCGACGGTTCTCGCGCCGGACATTCTTGAAGACTACGGGTGCTGCTGGTGCGTTGGCCGCTACCGGCCCGTGGATTGTAGCCGAAGCACAGACCTCGTCTGGCTCACTCAACCTGCTGAATTGGGACGATGAGCAGCCAGCCCCGATGATCGCCGCCTTCGAAAAGAAGACCGGCATCAAGGTCAACATGACGCCGTTTTCTCAGAACGAAGAGCAGATCAACAAGCTGCAGGCGACCAAAGGCCAAGGCTTCGATATGTGCCAGCCGACGCACGATCGCGCGCCGCAGTTCAAGGACATTGAAGTGCTCGCGGCATTCGACGAGAAGAAGCTCGCGATCGACAGCATCCTGCCATCGGCGCTCAACGCCTCGAAGGCCAATTGGGTGTGGGACGGCAAGCTCTATCACGTGCCGCATTGCTGGGGCACCGAAGCGATCTCGTGGCGCAACGATCTGACCAAGATCGATTCAGAAAAGCTTAGCTACGGCACGCTGTGGAACGACGAGTACAAGGGCAAGGTGCAGGGCCGGCCGCATTCACTCTTGCTCGGTATCGGCTTGTGGATGGATGGCGACGGCAAGCTGCCATCAAACCGCATGCTCGACGCCTTCAAGGACGAAGCGTCGATGAAGAAGATCTATGACGTACTCCTCAAGGAGGCCGTCGCTCGCAAGCCATGGATCAAGCAGTTCTGGGATTCCGCCGATAATACCAAGTCCGGTTTCACCTCGAACGGTTGCGTCATCGGCCAAACTTGGGATGGGCCGGCGATCAACCTGAAGAAGTCAGGCCAGCCAGTTAGCTTCATGGCGCCGAAGGAAGGCGCAATCGGCTGGGTAGACGGCTGGTCGATCACCAAAGCCGCCAAGAACATCGATCAAGCTTATGAGTTCCTGAAGTACGTACATTCGGCAGAAGGTTCGGCATCGGTCGCCGAAGGCTCCGGCTACAATCCTGTCGCCAAGGGCGCTGACGCGCTTCTATCCGACAAGGCGAAGTCGATCTTCAAGGAAGCTTATCCAGGCACGTCGCTCGACAAGATGTGGTGGCGCCCGGTTGAGCCGTCTTGGTTCGCCGATCTGCGCACACAGTACGCCGAGAAGTTTAAAGCAGCCTAAGGATGCTCAAACTACGCACTAAAACCCGTCCGGCTCGACGAGCCGGGCGGGTATGCTTGCGATTCTATCACGCAATGCCGATTCAATTCGACGCCCGGCCGGAGAGTTGCGCATGAGCGCCGATGTAGACCTCGACAATGTTACGATCCGGTTTGGTGAATTCACGGCCGTCAAACAAGCCAATCTGAAGATCAAGGGAGGCGAGTTTTTCTCAATCCTCGGACCGTCAGGTTGCGGAAAAACGACGCTGTTGCGGGCGATCTCCGGTTTCCTCGATCCCTCCGAGGGCGAGATACGGATTGGCGGCAAGTCGATGGTGGGCATTGGCCCGAACATGCGGCCGACCGCTCTCATATTCCAAAATCTCGCGCTGTTCCCCTTGATGACGGTCGCTGAAAACATCGGCTACGGATTGCGCGTTCGCGGCGTGCCGAAGTCCGATCGCAATGCCAAGGTGAAAGATCTTCTCAATCTTGTTGCCTTGCCCGATCAGGGAACGAAGCGGATTTCGGAATTGTCGGGCGGACAAAAGCAGCGTGTTGCAATCGCGCGGGCGTTGGCGGTCGAGCCGCAAGTGCTGCTTTTGGACGAACCTCTGTCGGCGCTCGACCTCCGCTTGCGCCAGCACACGCGTAACGAACTGCGCAGCATTCAGCGGCGCGTCGGCATTACATTTATCTACATCACGCACGACCAGGGCGAGGCGCTCACCATGAGCGATCGCGTCGCGGTCATGAATGCTGGTGTCATCGAGCAGGTCGGCGACGGGCGCAGTGTTTACGACGACCCCAAAACGACATTCGTTGCCTCATTCGTCGGTGAAAACAATGGTTTTGAAGGCACGATCGTGGATGCCGAGGGCTCGGAAGCCGTCATCGAAACGGCAGTTGGCCGGTTGAAAGGTCGGCGCGGCGATGGATTGAAGGTCGGTGATAAGGCAACCGTATTTATCCGGCCTGAACGGCTCCGCATCGCGTCGAACGGTGAAACGCCTGTCATGAAAGCGGACGTCACCAGCCAGGCGTTCGAAGGCAATGCCACGCAGTTGTTCTTGCGGGCTGCGTCTGGCAAGATGATCAGTGTTTCACTATCTCGTCGCGATGACCTCGGACCGATCGCGACCGGACAGGCGCTAGGGCTCTGTTACACGCCCAAGGATGCGGTCGTGCTGGCAGCCGGGAACGCCCGATGAAACCGCTCAGTGCGATCCTGATTTTCGGACTGCCCGTAGTCACAATCCTCGGCTTTTGGGCGATGTCGATTTTCGACCGTCGCAATGCGACAGGCCCGCGAACGGCAACGTTCATCGAGCGCAACGGTTGGCCGGTCTCGCTCTATCTGATCCTCGGCGTCGGCATCTGGATGCTGGTGTTGATCGTATTGCCGCAGCTGTACATGGTCGACTATTCGTTTCATCCCAAACTCCCGTCGTCGGCTCGCGGTGGGCCACGCGATTTTTATACCCTGGAGAATTATCAGTACTTCCTGTTTGGTTCGACGCGCTCGACGGCCGAATGGAATGTCACCCACCTGAACGCGTTCTGGATGACCATCGTCATCAGTATTTTCATCACGATCCTCAATTTCGTGATTTGCTATCCGATGGCTTATTTTCTGGCGCAGGTCGGCAGCCCCGCCCAGGTTCGCACCTACATGCTTCTGCTGATCATTCCCTATTGGGTGAACGAGCTACTGCGGGCGTTCGCTTTTGGAATTCTTTTCGGTACCGGCGGCGTCATCAACAAGCTGCTGATTGGTGCAGGTTTGCTCGCATTGCCGATCGATTTCATCGGCCGCGATATCGCGCTCTACGCTGGCCTCACTTACGCCTATCTGCTGCTGATGATGTTCCCACTCTACAACGCCATCGAAGCGCTCGATCACAATCAGGTCGAAGCGGCGCGTGATCTCGGCGCACCCTGGTGGCACATCCATCTCAACGTCGTGATGCCATTCGCCAAACCCGGCATCGCATCCGGCTGTACGCTCGTCTTCATGCTGGCGGCCGGCGCTTTGGCAGCGCCCCTGGTGCTCGGTGGTCCGAAATCGTTGTGGTTCACGCCGATCGTCTATGACCGCTTCTATCAAGCCTTTAACTGGAACCAAGGGTCGGCCTACGCGCTGATCTTGCTGCTGACGTGCATCGCGTTCGTGTTGCTGGTGATGCGCCTGTTCAAGGTGAGTTTCTCGGAGATTGCACGATGAGTTCATCGGTAATCTGGCGCGTGATGATGGGTTTTTATATAGCCCTTTTCTTTGGCTTTCTTTTCGGGCCGCTGATCGTGATGGGTATGTCTGCGTTCAATACGCCGCAGTACCCGCAGGCTTATCCGATCGAGGGCCTGACGCTCGAGTGGTTCGGTATACTGTTTTCCGATCGCGGGCTGATGGAGGGGCTTTGGAACAGTCTCATCATCGGGTTGATGGTGGTCGCGCTTTCGGTGCCGCTCGGGCTCGCCGGCGCACTCGTGATGACCCAAGTCTATTCGCGGGCACGCTCGCTCTACTATCTGGTAGTCGTATCACCGGTGCTGACTCCGGGCGTGATCCTCGGTATCTCAACCGTGATCTTCTGGCGCGACGTCGCCGATTGGATCGGCTCGGAGCGGGTATACAACGGCATGTTCCTGTCGACGCTCGGCCAATCGACTTATATATCCGCCTACTGCATGCTGATCTTCATGTCGCGGCTCCAGCGTTATGATCGCGGTCAGGAGGAAGCCGCACTCGACCTTGGTGCCTCGCCAACGCAGGTGTTCTTCCACATTCTGCTGCCATACCTGAAGCCCGCCGTGATTTCCGCAGCGGTAATTGCGTTCCTGTCGTCGTTTGAGAATTACAACACCACGACGTTCGCAATCCTCGCCGATAAGACGCTGACGACCGTACTTGCCGGTCGTGTGCGGCAAGGCACGACACCAGCAATCAGTGCGTTGGCTGTCGTGATCATCGTGGTGTCGATCATCGGCGCGATCCTGTTCGAAATCGCCCGCCGGGCAGAGGCCAACCGTGAGCAGGCCCGTACCGATGCAGCGGTCATCGCCGAACGGAAGGAATTGGGCGAACCACTTGCCGCTTGAGCACTATGCCGGGTAGGCGAACAAATCCTCGTGACCGATGATGGTCAAGGCGTCGTCGTTAGTGAAGCGTGCGTCGAGCCAACTGTCGATTTCAGCAGCGTTGACCTTGCCCGTCTCGCGGACGGCACCAGCGAAACCCTGGTCAAGCTCGCGGCGTAGTTTTAGAAAGCGCTGGTCGAGAACCCAGGGGCTCTTCCCTCGCACGACGTTGTAGCCGTGACGTTCGAATGCTATGCTAAGTGTCTCGGTGGCAGCCGGACCTTCGGCGGGGCCAAATCCCTTGTCGCCCTGCTGATGTCCATTGAACGCCTCGCGCATGGCGTTGTCGGCGGGATGGGCGGGTAGCCAAGATGCGATACCATCGTAGGTCAGCACCGTAAAGAACGACTGGCGTTTGGCCGCGATTGCGGCAACTAATTTGTCGATGACGCGTGCCGAGATGAGGTCGAACAAGGCGGCGGCCGTGACGAGGTCTGCGCCATCGATGATTTCGCCGAGATCGCCACTTGAGAGGTCGGCCTGCTTGAAGGTTACATGAATTTCGTGGCTTTTTTGGAATTCCGCCAGACGAGATCGTGCCGCCGTCAGAAGTTTCGGATCGTAGTCGATGAGTATCCAATGCTGCTTTGACCCTAGCGCGCCGCACGTGCCACGCAAGTTCGAGCCGGCCCCGCAGCCGAGGTCGACCACGCGAACGGAAGTTTTGTCTGCGAACTTGGCGCGCAGCGCGTCACGTACCTCAGCGTTGACGGAAGCGTGGTCCGCCGGTTCGCGTAGTGCCAGCCACTCAGGGGAGAAACTCATCGTGCGACGTCCTTGATGACATCCGCTATTATCCGAGCAGTATCGGTCCAGCGCGGGAGTTTTTGACCGGCAGCCCACGCGGCGTCAGCCAGCGTCTTACGAAGTTTGTCATCGCTAAGCGCTTGGCGGAGTGCCGATTCCAACGCTGCCATATCGCCCGGCGGGACTTTCAGGCCGGCAGCATCGGGTACGGTGTCGGCAGCAGCTCCACCGGTGGTGCAGACAATCGGCAGTCCGCGCGCCATCGCCTCGGCGAGCACCATGCCGTAGCCTTCGAACAACGATGGCATGACGAACAAATCGGCGTGGGCGTACAGTCGGGTGAGCGCGTTATCATCTACGGCTCCGGCGAGCGTGATGCGATCTGCGAGACCAGAGGCAGTTATCGCCGCCTCGACCTGTGCAAGTTCCTGGGCATCTCGCGCGGCGCCAGCGATCGTCAGATGCCAATCATACGCGACGAGCCCACGTAAGGCTTCGATCAACACCGTGTAGCCCTTGCGTGGCACGATCGAGCCAACCGCCAATAGCTGCAGCGGCGAGCCGGTTCCGGTCGCGCGCGGCGCTTCAACGGTTCCGGGTTCAGCAACGGTAATCTTGTCGGCTGACACCGCGAGGTTCGCCTGCAGGATTGCGCCCGTCATCGCACTGGTCACGATGATGTGGTTTGCCCGCGCAAGTGCCGCCGTTTCGCTCGCCAATAACACGGCTGCCCGCTCCGGTCCGATGCCCGTTTCGAATGCCAACGGATGATGCACCAGTGCGATAATCTTATGCGGAATGGAGGCTAGCGTCGCCACCGAGAAAGCGCCGTAGGCCAACCCATCGATCAGCATCACAGTTCCGGCCGGTGCGCCGGCCAGCAACTGCGCCGTCGTACACAGATCCATGCCGCTTGGGCGGGGAAACGCGCGGGGTAGCGGCATGTGCTCGACATCGACGCCCAATTCCGGCAACAGCGCGAGGACACGCCGGTCATAAGCGTATCCGCCCGTCGGCAGGTCGATATCGCCCGGGATCGCGAACGCCGCTCGCACGATCGTTTCAGGCACCGACCGGCCCCTCGTAAAGCGCACGGGCGAGATCAGTTTCGTGCAGCGTGACGCGGATCTTTGACAGTCCCTTGCCATCGGCGCCGAGCGCCCCGTCCTTGGCGGCGGCAGCCATAGCGTCGAACACAAACTTGCAGAGGAATTCCGTGGTGGTCAGCTTGCCCTTGAACTCCGGCAGCATATCGAGATTTTGATAACTCAGCGGTTTCAGCGTCTTGTTGAGCACGGTCAGTGCTGCGCCGATATCGACGACGACGTTCTGCTTGGTCAGTTTCTCGCGGAAGAACGCCACATCGACCACGAAAGTCGCGCCGTGCATGTGCTGCGCTGGCCCAAAAAACGGATCAGGCAGGGAATGTGCAATCATAATGCGATCACGAACTTCAACGGCGTACATGGGGTGGGTCTCCGGTCGGGACTAAAACGGTTAATCAGTTGTGTTCCAGCAAAGCGGGACGTGGTCAAGACGCCGACTGCTCGGCCCTGACGACTAAGGGTGCGACCGGACGTTCGCCAATGCCTTGCTGCATCCGAACGAGGTAAGCGTCGGACGATTGCACGAGAAACCGACGGACGCCGAGCTCTACATTGCCAGCGCGGTACCATCTTTCCCCGAGACACGGGCTTGGGGGCAGTTCTATCAATGCCCCCCGCAACGCATTCAAGATGATGGTAGCCTGCGCAATAGTTCGTCGAGCTTTGTGCTGAGGGCCGAGAATTGCACATCCTGGCGCTGTTCGGTCGCCTCAAGCCGCTGCTCAATAGCTCCAAGCCGCTGTTCAAACCGCTGCTCAAGCGCTCCAAGCCGATCCTCGATCGCTTTCAACCGCTCGTCCTGGCCGACGAGCTGCCGGGTCACGCCATTACGCAGGTCGCGCACGTCCCGCGTCAGCATGTTCAACTGGCGATCGATCAGGTTGAGGCGGCCCGAAAACTCGCTGAGCTGCGATTCCATCCGTTCGTGACGCAGGTTCACCATGGTGGGTATGTCGTTGACGAGCGATTCCAAGTCCGAAACGCGTTGATCCATTAAATCTTCCACTTTCACCCCCGCCATTTGCTGTCAGCATACGCCAGTCAGACTATTCAGTCACGGTATCTGATGACGGGCGCCAACCCCGGTGCGCCGGGGGCGAGCAGTGTTGGCAGCGTGGTGGAAGCGTCTTCAAAGCGGAATTCCTGCGTAATCATAGCATCGAGCCGTTCATCCTGCAGCAGCGACAAGGCCGCTTCGAGGCGGCGGCGATAGTCCCAGCGGGCACGACGCCCAGCGGACACGTGACCGACTTGCGAAGAAATGAGCTTGAGGCGGCGGCTATGGAAGGCACCTCCAAGGGGGGCTGGCACGGTGCCGTCGCCATACCACGACAGCTCGACGATGGTTGCTTCAAGACCCGCTGCGTTGATTGCCGTCGCAAGCCCGGGTGCCGACGCACTGGTGTGGAATACGACATCAGCGTCCACCGGGCAGTTGGTAGGCTTCGCGAATGCCATTCCGAGGGATGCGGCTAGGTGCGCGCGTTCCGTTGCAACATCGACCAGGGTAACTTGGGCCCCCGGCAATTGCGCTGCGAGGTAGCCAACCAGCAGCCCGACGATGCCACCGCCGACAATGACGATGCGATCGGCCGGGCCCGCGCCTGAATCCCATAGTCCGTTAAGGGCGGTTTCCATATTGGCAGCAAGCGTCGCCCGGCGCAGCGATAGTCCATCAGGCAACGGCGTCGCCATCGAAGCTGGCGCAATGAACCGGTCCTGATGTGGGTGCAACACAAAGACCGCTTTGCCGATCAGGCCCGGATCGCCCGCCTCGACGACGCCAGTCGCGCAATAGCCATATTTTACGGGAAATGGAAACGCGCCCGCCTGCATCGGCGCGCGCATTCGTTCCCACTCGGCCTGACCAACTTTCCCCGCCATGATGAGCCGCTCGGTGCCCCTGCTGACGCCGCTGAACGAGGTTGCGACCAGCACCTCGTTGGCGCCTGGCGCAGCAATGGTTTCCTCGCGTAACTCGACTTGGCCCGGGCCAACATACCAGAGCGCGCGAGCCTTTAATGTGTTAGCGGAACGCGCCATCATTTTTCCAGACAAGGAACTTCGCAGATGACTGAAGGCCAGGGCGCGACCGCCCAGCTGCCCAGCAGCGACAACTCGATCGTGCTTACTACGCCGACGGGCATCCAGTCCATGGATGAACTCCGGCGCAGGCGATTGCTCGTCGCGGGGCTAAACATCGTGACCTGGGTCGTGTTTATGTGGGGTGTCGCCCACGTGCTCGGCGCCGGCGGGTGGACGATCCTCGACTACGTATTGTTCGTCGCTTTCGCCATCGGCTCGCCTTGGACCGTGTTGGGTTTTTGGAACTCGGTGATCGGCTTCTGGCTGTTGCATATCGCCAAAAATCCGATGCAGCAGGTGGCGCCATTTGCCGCTGCCGGCGATTTGCCGGCACCCCTCACTGTGCGCACAGCGATCATGATGACGCTCCGCAATGAAGATCCGGTACGCGCGTTTCTCCGGCTGCGTACGGTCAAAGCCAGTGTCGATGCGACCGGCGAGGGGCGCCAGTTCGACTATTTTATTCTCAGCGACAGCAACGATCCGGTCGCTGCCGCGGCTGAAGATGCAGCCGCCAAGGCCTGGGCCGCCGAAGTTGGCGAGCCGGGCCGCGTTGTCTATCGGCGCCGCACCGTCAACACCGGGTTCAAGGCTGGCAACGTCCGCGAGTTCTGCGAGCAGTGGGGCCGCAACTATGAACTGATGCTGCCACTCGATGCCGACAGCTTGATGTCCGGTTCCTCGATCGTTCGGTTAACGCGCATGATGCAGGCGCACCCGCGTTTGGGTATCCTGCAGAGCCTCGTCGTCGGCATGCCGTCGTCGAGCATGTTTGCGCGCATCTTCCAATTCGGTATGCGGCATGGCATGCGCACGTACACGATGGGCCAATCGTGGTGGGTCGGCGAGTGCGGCCCGTTCTGGGGTCACAACGCGTTGGTCCGGATCAAGCCGTTCGTCGAGCAGTGTGAGCTGCCGATGTTGCCCGGCAAACCGCCGCTTGGCGGGCACGTTCTCAGCCACGATCAGGTCGAGGCGACATTGATGCGCCGCGCCGGGTATGAAGTGCGCGTGCTTCCCATCGAGGATGGCAGTTGGGAAGAGAACCCGCCGACGATGCTCGACTTTGCCAAACGCGACGTTCGGTGGTGTCAAGGCAATATGCAATATGTGAAGCTGCTCGATCTGCCGGGGCTCTACCCGATGAGCCGCTTTCAGCTGGTATGGGCGATCCTGATGTTCCTTGGCATTCCGGCGTGGACGTTGATGATCGGCCTGTCGCCAATCGCCGCGTGGCAGGCACGAAGCGTCGTCGATTTCCCCAGCGGACTGGCAGGCTTCCTCTACGTCGTGTTCTTTCTGATGTACTTGTCGCCCAAGATCGCAGGGCTTGCCGACGCGGTGATGACCAAAGGCGGCATGGCGCGTTACGGCGGACCGGTCCGGTTTGCGATCAGTGCCGTGATCGAGATCGTCTTCTCGTTCCTGCAGGGCGCAGTCTCGACCATTCGAACGACCATCTTCATGATCGGCCTTGCGTTCGGCAAATCGGTTGTCTGGGGTGGGCAGAGCCGCGATGCCTATGGCATCTCTTGGCGCACGGCGATCCTGGATCTTTGGCCGCAACTGGTGTTCGGGCTACTCGTGTGTAGTGGTCTCTACGTTGCCTCCCCGGCTGCGTTCTGGTGGAGCCTGCCACTCACCGCCGGTTATCTCGTCGCGGTGCCGTTCGCAGTGATCACCGCGATGCCGGCGATGGGCCGTCTGTTCCAGCGCCTGGGATTGAATGGCATCCCGGAAGATTTTGATATGCCGCCGGAAGTTCAGGCCGTGCTCGCAAAGTGATGCTGGCAAAGAACCGATCGCGTCGGCGCGAGATGGGTGGCCTCAACGGCTGCGGTTGAAATCGTAGGCCGGCGCTGCCGGTGCAGCACTGGGCGCTGCGACTTGTCGTTTTGGCTTGTCGATTTTTCGCGGCCGCACGGGGTCCTCAGACGCAGCGTTAGCCGGCGCTGCAACCGGTGTATCTGGTGCTGCCTGGGCAGTGATGGCGGATGCCGGAGCATCGGTCGCGGCAGGTGGGGTCACTAACGGCGTGGCGACGGTGGCATCTGTTGTGGCCGCGATTGCAGGAGCTAAAGGTGGCGAACCAGGCACCGGCAGCCGGGTCCAAGATGATGGCATGGTCATACCTTGGCAACCGAGTTGGTTCGATTGAAGCGCGCACGGCTGCGGTGAGCTTGATGGGGTGGGCAACAACGATGGTTGAGCCGAACGCGCTACGGCGGCATTGTCGGACGCGACAGCTGCGGGCTCAGGAGCCGCGGGCTTTGGCGGGAACGCCGAGGCGATTAGCTGTTCGCCGGTGAGCGAAATCTCGGTCGCGATCCGTGTCTGTGCCAGTTCGGCCCGCGTCAGCCAGCGGATTGTCGTACCAGGCGCCGCCATCAGGATCGGCATGATGCTGTCGTCCACGCCCATCGCAACGAAGTGCTGGCGAACATTCTCGTACGTGCTCGATTTTGTCTGAGTCTGCACCGTTTTCTCGGCGATCGTTTTTTCGCCGATCAGCGTCTTTTTAACTTCGACCGGCGCACCCCAAACACGACGCGTCGTGATTTGATAGGTCCGCAGAAGTCTCACGTGCTTCTGGAATGACGTTATCTGATGCACGCCGAGTACGGTCCACGGTCCAACATACCGGCGAACGCCGCCAGCGAGGATGAAAGCGCAGGCCGATGCACAGTAAGAGAGCCGCGCTGCCGGTGTCCCGATGAGGCCAACCTTCGCAATTTTCTTGCGACAGGCGGTGTCTGAGGGCGCGCAGGGTGCGAACTCAGTCTTGGTGACCGCTACGTCGAGCCCTTTCGCTCGGATCAGCCGCCCGATCTCAATTGCATCGTCGACGGTTCCGCCACCCGAATGAATGAGGATCGGCACGCGCCGGTTGCCAATCTGGGCGAGAACTTTCCTGAATTGGCTCAGTGTCGATTTGTCGATCTGGCCCTGAGCCGCAATCCACTCCGTGCAGTGAGGTTCGCAGCCCGGCGGACCGCTGCGCACGAGAAACACCTGCATCGGCGCGTTGGCAGCTGTAGCGGTTACCGCCGGAGCGGCTGTTGCAGGAACGGCGGGCACGGCTGGTTGAGCGACCACCGGTGGCGCCGCTTTTTGCGCCAGCGTTGCTGTCACGATCGTCGATGCGAGTGCGATCGCGATTGAGAGCGTGCGCAGCATGCCATCACATCCTGGATAAGCGGTTACCTTAAACTCACCCCCGCGATGAGACTGCCCATGATTAGCCTAACAACCATGCCTCGAAAAGGCTGATTGGGCCACGGTGCCAGCATTGTGAGCGCTATCTTCGCAATTCGCACGGCAGCGACCGGCCAATGCGCCTCTTGACGAGCATCACGCGCCCGGCCAAACCTCGACAATGAACATTATGCACACTCTCTTAGCTGATCCGTCGCTGGCGAACCTGAAGCGTTCGCTCGAGGTGTATTATGGTGATCCGCAGCGCGATGCGGCGATGGATCGCCTGTATGCGACCTTCCTGAAATCCGGCGATCTTGCGTTCGATATCGGCAGTCACGTTGGCGACCGGATCGGCGCATTCCGGCGTTGCGGCACTCGCGTCGTGGCACTCGAGCCACAGCCGGACTGCGCGCGCGTCATTCGTGCGATTTACGCAGATGATAGCCAAGTTACCCTGGTCGAAAGCGCGTGCGGGCCGAAACCCGGCCATCTCACGCTGCACATCAACTCCGCGAACCCAACCGTTACAACCGCGTCTACTGATTTCGTCAAGGCGGCCGATGGCGCTGGCGGTTGGGAAGGGCAAAAGTGGGATCGCAGCATCGAGGTGCCGGTGACCACGCTCGATGCGTTGATCGTCGCACACGGCCGCCCGGCATTCGTGAAAATTGACGTCGAAGGCTTTGAAGGCGACGTGCTTGCAGGATTGAGCCAGCCGCTGCCGATGTTGTCGTTCGAATTCACCACGATCCAGCGTGATGTCGCGTTCGCGTGCCTCGACCGGCTCGGTCAAATTGGCCGATACCTATTTGATGTGGCGCTGGGCGAGAGCCAGCAACTGGAAATTGGGCGCTGGGTGTCCGCCGATGAAATGCGCGGCTTCATCGAGAAACTGCCGCACGAAGCCAATTCCGGCGATGTGTATGCCAAATTGGGCTAACGACGCCATTTGAAATCGCGCAGAATTTCCCGCGCGCAATTGTGCCCGGGCACGCCGGTTACGCCGCCGCCGGGATGAGCTCCCGAGCCGCACAGATACAGCCCCTTTACCGGCAGCCGATAATCAGCATGCCCCAGAACCGGGCGCATTGAAAATAATTGATCGAGCGATAGCTGGCCGTGGAAGATGTCACCATCGACAAGTCCAAACCGGCGTTCCAGATCGAGGGGCGACAAGCTTTGGCGAGCGATAATGCTGGCACGGAAATTTGGCGCATGGGCATTGACGGTGTCGATCACGACATCGGCGAATGCTTCGCGCTCGTGCTCATTTCCCCAACTGCGGCCATCGGGGAGTTTGGGCGCGACGTGCTGCACGAATAGACTGGCCACGTGCTGACCCGGTGGCGCCAGGCTGTCATCGAGTGTCGAGGGGATCAGGATCTCGATTACTGGTTTTTGCGACCAGCCGTGTATCCGGGCGTCGAGATAAGCGCGGTCGAGATAGCCGATGGTGGGACCGATCACGATGCCTGATCCGTGATGATCCTGCATTTGTTTGCCCGGCCTGCAGGTGAAATCCGGCAGTTCGGCCAGCGCGACGTTCATGCGAAACGTGCCGGAACCGGTCTTGATGTTGGTGAAAAGGGCACGCGTTTCCGGCGCGACGGCGTCGTTGGGTACGATGCTGCGGAATAACAATTTGGGGCCGATGTTGGACGCGACAGCATGTGCCCGAATTTCTTCGCCTGAGGTGAGCACCACGCCAGTCACTTGACCGCCGGTTGTACGCAACTCCGCTACGGCGGCGCTCGTTCGAATTTCTGCACCGCGCTGGCGAGCCACAGCTTCGATCGCGGTGCTGATCGCGCCCATGCCGCCGATCGCATGCCCCCATACGCCGCTTCGGCCGTTCACTTCGCCGAAGCAATGATGCAGTAGTACATAGGCCGTGCCCGGTGTCATCGGTGAAGCATAGGCACCGACGATGCCATCGAAGGCAAATGCAGCCTTCACCACGTCGCTCTCGAACCACCGGTCGAGGAAATCGCTAACGCTTTTCGTGAAAAGATCGACCAATAGTCGCTGATTGTCGAGCGAGAGGCCCAACAAGCGACGGCCGAGGCCGGCGTTGCGGATCAGTTCGATTAACCCGCCGCCAGCATTCGGCGGGGTGCGCAATACGAGATCGCGCAATACGGCTGCCGCCCGTTCGAGGGCCGCGTCGTAGCCGGGAAGCCGCTCCGCATCGCGCTTCGAAAATGCGCCGATCGCCGCCTGCCGTTTTTCCAATCCATAGGGCATCAAAAGCGAGCGCGTGCCATCCACCGGCCAGAAGTTGGCAACCGGCCGCTCAACGATGCGCAGGCCATGCGAGGCAAGATCGAGATCGCGGATCACCTTCGGATTGAGCAGGCTGACGGCGTATGACGCGACCGAGTTGCGATAGCCCGGAGCGAACTCCTCGGTGATCGCGGCACCACCCGTCGTGTCATTCTTTTCAAGCACGACGACGCTAAGTCCGGCGCCTGCAAGGTAGGCCGCGCAAGTCAGCCCATTGTGGCCGCCGCCGATGATTGCCACGTCGTATGTTTTTACCGTCATCGGCCTTTTGTCAGGCGATTTGGGCTGTAATGCAATAATGAAGGTCGACTATGCGTTGTCGCGAACGATAAACCGATGATAGCGTTGGCGCCGAAAACATCAGCCCCCCGGAGCTCACAAGCAATGTCGAAGCCAGCCCTCCTGCAAACCGGCCCTATGATGCCGTTGATTGAAAACCAGCTCCTTGAGGCGTTCGAAGTGCACAAGGCCGCGACGCCGGCCGGTCTCGACGATGCGTTGTCAAAAGCAAGTTCGCGGATCGAGGCGATCTGCACCGGCGGGCACACCGGCGTGAAGACCGACGCGGCATTGATGGCGCGACTACCCAAATTGAAGGTGATCGGTAACTTCGGCGTTGGTTACGATTCTATCGATGCGGCGGCGGCCGCCAAACGCGGGATCATTATTACCAATACGCCAGATGTTTTGAACGAAGAGGTCGCCGATACCGCACTGGGACTGTTGCTGATGACGGTGCGTGAACTCGGCCAAGCGGAGCAGTATCTGCGCGCCGGCAAATGGGCGACTGACGGCGACTACCGGCTCTCGCCCGCCTCGTTGCGGGATCGCAAGCTCGGCATGGTCGGTTATGGCCGCATCGGCAAGGCAATTGCCAAGCGTGCATCAGCCTTCGGTTTGCCGATCTCGTACTTCGGCCGCACCAAGCAAGCCGACGTGAGCTATCCATTCTACAACGACATCGTCGCCATGGCGCGCGACGTCGACACGCTGATGATCATCACGCCGGGCGGGGCTGCAACCGAAAGCCTGATCAACAAGGCGGTGTTCGAAGCACTGGGCCCGCGCGGCATTGTCATCAACATGGCGCGAGGCTCGGTTGTTGACGAGCCGGCACTCATCGAGGCACTGCGGAAGGGCACGATTTTCGCGGCTGGCCTCGACGTGTATTACAACGAGCCCAAGATCAATCCGGAACTGATGACGGTGCCGAATGCCGTGCTACTGCCGCATCTCGGTTCGGCGTCGGTTTATACACGTGACGGCATGGGCCAGTTGGTCGTCGACAATCTCAAGGCCTACGCGCAGAAAAAGGCGCCGCTGACGCCGGTGAATGAGACGCCCTTCAAGGCGTGGTGAAAACGAAGGTGGGGGCACACGCGGCCCCCGCCTCCTGCTATTTCATCATTGCCCCGTAGACGAGGTTCTTGAACAGCATCCGCGAATGTACGCGCGTCGATGGCCCTTGCGACATCAAGATGCCGGCGAGGCCTTCCTTGGGATCAATCCAGAAACTGGTACCCCAGGCGCCAGCCCACATAGCATCGCCTTTCGAGCCGGGCACCCAGGCCATGCCGTCCTGAAGACGGGTGGCAAATCCTAACCCGAAGCCGTAACCGGGGCCGGTCGATGCGATCGTTGTGCCGCCCATGCCGGCCGTGTGCTCCGTCAGCATGAATTCAACGGTTTTCTTCGAAAGGTATCGCTTGCCTTGGTACTCGCCGCCATTGAGGATCATCTGGGTGAACTTCAAATAATCCTCAGCAGTACCGACCAATCCGGCTCCGCCCTTCAGATAGTTGCGCCCATCAGGCTTCGTCAGGATGCGATACGACTTGAGCGTCGGCGCTTTCTGAGCGTCGGCATCGAGCGCTTCCGCGAGGCGTGCAACTTTCGAGGGCTCAACCCAGAACGCTGTGTCTTTCATGCCGAGGGGTGTCAGCAGCATCTCGGACAAGACTTGATCGAGAGGTTGCTTAGTCGCGCGCTCCAAAAGCAGGCCGAGCACGTCTACGGCGATCGAGTATTCCCAAAACGTTCCCGGCTGATGGGCCAACGGGATTGAGCCCAGAGCTTTCAACATCTCGTCACCCGAGATATCGACCTCGCGGGCTTCGATGTTGGCTTTTTCGTATGCCTCCTTGATGCGGGGAGATTTGGTGCTGCCAGCGTAAACGAAGCCCGCCGTATGACGAAGCAAGTCGTGCACGATGATCGGACGGGCAACGGGCACATCCTGTGTCGTGACCTTGCCGTCCTTGTCGGTAATTTGGGTCTCGACCTTCATGTCCTTCAGTTCGGGCAGCCAGTTCGAGATCGGATCATTGAGCTTTATCGTGCCACGCTCAACCAGCATCATGGCGGCGGCCGATACGATCGGCTTCGTCATAGATGCGAGGCGAAAGAGACTGTCCTTGGCGATCGGCTTCGATTTGGCGGCGTCGAGGAAACCGTGGCTTTCAAAATGCACCACTTGGCCGCGTCGTGCGATCAAAGTTACGGAGCCAGGGAAGGTGCCCTTTTCGATCTGTTCTTTCATGGCGCTCGATATCCGCGCCAGTCGTTCGCGCGACATACCTTGCGTTTCGTCGCCGCTCTTAGCCTGTGGCGCAACCGCATTGATCCGTTGCGCGATCGCTCGATCGGCAGCGCTCACGGCGATCAGAGTGCAGATGCCGGCAATGGCTGCTGCTGTTTTCTGCATGGTGTTCCTCTCAGGGTTTCTTGATTATTGTCGCTAAGCTAGCCGAGAGAACGTGCGCCACCTACCACCACGCCGCATTGCTGGCGTGCTCCTGCGTTCTGTATAAATAGGCGACGGCTGCATTGAGTTTGCCATATCTACGGTTTATGTGGTCGCCGCCACAGCACGAGCGCCCAGGTTCACTCATGATCAATGTGACGTTTTTGCAAGAACTGATGAACACGGTTGCCGAGCAGGGTCGCCAATTGTTGCCGTGGCCGCTGCGGACGATGAGCGGCGGCAATACCATCGAGGCGCTGGCGGCAGCCCTCGTGTCGAGCCGGGGCGAAGCGTCGGGAGTTGTTCTGGCGCGCGAATTGTTGAGCCGTTATCAGAGTTTGGGGATCGACGAGAAGCGCTCGTTTTTTCGCTATTTGGCGGAGGCGATGCAACCCGATCGGGCGAAAGCCAAAGTTGTAGCCGAGGCATTTGCAGCCGACCCCTCCGATGCCAACATGGCGCGCCTGCAGGTTATATTGGAGAGCCCGCGTCAGGAATTCTTTCGCCGTCTCAATCTTGCCCCAGGGGCTACCGCCCAAATCGTTGCGATGCGGCGTGATTTATTGCGCATGCCGAAAGGCGATGCCGCGCTGACGGCGGCTTTGGCCCAAGTCGACGGCGATCTCATGCATTTGCTCTATTCGTGGTTCAATCGCGGCTTTTTGGTGCTGCGTCGGATCGATTGGCAGACGCCGGCAGCCATTCTCGACAAGATTATCGCTTACGAGGCGGTGCATGAAATTCAGGGCTGGGAGGACTTGCGCCGAAGGCTCGATCCGGCCGATCGCCGGTGTTTCGCATTCTTTCACCCATCGCTAATCGACGAGCCCCTGATCTTCGTCGAGGTTGCCTTGATGGGGGAGATCCCGGGCGGTATCACCGATGTTTTGCACGAGGCGCGGAAGGCTGCGACCGCAGTACAGACACCGACGACGGCGGTGTTCTACTCGATCTCGAATTGTCAGGAGGGTCTGAAGGGCATCTCGTTTGGTAACTTCTTGATCAAGCAAGTGGCCGAAGAGCTTGCTAAAGAACATCCCAGCCTCAAGACTTTCGTGACGTTATCGCCAGTGCCGCACTTCGCCCGTTGGCTCGATCGAGTGCGGGCTGATGCGGCGGCAGGGATCGTTACTTCAGCAGATCGCATCGCGCTGGCATCGCTCAACGATCCGGAGTGGGTAGATGATACGGCCACCGAAGAAGCACTGAAACCGACGTTGATGGCACTTGCCGCGCATTATTTTCTGGTTGCAAAAACCGCCGATGGCCGGCCGGTCGATGCGGTCGCACGCTTTCACCTCGGCAACGGCGCCGTATTGGAGCGGATCAATTGGCTGGGTGACGCTTCACAAAAGGGCCTGGCTGAAGCGCATGGTCTGATGGTCAACTACAAGTACGAGTTGAAGGATATCGAGGCGAACCACGAAGCTTTCGCTAATGACGGCACTGTCGTCGCAGCAAAGCGCGTGAAATCACTGCTGCGTCAGGGCGAAAAAATAAAACCAGCGGTCGATCCCAAGAAACTGGCGCCACCGGCGCACAAGCCTGCCATCTCGGCGGCGCGCGATGACGACCGATAGGCACTAAACGACGAACTTGTGCCGGCACTGCCGAAGTGCACAATAGCGCGCAGAAAGCCTAACAACGCAGCCAAGATCTAGGATACGCCAATGCGCTACGACGAGCAGGATCGCGAAAGCCAAAATGTGGAAGACCGGCGCGGCCAGGGCGGCGGCGGAATGTTCGGCGGCGGCGGCATGCAGATCCCAATGGGCGGCGGCGGCCGTGGTGGCTTCAGTCTGACGACGATGCTGATCATCGGCGCCGTCATGCTGCTGTTCGGCTTCAATCCGCTCGACATTCTTCGCGGTGGCGGGGGCCTGCCCAATATGTCAAAGGTGCCGCAGATGCCCGGCTCGCAGCCCGGTGGCCAGCCGAAATCGCAGCGCAGCCCTTTTGATATTCCGGGTCTGCCGAGCGGACAGCCCCGTCAATCGGCCAATACCGACGAAATGAAGAAATTCGTCAGCCGCGTGCTGGCCGATACAGAGGACGTTTGGAGCCGGGTGTTCCAAGGCTTCGGCAAGAAGTATCAAGATCCGAAGCTCGTCATCTTCGACCGCGCGACGCCAACCGCATGCGGAACCGGCCAAACGGCGATGGGGCCGTTCTATTGCCCGCTCGATCGCAAGGTCTATATCGACTTGGCTTTCTATGAGGAACTGAAGCGCCGGTTCAACGCACCGGGTGACTTTGCGCAGGCCTATGTGGTGGCCCACGAGGTCGGCCATCACGTGCAAACCTTGCTGGGTATTGCCGATCGTGTGCAGGAGCTCAAGGAGCGGGCGGATCAGCGCACTGCCAATCGAATTCAGGTGCGGATGGAGCTTCAGGCAGACTGCCTTGCCGGTGTATGGGCGAAGCTGAACGATCAGTTGAAGAGCCGCCTACAGCAAGGCGACATCGAGGAAGGGCTGAATGCCGCCTCGCAGATCGGTGACGACATGATTCAACGCAACATGGGTTCCGGCCGTGTGGTGAAGGACGCCTTCACCCACGGATCGTCCGCTGCCCGCGTGCGCTGGTTTAGCCAAGGCTTCAAGACCGGTAACATGCAGCAGTGCGACACATTTAACGCGTCGCAGGACACGATCGACTAACAGCGGTGGAGTAATCGGAAACGCGCTTCAAATCAGAGAGCATTTCCGCCGAATCCTGTGACGCGGCATGTAACGCGTTTCGCCTGCAATTGAGCGCACACGCGTTTGGCCTCATCGGCCGAGCTGATGGGGCCGGCCAGCAACTGATAAGGCTGGCCCTCACCGGCACTGGTATAGCGCGCCTCCAGGTTCTTGAGTTGCGAGGCATGACGATCGGCCAGCAAGCTCCAGTTGAGCCGCAGCGCTTCGAGCGATGGACCACTGGCGATTTCCAATCCCGCAGGCGCAGGCGGTGCAGACGCTCTAATGGCGCCCGGCCCGAACGACGCGGACGCTTGCGCGGCCACCGGTGGCGCTGGCACCCCTTGAGCTGGCGGCGCGGGATTGTTGGCTGGAATGCTCCCCGTCGCGATCGGGTTTGCAGGCAGGACGGGAGCATTGAGCACGACGAAGCGCGACGTAGACGCTTCCGATGCCGGTAGGGCATCGGCTGCAACAGCGGATGCGGACGCTGTCGCTACTTTCTCAGCCGCTTTCAGTGCTCTTGCTTCGGTCTGCCGTTGTGCTGCTGTCTTCGGAGCGGCCGGTGCGGCTGCCTCGGCGACCACTGGGATTTGCGGTTTGGTGCGCTCTTCGAGGACCGCAATCCGTTCCACCATTTCCTTATCGCGCGACGTGCCGATCTGGACGGCGGTGCGCAGAGCGGTCATATCGCGCTGAATTTCGCCGACCGACTGCCGTAACCCGGTCAGATCCGTCGCAAATCGCGCGACGGATCTCTGGCCTTCGTTGGTTTCCGGGGTGGAGCGCTCTGGCGTCCAGTTGCCCAACACGCTGGGGTTCGTTGCCAGCGTGATCATGTAGGCCAGGGCGAGCAGGGCAAGTACCGTCCACGTGCCGGCGTACAGTTTTGCAAACCGGCCATTCCGTCGAGGCCGGGAATTAATCTGGGCCATCGTCATCTGGTCCACTCCACTGCGAATCAATCGTTTGATGCTACAAGTGTTTGGAGACGACGGCCGTAACGTCAACATCCGGCATTCGCTTCACGGTGCGGGTCTGTGGACAGTGGCGCTATAGCTGCTTAATTGCGGCGATACCGGGGTGCGGCGCGGCGGTCCGCTAGCGTTCGGCGTCAGTTGCGGCAAACAACGGCATGGATCTTGCCAATTGCGTCGCTTATCGATGCCATCGATCTATTGGTTAACGAGGCTGATGCATGCACACCCAACCCTTTCAAGCGATTGTTCTAGCCGCCGGTAAGGGCACGCGGATGAAGTCTGCCGTGCCCAAGGTGCTGCATCGTGTGGCCGGTCTTTCGATGTTGGGTCATGTACTTAAACTGGCGCAAACGGCCGGCTGTGACGCGCCTGTCGTCGTGGTCGGGCCCGCGATGGACGATGTCGCCCATGAGGCCAGCCGCCACGCGCCCAAATCGCAGGTGTTCGTTCAGGTCGAACAGCGCGGCACGGCGGATGCGGTATTGGCGGCCCGGACGGCGATCGCCGCGCATCAGGGCGATACGATCGTGCTTTACGCCGATACGCCGCTGATCCGCTCTGAGACGATCGCGCGGCTGAAGGAAGCGCTCGATGCGGGGGCAGCCGTCGCAGTGCTGGGATTTTACGCGGCCGATCCAAGCGGTTATGGACGCCTCATCACCGCCAATGATGGCGCGCTTCTGGCTATTCGCGAAGACAAGGAAGCAAGCGAGATCGAACGGACGATTACCTTATGCAACTCGGGGGTTTTAGCATTCCGGTGTCCCGATCTGTTGGCGATCCTGGATGGCATCGGCAACAACAATGCAAAGGGCGAGTTCTATCTGACCGACGCCGTTGAAAAAACGCGCGAACGAGGCCTCCCCGCCGCTGTCGTCATTTGTACCGAAAACGAGGTGCTGGGCGTCAATGCACGGGATCAACTGGCCGCCGCGGAAGCCATTTGGCAGCGTCGCAGGCGCTCCAGCGTCATGGCCGAAGGGGCGACGTTGATTGCACCCGAAACCGTATGGTTCAGCCATGACACGGTGGTTGGACGTGACGTTGTCATCGAACCCAATGTCTTTTTCGGGCCAGGTGTTACGGTCGAGGATGGAGCTGAAATAAAGGCAAACTGCCATATCGAGGGGGCCCGTATAGGCAATGCGGCGCGCATTGGTCCGTTCGCCCGCTTGCGCCCCGGAGCTGATCTGGGAGCGGGCGTGCACATCGGCAATTTCGTCGAGGTTAAGAACGTCACCGTTGCGGCCGGCGCCAAGGCCAACCATCTAGCCTATCTGGGGGATGGCACAGTCGGTGCAAAGGCCAACATCGGTGCAGGAACCATCTTCTGTAACTATGACGGGTTCAACAAATCGAAAACGGAGATTGGGGCTGGCGCATTTATCGGGTCGAATTCGTCGTTGGTGGCGCCGCTGAAGATCGGTGCGGGTGCCTTCGTCGGCTCCGGCAGCGTTATTACCAAGGACGTTCCGGCCAATGCGCTCGCACTCGAGCGAAGTGCGCAGGACATGCGTGAAGGCTGGGCTGAAAAATTCCGAAGCATGATGAGCAAACGCAAGGCCTCGAAGCAGGCCTAAAGTGTAATTGGACGCGCACGACGGCTCGATGTTGCAATCGCCAACAATGAGTTACTTGAGGTTATGGCCGCGAAGCACATATCACAGTGCCAGCGCGGTCCGGACAGGGAATTGAAACATGTGTGGCATCGTTGGCATTCTCGGCAAGAAGGCGGTCGCGAGCGATATCGTCGAGGCGCTTCGACGGCTTGAGTATCGCGGCTACGATTCAGCCGGCGTCGCCACCGTTGAAAATGGCCAGTTGGGGCGGCGGCGGGCAGAAGGCAAGCTCCGCAATTTGGAAGCGCGGCTGCATGAGGAGCCGTTGCAAGGCCGTATCGGCATCGGTCACACCCGGTGGGCGACGCACGGCAAACCAGTCGAGCGCAATGCGCATCCGCATATGAGTGCCAAGGTTTCCGTAGTCCACAACGGCATCATCGAGAATTTCCGCGAGTTGAAGGCAGAGCTATCGGCCGATGGCTATACGTTCGAAACCGAGACCGACACCGAAACCGTCGTCCATCTGTTGACCCGCGAGCTGAGCCGGGGCCTTGCTCCGATCGATGCGGTCGCCAAGGTCCTTCCGCGCCTTCAAGGCGCATTCGCGCTGGGCATCATCTTCGCTGGCAACGACAACCTGATGATCGGCGCGCGCAACGGTCCGCCGCTTGCGGTGGGCCACGGTGATGGCGAGATGTACCTGGGTTCGGACGCCATCGCGCTCGCCCCGTTTACCGATCGCGTCACCTATCTGGATGACGGTGATTGGGCAATTCTGACGCGAGATAGCCTGGAGGTGCGCGATGTGACCGGTGCTCCGGTGCATCGTGCGATGATCCGCTCGGCGGCCGGCTCCATGCTGGTCGACAAAGGCAACCATCGCCACTTCATGGCGAAAGAAATCTATGAGCAGCCCGAGGTCATCGGTCACACGCTCGCGAATTATATCGATATGGCTGAGGGGCGCGTCAATTTTCCGGACATGGGGCTCGATCTTGCCAACGTGACGCGGGTGACAATTTCGGCTTGCGGCACCGCGTACTATGCAGGCCTCGTGGCCAAGTATTGGATCGAGCGCTATGCGCGGATCCCGGTCGAGATCGATGTGGCCTCGGAGTTGCGCTACCGCGAGGCGCCGCTTGCCCAAGGCGGCTTGTCAGTGTTCGTGTCGCAGTCGGGTGAGACCGCCGATACGCTCGCCACCCTGCGCTATTGCAAGGCCAACGGCCAACGGATCGCGTCGGTCGTCAACGTGCGGACGTCGACGATCGCTCGCGAGTCGGATGCTGTTTTGCCGACGCTCGCCGGGCCGGAGATCGGCGTCGCCTCGACCAAGGCGTTCACGTGCCAGCTGTCGGTCCTCGCCTGCCTGGCGATCGCGCTTGGCCGGGCGCGCGGCACATTGTCGGCCGCCCAAGAGCAAGAACTCGTCAAGGCATTGATGGAAGTGCCACGCCACATCACGACGATACTTCGTCAAGAAGCGGTTTTCGAGCAGTTGGCGCATTATCTCGGCAAAGCCAAGGACGTACTCTACCTTGGTCGCGGGTCGAGCTATCCGCTGGCGCTGGAAGGGGCGCTCAAGCTGAAAGAGATCTCCTACATCCACGCCGAGGGTTATGCGGCAGGCGAGCTGAAGCACGGCCCAATAGCGCTGATCGATGAGAACGTCCCCGTGATCGTGGTCGCGCCGCACGATGAGCTATTCGAGAAAACCATCTCGAATGTTCAGGAAGTTGCGGCACGGGGCGGGCAGATCATTATCGTCACGAATGCCGAATCGGGGTCGGCGGGATGCCCGGTCCACGCCCACATCCAAATGCCTGATGCACACCCGTTCACAAGTCCGCTGATTTACGCCGTGCCGGTCCAGTTGATGGCCTATCACACCGCCGTATTCATGGGCACCGACGTCGATCAGCCGCGCAATCTCGCAAAATCGGTGACTGTGGAATAGTCACGTATAACAACGGCCTGTAACCCCATCTTGGGGTCGTTGATTTGCCTCATTCAGCTGTTTGACGTATGCCTGTTCGTGTGATCGAGGGGGTGCCGCGTATCAGCGAGGTTGAAAGGTCGGGAACAATGATGGCGTGGGGAAGACGCACATCGATTGCGCGGGGGAGCTGGGGCAAGGTGTTGCCACCTATCGCGGCTGGCATTTTTGCGCTTGGCTCATACTCTATTGCGACACTTGCACAGCAGGTTGAGCCGGCGCCACAAGCCGCTCCCGCGCCTAAGCAGGCGGCCAAGAAATCGAAGCCGAAACCGGCAGCTGAAGAAGCCAAGGCCGTAAAGAAAGATCCAGCGGTCGCGCAACAGCAGATCGATGCGGGAACCGTCGCACTGCAAGCTGGCAAGCATGATCAAGCCGTTCAGCAATTCACGTCCGCTTTGACCGGTGGGAGCCTACCGGCAAACCTAATGGCGCGTGCGCACTATCAACGCGGCCTAGCCTATCGCAAACAGTCCAAGCCCGCTTTGGCGATCAGTGATCTGACGCATGCCTTGTGGATCAAGAACGGCCTCACGGAAGCCGATCGCGCCGATGCCATGCAGAACCGGATTGCGGCTTACCGCGATGCCGGCCTGCCTGATCAGGTCGATTCGGAGGGCTCGAAATCGCCTTCGGTTGCGAGCGGCGCAAGTGCCAAGAGCATCGATGCAGTGACCACCACATCGAATAATTCGACGCCCGCGCGTACTGGCAGCATTCCATCTGAAAAGCCTTCGGCAGGATTGGCACCAACGCCCGAGGCGGCTCCTGCTCCGAGCGGCGGTGGCGTCGGCGCCTTCTTTGGCAACTTGTTCGGCGGATCGAATAGCACGGCGGAAGCCGCACCCGCTCCAGCACCAAAGACCGAACCGGCAACTTCCGCGTGGAGTGCCGGAACCGAAATCAAAACGCCAGCCGGTACTGGACAAAAGATCAGACCGGCAGGTCAGACGGCATCCATCGCCAGTGCCGGTTCGGCGCCGCTGCCGTGGCAGCAACCTGAGCCGCCGGCCGCTCGTTCACCCGGCAAAACCGCAAGTGCCGCACCGGCGGCGGCAGTCGCTGTAAAAACCGGCGCGCGGTTCGCGCTGCAGGTCGCGCAACTCAAGTCTCGCGAGGAGGCGCAGACGATGGCTGCGCAGTTGAAGCAGGAGCTTGGGGCCGATCTGGCCGGGCGCGAGCCGTCGATCACGGCTGTATCGGCCGGTGGCTTTGGCACCTTGCATCGCCTGAGCTTTGGTCCATTCTCTGATGCAGCGGAGTGGAAAGAGCTGTGCCCGAAACTGCTGAAGGCAGGGCACGATTGTCAGCCGCTCAAGCAATAGCGCGAGCTTTTTGGCGGCACATCACGACCTCCTAAACGGCGCCTCGCGTTAGAAGGCTTTGCTAACGCTGGTGAAATCGATAGATTGGCCCGCAAAGGTATGCGGGACAACTGAATGCAAACTCCTCGAAATTCGAGCGACCTCCGGGCGACGCCCGCCAGTGACGGTCGATCCGTTCTTGCGAAATTATCCGAACCAGCTCCAGACGATCAACGGATGCATATCGGCGCGCGGTTGAGGAATTATTTTCTCACCGGGCTGCTGGTCGTCGGACCGGTGACGATCACGCTGTACGCGGCCAATTGGTTCGTCAACGTCGTCGATGCGTGGATCAAGCCGTTCGTTCCCAGGGTCTATAACCCGGACACATACCTACCCTTTGCGGTACCTGGCATCGGGCTTGTTTTCGCGATCATCGGCTTGATGATGATCGGGGCGCTGGCCGCCAACCTGCTTGGCCGCACGCTGATCAGTTATGGCGATCTGTTCCTTGGTCGCATGCCGATCGTGCGCAACATCTATCGCGGTGCTCAACAGATATTCGAGAGCGTAATTTCCGCCGCCGGACCAACCGCGAACTTCCAAAAGGTCGGGCTGATCGAGTTTCCCTCGAAGGGGATCTGGTCGCTCGTATTTGTTACAGGCGAGACGACCGGCGAAATCGCCGGGATGAAGCCTGGCGGCGAAGAGGATCTCGTTACAATTTTTATGGCGACCGGCATCGTGCCGCCGCACGGGTACGTATGTTTCGTGCCGCGCAAAAGCGTGACGTTTCTCAACATGAGCATCGAGGATGCGGCGAAGATCGTGATCTCGGCCGGCATGGTGACGCCCGACCCGCAAAAGAAGCTTGCGGAACTCGCAGCCGCTGCGACCAAGGCGAATGCCAAAGGCAGCATCCCGAAAATCCAACCGGTGTCGCCGGTATAGCAGTGCGTTCTTTTCAAGCGGCGCGGAACAGGCGCACCGCTTCGTCGCACTCGAAAAGATAGAGCAAATAGCGCAGCGCTTCGCCGCGCGGGCTCAATAGTTTTGGGTCGCGTTGCAGGATCAGGTTGGCATCGTCGCGAGCGGCAGCCAACAGATCTGCGTAACCGGGTACATCGGCAACGCGGAATTCGGGGACGCCGGACTGGCGCGCTCCCATCACCTCGCCGCCGCCGCGAAGCTCGAGATCTTTTTCGGCAATGAGAAAACCGTCTTCGGTGTCGCGCATCATCTTGAGGCGGGATTCCGCCGTCTCGCCGAGTGGAGCTTTGTAAAGCAGCACGCAATACGACTGCCGGCTGCCACGTCCGACACGTCCGCGCAATTGATGTAGCTGGGCCAGCCCGAAGCGCTCGGCGTGCTCGATGACCATGATCGACGCATTCGGCACGTTGACGCCAACTTCGATGACGGTCGTCGATACCAGGATCTTGAGCTTGTTCTCCGTGAAAGCGGCCATCACTGCGTCCTTGGCTGGTCCCGTCATCGCGCCATGCAGGAGGCCAACCGCGCTGCCAAAGATTTGCGTCAGGTGCGCAGCGCGTTCCTCGGCCGCCGCCAACTCCGACACGTCGGAAGTCTCGATCAACGGGCAGACCCAATAGATTTGCGCGCCCTCCGATACCGCCCGGCGAAGCCCGTCGATCACGGCTTCGAGCCGGTCCAGCGATGCCAGCGTCGTCTGCACCGGCTTGCGCCCGGCTGGCTTCTCAGTCAGTCGCGAAACTTCGAGATCGCCGTAGTGCGTCATCAGAAGCGTGCGCGGGATCGGCGTCGCCGTCATCACTAAAACGTTGGCGCCACCGCCGCCACCCTTGGTTTGGAGCGCCAAGCGCTGATGCACGCCGAACCGGTGCTGTTCGTCGATGACGGCAAATGCCAGGTCCTTGAACACGACATCATCCTGGAACAGGGCGTGCGTGCCGACAAGTATGTCGATATCGCCGTTTGCCAAATGCTCGAGCACGAGTTTGCGGGAGCGGCCTTTTTCTCGACCGGTGAGCAGTCCGAGCCGGAGTCCGGCCTTCTCCGCCAGCGGGCCGATGGTCTCGATATGCTGACGGGCGAGTACCTCGGTGGGCGCCATCAGGCAAGCCTGAGCTCCCGCCTCGACCGCCGTCGCCATCGCCAACAGTGCGACGACGGTCTTGCCGGACCCGACGTCGCCCTGCAGCAAGCGCAGCATGCGGTTGGGCGCCGCCATGTCGGCCGAAATCTCGGCTAAGGCGGTACGCTGTGAATTGGTCAACTCGAACGGCAATGCCTTGGTGATGCGGGCGCGGATGCGGTTATCACCCGTCACCGGGCGGCCGCGTTGCGCCTTGTAGTTGTGCCGGACGAGGGCCAATGCGAGTTGACCGGCCAGTAGTTCGTCGTAGGCAAGCCGCTGTCGCGCCGGCGATCCGGGCGAAATATCAGCCGCATCGGTTGGGCGATGTACATTGGCCAAGGCCGTTTCGATCGGCGGCCAGTTGCGCTGGGCCAACCACGCCGGCTCCTGCCATTCGATTAGCGCCGGCACCCGGTCGACGGCTTGGCGGATCGCCTTCACCAAGACTTTGCCAGAAAGGCCGGCGGTCAAACCGTATACGGGTTCCAATAACGGCAACTCGTCGCGCTTGTCGGGGGCCACGATGTAGTCCGGATGCGTCATCTGCAACTTGTCGCCGTAGGCTTCGACGCGGCCCGAGATGAAACGGATCTCCCCCTCCGGTAATTGCCGTTCGATGAATTTGCGCTCGGCCCGAAAGAACACCAGATCAAGTTTGCCGGTATCATCTTCGCAGCTGATCTTATAAGGCGCCTTGTTGTTGCCTCGTGGAGGCGGGCGATGTTTGAGCACCCGCAATTCGAAGGTCGCGATCGTGCCAGCGACCGCACCTGCAACTGTTGGCTGGGCGCGCCGGTCGATGACACCTGTGGGTGTATGCCAGATGAGGTCGATAACGCGCGGTTCGAGCGTCCCGGGTGGCATCCGCACCGCTTTCTTCAGCAGCGACACCATGCGCGGCCCGATGCCAACTAGCGACTGAGCTGTGGCGAACAAGGGTATGAAAACGTCGGGTCGCATGCGTCTCTTGAGGGTAAAGCGAACGGGTCGCGGCTGCGTTGCGATTGTGCGCTTTGCGGCCGCGCGAGAGGGGGCTATACCACGTTTCTGCCGCTGGCGAGCGGTAGGCGAACCGGGGCCTTTTTGGGGTCATCCGGGCAAATTGCGTTTGAAGGGCCTTAGAGGTTAGACATGACTGATCAACTAGAGATGCGCCGCCGCCGCGCAAGCTTCCGTGCGAGCCATCGCGGCACGCGGGAGATGGATTGGTTACTCGGCCGCTACGCTGACGCAACACTCAGTGAAATGGTCGATCCAGCCCTCGCAGTCTTCGAGAACTTGCTGCAACTGCCCGATCCGGATTTGCACGCCTGGATACTTGATCCGGCCCTGATCGACCAACACGAGTTCGCGGAGCTAATCGCCACGATGCGGACGTTTCACAAACTTGATCAGCCGGTCACCTGACCATAGCGTTATGAAGCAGCCACCATGAATGACATGACGACCACATCGAGCGAAATCACGCTTTCAGGTGTCCCTGAAGGGCTCGATGCGCTGGTACTCGCCCAGCTTGCTCGCGAATCCGGATCGCAAACCGCGCCCGGCATCATCTTGCACGTGGCGCGTGATGACCGGCGGCTCGATGCGCTAGAAACCGCATTGGCATTCTTCGCGCCCAATCAGCGTGTCATCTCGTTTCCGGCTTGGGATACGGTGCCATACGATCGCATCGGCCCCAATGCGGAACTGACGGCAAAGCGCATCACGGCATTGGCGAAGCTCGTAATGGGTGGCCGCAAAGAGCCAACCATTGTACTCACGACAGTCAACGCGATTTTGCAGAAGTTGCCGCCGCGCGCCTTCATCCGGCAGTCGTTGCGGCCAATGGCGGCTGGCCAGCGGATCGACCTCAACCGGTTGATCCAGCGGCTCGGCGCGGCCGGTTTCACGCGTACTGGCCAAGTGATGGATGCTGGTGAATTCGCTGTACGCGGCGGCATCCTCGACCTCTTCCCGCCAGGCCGATTGAGCCCGGTCCGGCTCGATTTTTTCGGCGATACACTCGAATCGATCAAGACCTTCGATGCCGAAACGCAGCGCACGTCCAAGATCGTGCAAAAACTCGTGCTGATGCCGATCAGCGAAGTCGCTTACGGGCCGGAAGGCGAGAAACTATTCCGCGCCCGCTACGTCGAGCTGTTCGGTGGCAATACCGCTGATGATCCGCTGTATCAGGCGGTCAGTGCCGGGCAGCGCTATCCAGGCGTCGAGCATTGGCTGCCCCTATTTCACGACAAACTCGAAACGTTGTTCGACTACGTTGCGGGCAGCGACGTTTCGTTCGATCAAGGCGCTGATGAAGCCATACGCCGCCGTTTTGAGCAGATCCGGGAACACTACGAAGCGCGCGTCGAGGGACAAGAAAGTTCGAAATTCGGCGCGGCACCCTACAAGCCCGTTCCTCCCGATCAGATATTCCTCGGTGGTGCTGATTGGAAAGCCTCGCTCGACGTCATGCATGTGCGCCGGTTTTCCGCGTTCGAGCAGGATCCGTCAGCTAACGTGCGCTCCTACAAGGGGCGGGCCGCCCGCACGTTCGTTGCTGAGCGCACGACCGATGGCGGCGATCTGTTCGGCTCCGTCGTCGCCCACATTCGTGGACTGATCGAGGCTCGCAAGCGCGTGATCATCGCCGCTTGGACGGCCGGTGCCCGCGAGCGGCTTACAACATTGCTTGCCGATCACGGCTACAAGGACGTGCGCCGGGTCGAGCATTGCGCGGAAGCGCTGGCGCTGCCGGGCAACCTGCCGGCAATCTGCGTTCTAGGCCTGGAGCATGGGTTCGAGACGCCTGATATGGCGGTGATCGGCGAGCAGGATATTCTCGGCGACCGGCTCGTGCGGGCACGCCGCAAGCCGAAGCGAGCGGCGGACGTCATCACCGAAGCGACAAGCCTCGGGCCCGGCGATCTCGTCGTCCACGCCGACCACGGCATTGGTCGTTTCGAAGGTCTGAAGACGATCACAGCGCTGGGTGCGCCGCACGATTGTCTGGAGCTGGTCTATGCAGGTGGCGACAAGCTCTATCTGCCGGTTGAAAATATTGAACTTCTGTCGAGGTATGGCGCCGACACCGACGGCTCCCAGCTTGATCGGCTGGGCGGAGCTGCGTGGCAGTCGCGCAAGGCGCGGATGCAGAAACGCCTGCTGGAGTTGGCGTCCGAGCTGATCAAAATCGCAGCACTGCGGCAGTTGAAGGAAGCTCCCGCGCTTATCCCACCGGCTGGCTTGTTCGACGAATTCGTCGCCCGCTTCCCATACGAGGAAACCGAAGACCAGCAATCGAGCATCGATTCTGTTATCGACGATCTCGGGCTCGGGCGTCCGATGGATCGCCTCATTTGCGGCGACGTCGGCTTCGGCAAGACCGAGGTGGCACTGCGGGCGGCATTTGTCGCGGCGATGGCTGGCATGCAAGTCGCGGTCGTTGTGCCGACGACGCTGCTCGCGCGGCAGCATTTCAAGACGTTCCAAACTCGTTTTCAAGGGCTGCCGGTTAAGGTGATGCAAGCCTCGCGTCTGGTCACGCCGAAAGAGCTGGCGGAAGTCAAAGCCGGCCTTGCGACGGGTACGCTCGACATCGTGGTCGGCACTCATGCGTTGCTGTCGAAGTCGATCGAATTTGCGCGCCTTGGCTTGCTCATCATCGACGAGGAGCAGCACTTCGGCGTGCAGCACAAGGAGCGCCTGAAGCAGTTGAAGGATGACGTGCACGTGCTCACGTTGTCGGCAACGCCGATCCCGCGGACGTTGCAGTTGGCGTTGTCTGGTGTGCGCGAGCTGTCGCTGATCACCACTCCGCCGGTCGACCGGCTAGCGGTGCGCACATACATCTCGCCGTTCGATCCGGTGATCCTGCGTGAGGCATTGCGCCGGGAACGCTATCGGGGCGGGCAGACGTTCTATGTCGCCCCGCGGATCGCCGATCTCGATGAAATTGCCGAGTTCTTGGCCGAAGCCGTGCCGGAACTGCGTGTTGCCCGTGCGCACGGCCAGCTCTCGCCCACCGAACTCGAAGACATCATGACGGCGTTCTACGAGGGCCAATACGACGTGCTGCTGTCGACGGCGATCGTCGAATCCGGCCTCGATGTGCCGAACGCCAACACGATGATCGTGCATCGCGCCGACATGTTCGGCTTGGCGCAGCTCTATCAGTTGCGCGGCCGCGTCGGCCGGTCGAAAACACGCGCCTACGCGTACTTCACGACGCCGCCGGGCAAGGCTCTGACGGAAATGGCCGAGAAGCGGCTAAAGGTCTTGCAGTCGCTCGACACGTTGGGCGCCGGGTTCTCGCTTGCGAGCCACGATCTCGACATTCGCGGTGGCGGCAATCTGTTGGGCGAAGAACAATCGGGCCACATCCGCGAGGTTGGCTTCGAGCTTTACCAGTCGATGCTGGAGGAGGCGGTTGCACAGTTGAAGGGGGGCGATCTTGGCGGCCCGCAAGACCAGTGGAGCCCGCAAATTTCGCTGGGTACGGCGGTGCTCATCCCCGAGACCTATGTCGCCGATCTGCCGCTGCGGCTGGGCCTTTATCGCCGGCTGTCCAATCTAATATCGCGCACTGAAATCGACGATTTCGGCGCCGAGCTGGTCGATCGTTTCGGGCCGCGGCCTGAGGAGGTCGATGCGTTACTCGACGTGATGGAGATCAAAGGTTTGTGCCGGCAAGCCGGCATCCAGCAGATCGATGCTGGATCGAAAGGCTGCGTATTGGTGTTCCGCCACAATCGGTTTGCCAATCCGGAGGGGCTCGTCTCGTTTATGCAGAAGTCCAAAGGGGCGGCCAAACTTCAGACCGACCACAAGCTGGTTTTCAAGGCCGATTGGGATTTGCCTGAGGCGCGGCTAAAAGGCGTGCGCGCGCTGGTCACGCAGTTGGTGGCGATGCTGCCCGTGGCCAAGAAGGCGGCGTGATTTGGAATGGCAAGGTTGGGCGCAGTTCTTGCAGTTGGTTGAGTCGAACGATAGTTCGGCTCAACCAACTTCTTTTCGTCATGGCCGCGTAGGCGGCCATCTACGACAAGCATCCGCAAGCTGACTGCATCGAATAAACATGGAAGGCGCGGCATCGATCCTTGTCAATGCAAGGACCGCATATGCGGTCTGTTGCCGTGGATGGCCGCCTACGCGGCCATGACGATAAGTGAAGCGGGCGTGGGCGCGCTGGTAACGCAGTTGGCGGCGATGCTGCCCGTGGCAAAGTAGGCGGCGTGATTTGTTTTGAAATACCGGGGCGAGCCGTAGGTCGGGTAGAGCACTTGCGAGACCCGACATTATTCACAGACCCAAAAGTCGGGTCTCGCGGAAACACTCCACTTGACCTACAATTAACGCGACTTTCGTTGTTCCTACTTCAGTGCCGCTAATGCCTGGGCGAAGCCGTTGAGCGAAATCGGGATGCCGATGCCGGCTTCCTGGGTCTGGAAGATGATGAAGATCGCGTTCTTACCGGTCTTGAGCTGGTCAACGAGCTTATCTTCGGCGACCACCTGCGCGTAGCACGCGAACGTGTGGCACCGCAGGAACGGCGCATGACCAACGTCTTTGTCATCGATCTTCAGTCCGAGACCTGGCGGTAGCAGAACTCCAAGTGGGGCAAATACCCTGAGCACGCGTTCGCCACTCGAAAACTTCTGAAAATAAACCGTCAGGCCAACGTTGTTGCGATCTTCCGCCGTAACACTTTGCACGAGCGCGCACGTTTCGAGCTTCGAGCCGGCCGCCGGTGGCTTGCACACCACTTGCCAGTCGCCGTGCTGGGCTTTGATCGTTCCATCCGGCGCCGACGAATTCGCCTGATTTTGTGCGACGGCAGCTCCCGGCTGTCCAATCAGCATCGCGATACCAATGAACACCGCCCAGCAGCATCCCGGCCAATTTTGCCGTGAACGATCGTTTGTCCTGATCACGTTGCGTTTTCCTTCCGCCGAATCACGGCTCGTCCTCGCCGGTGGCGTAGCACCGATCGATTGTCGTTTCTGCGAGGATTTCGGCTGAAATGGGACCCGCATGGAATGTGCGGTTGCAAATATCATAAAATCACGCGTGGAAATGCCGCAGAACCGCCCCTTGAGACAATAAAGCGGATTGTGTTCTGTGTGGCCTCGGTTAGCGTGCCTTGAAATTTGGGGACCGCGCGCCTCCGGCTTTGCGGACGCTATGCCACTGGAGTTTCTGGATGCTGAATAAAAATACAGTTCGCGCTGTCGCTGGCGCGTGTTCCGTCGGTCTATTGTCGATGGTGGCGACCGCAGCTGTCGCTGGAACCGGGCAGCCCTCGCCAGGTCAGTTGGGATTGCAGACCCCGGTAACGCAAGTCATGGAGGACATCGTGTTCTTCCACGACGCTGTTAACATCGTGATCGTGGTGATCGCCGTATTTGTCGGTTTGTTGATGCTGTACGCAATGTGGAAATTCAGCGCGAAGAACAACCCGACACCTTCCAAGAACACGCACAACACATTTTTGGAAGTTGCTTGGACGGTTGTTCCAATTTTGATTTTGCTCGGTATCGCGATCCCATCGTTCAAGCTGCTTTATCTGCAATATTCTTATCCGAAGCCGGATATCACCATCAAAGCTTACGGCAACGCTTGGTTCTGGGAACATGAATACCCCGACAACGGCGGTGTCAAAGTTACCAGCAACATGATCACGGACGAAGACATCGTCACTGCCGAGATCGGTAAGGCCGAGTTCGCCAAGCGCTTTGGCAAACTCGAGGGTATCGAGCAGATCAAGCGGATCCACGAGGCGTCGACCCCCCTATGGGCGAAGACCAATCAGGTCCGCCAATTGTCGGTCGACAACGAGATCGCCGTGCCGGTGGGCAAGGTGGTTCACTTGCTGGTCACCGCGAACGACGTCATCCATTCCTGGACGATTCCATCGTTCGGTTCGAAGGTTCAGGCCGTTCCGGGCCGAATAACCACAACATGGTTTCGCCCGATGAAAGTCGGCGTTTATTATGGCCAATGCTCGGTGCTGTGCGGCAAGGCTCACTCGGGCATGCCAATCGCCGTCCGCGTCGTACCAGAGCCGGCATTCAACGAATGGCTGGTGGCGGCTAAGGCCAAGGACTGGAAGAAGGCGAAGGGTATTCTCGTTGCGGCAACCGAAGGTCCGGATGCGACGAAGTACGCTGAGGTGGCTCCGCGCTAATTTCGGTTCGATCAAACACACACATACATTGACCAATGCCCTTGAAACGGGAAGGCACTTCAGATGGCGAGCGCAGCGCAGTCCGGCTACAACGCGAACGGAGCACCCACCAGCTTCGTTAAGCGGTGGCTTTTATCGACGAACCACAAAGACATCGGGACGATGTACCTCATCTTCGCGATCATCTCCGGTGTCATTGGCAGTTTCTTGTCGGTCATGATGCGGCTTGAGCTGCAGGAACCTGGCCTTCAGTATTTCGCCAATACCCACACCTACAACGTGTTCGTTACCGGCCACGGCTTGATCATGGTCTTTTTCATGGTGATGCCGGCAATGATCGGCGGCTTCGGTAACTGGTTCGTGCCGCTGCAAATCGGTGCGCCGGATATGGCGTTCCCGCGGATGAACAACATCTCGTTCTGGCTGTTGCCAGTGGCGATTACGCTGCTCCTTATATCGTTGTTCGTCGAAGGGCCGCCTGGCGCCAATGGTGCCGGTACCGGCTGGATCGTTCTTGCCCCCCTATCGAGCAAGATCGGCCATCCAGGCCCCGCCGTCGATTTCGGTATTCTGGCACTGCATTTAGCGGGTGCCTCGTCGATCCTGGGTGCCATCAACTTCATCACCACGATTTTTAATATGCGGGCGCCGGGCATGACGCTGCACCGCATGCCGCTGTTCGTGTGGTCGGTGCTGGTAACGGCATTCCTGCTGCTGCTGTCGTTGCCAGTTTTGGCCGGTGCGATCACCATGCTGTTGACCGACCGTAACTTCGGCACCGCCTTCTTCGATGCCAAGGGCGGCGGCGATCCGGTCCTTTACCAGCACTTGTTCTGGTTCTTCGGCCACCCGGAAGTCTACATCTTGATCCTGCCAGGCTTCGGCATGATCAGTCACATCATCTCGACGTTCTCGCGCAAGCCGGTGTTCGGATATCTCGGCATGGCCTACGCCATGGTCGCGATTGGCGTCGTTGGCTTCGTCGTGTGGGCGCATCACATGTACACCGCCGGCATTGGCGTCAACACGCAGGCCTACTTCGTGTTCGCGACAATGGTGATCGCGGTGCCGACGGGTGTGAAAATCTTCTCCTGGATCGCCACCATGTGGGGTGGCTCGATCACCTATCGGGTGCCGATGATTTGGGCGTTGGGCTTCATCTTCCTGTTCACCGTCGGTGGCGTTACCGGCGTCATGCTGGCAAACGCTGGCGTCGACCGGGCGCTGCACAACACCTATTACGTCGTCGCCCACTTCCATTACGTGCTGTCGCTGGGCGCCGTGTTCGCGATCTTTGCGGGCTGGTACTACTGGTTCCCGAAGATGAGCGGGTACATGTACTCAGAATTTCTCGGCAAGCTGCACTTCTGGCTGACCTTTATAGGTGCCAACGTGCTGTTCTTCCCGCAGCATTTCCTGGGGTTGGCTGGCATGCCGCGCCACTACGCCGACTATCCGGATGCGTATGCGGGCTGGAACAAGGTGTCGTCGATCGGCGCCTACATCACAACGCTCGGCACGGTGGTGTTCTTCATCGGTCTGATCATGGCGTTCGTGCGCAAGCAGAAGGCCGCCGACAATCCATGGGGCGAGGGCGCAACCACCTTGGAGTGGACGCTGCCGTCACCGCCGCCGTACCACTGCTTCGAGACGCTGCCCCGCATCAAGGGTGGCGACCACCACTAAACGCTACGGCACCGGGCTGGATTATCCAGCCCGGTTCATTTGAGCTCCGGCTCCTTTAACAGTTGCGGTGTGCCTTTGACGGACTCGACCCAAATTTCCACCGGCGCGATGCCGATGGCGGATTACACCGGCGGCAGCGTCGCCGACTATTTTTCGCTGATGAAGCCGCGGGTGATGGGGCTCGTCGTTTTGACCGCCCTCGTCGGCATCGTCGCGGCACCCGGCCATATCCACCCGCTGATCGGCTCGATCGCGCTGCTCGCGATCGCCGTGGGTGCCGGGGCGTCCGGCGCACTCAACATGTGGTTCGACGCTGATATCGACGCCCGGATGGCCCGCACCGCCGCCCGCGCCATCCCACGCGGCAAGATCACCGCCGAAGAGGCGTTCGCATTTGGCGCGGTGCTGTCGGTATTCTCCGTTCTGACATTGGGCATGCTGGTCAATTATTTCGCCGGCGCATTCCTGGCCTTCACCATCGCCTTCTATCTCGTGATTTACACGATGTGGTTGAAGCGGCGGACGCCGCAGAACATCGTCATTGGCGGCGCTGCTGGAGCATTCCCACCGATGGTTGGCTGGGCCGCCGTGACCGGTGGTGTCAGTCTCGAAAGCCTCGTGCTGTTTCTGATCATCTTCATCTGGACGCCACCGCATTTCTGGGCACTCGCTCTCTACCGTTGCCGCGATTACGAGCGTGTCGGCGTGCCGATGATGCCGGTCGTAAGGGGCGGGGATTCGACCCGCCGTCAGATCCTCGCCTACTCGCTATTGCTGGCGCCGATGGGCGTCGTGCCAGCCTTCATCGGCCTTGGTGGTATGGTCTATATGGCTGTATCGTCTATCCTGGGTGTGGTGTTCGTCTGGTACGCCTACAGGGTTTTCCAGATCCGTGAAGGTCGCGAAGCTGATACCGCCGCGCGCGCCTTGTTTGGTTTCTCGATCCTCTATCTGTTCGCCCTGTTCCTGGTACTATTGGCCGAGCACACCATCCGCATCGTGATGGGTGGCTAAAGCCGTGGAGTTAGCCGTGGACCAGAACGAGGAGCAAAAGCCGAGCGCCGAGTGGTTGCGTCAGCGCCGCATGCGTTCAATTGCGATCGCGCTGATGCTGCTCGCGCTAACCGCATTGTTCTACGCCGCAACGATCGTCCGCATCGGCGGCAACGTCCTCAACCGGGCGATGTGACAGCATGAGCAACGACCCCGCAAACCTCGCGCAGATCGAAACGGCAGCACTCCTCGCCCGCCGGCATCGTCGCGTCGGTGCGTGGGCCGCGTCCGGTGCTGCAGCTATGCTGGCGCTCGCCTTCGCGTCGGTGCCATTGTATCGCATGTTTTGCCAAGTTACCGGTTACGCTGGCACCACGCAGAAGGCGTCGAAGTCGTCGGCGGTGGTTCTCGATCGCCGCATCACCGTGCGGTTCGACGCAACTGTCAGCCCGGGCCTCGACTGGACCGTTCAGCCGGTGCAAGCGACGCAAACGATCCGCATTGGCGAGACTTCGCTCGCCCATTATCGTGCGACCAATAACTCGAACAAAACGCTGGTTGGCACCGCCAGTTTCAACGTTTCACCCGATCAGAGCGGCGCGTATTTCAACAAGCTCGAATGCTTTTGCTTCACCGAGCAGCGCCTGGAGCCGGGGCAATCGGTCGACATGCCGGTCAGCTTTTTCGTTGATCCAGCAATGGTGGCTGACAAAGATGCCGGCCATATCGGCATGATCACGCTTTCGTACACGTTCTTTCTCGTCGATAATCCAAAGCTGACTACGGCTGGGACAACGAAACCGGTCAAAGGTATTTGATCGATAAGACCAAACACATAACGGCGGCCGCGTCGCAGTTGGCCACCATCTAGAATTGCCAATACGGAGATACGAGAGCGCCATGGCCGACAGTCACGCACACGAGAAGAACCACGATTACCATCTCGTCGATCCGAGTCCGTGGCCGATTCTGGCCTCGATTGGCGCGCTCGCAATGGCGATTGGCGCCATTGTATGGATGCGTTCGATGTCGGGCGGCGACGGGTTGTTCGGCCTAAAGGGGCCAACGTTGTTCTTCCTCGGCTTCGGCACGATCGTCGCCATCGCCTATCTCTGGTGGCGCGATGTGATCCGCGAAGCCCACAAGGGCGATCACACACCGGTCGTCGGCATGCATCTGCGTTACGGCATGATCATGTTCATCGCGTCCGAAGTGATGTTCTTCGTGGCGTGGTTTTGGGCGTACTTCGATGCGTCGCTCTATCCAGGCATGGTCAGCACGCTCGAGAATTCGACGCAAACGATCGGCATGGTTGATCGCAACGCATTGACCGGCGGCGTGTGGCCGCCGAAGCCCGGCCCAGGGTTCACCGCCACGTTCGATCCGTGGGGCCTGCCCCTGGTCAACACGCTGATCCTGCTGTTGTCCGGCACCACGGTCACCTGGGCCCATCACGCGCTGTTGCACAACAACCGCCGCGGATTGATTTGGGGACTGATCTGCACGGTCGTATTGGGCGCGCTGTTCACCACCTGCCAAGTTTATGAATACGGCCATGCCGCGTTCAACTTCGCCGGCCACATCTACGGCTCGACGTTCTTCATGGCGACCGGCTTCCATGGCGCACACGTGCTCATCGGCACGATCTTTCTGTTCGTCTGCTTGATGCGCGCGCTGAAGGGTGACTTCACGCCGAAGCAGCACTTCGGCTTCGAGGCTGCGGCCTGGTACTGGCACTTCGTCGACGTCGTCTGGCTGTTCCTGTTCGCCTGCATCTACGTTTGGGGCGCTGGCCACTACGCGCCGGTTGCGCATTAGTGCGATGGCCGCATCCGACTCCGCTGCCGCGGAGCCGGCCGGATGCGGCGGTCGCCGCGCGCGGAAGACGTAGGTTGGGTTAGCGCCTCAATTGGCGCGTAACCCAACATTCCACGGCGATTGAAGTTGTTGGGTTACGCCCGGCAAGACGCCGGTCTAACCCAACCTACGAGGTTCGGTCACACAACAAAGAGGAGCTGTACCGTCATGAGCGAACAGCACCCATCGGTCGCCCTTGCCGGCTTTAAGTGCCGATGCCCGCGTTGCGGCGTCGGCCCCCTGTTTACCAGCATGTGGTCGCTCGACGTCGCAGCCAAGTGCCCGTCCTGCCAACTCGATTTATCATTTGCCGACAGCGGTGATGGCCCCGCTGTTTTCGCGATCATGCTGCTTGGTTTTTTGATGCTCGGCGCGGCACTGATCCTCGAATTCAAGGTCGGCCCGCCTTGGTGGGTACATGCGATTTGGGCACCGGTCACAATGGGGTTGGCGCTCGGCATGTTGCGTCCCATGAAGGCAACGCTGATCGCGCTTCAGTACCGGCATAAGGCCGAGCAGGGGCGGCCTAAGTAACTCGTGCGGTGCGCGGATCTCGCGGATTGACGCGCGGTTGTCCGAGACTAGCTGCTATGATTTCCAGTCCACCCGCAACCGCCTGCTGCATCGTCAACCGCGACCCGCCGACGTGCGGCCGTTTGTCGATCGACACCGGCAGATGAATAAATCCGGATCGAATATTCCATGCGCGCCTTCGCACCGTATCGAGCGAATGATAGAGCGCCGCGTTGCATAGATAGCGCCCGGCGTTGCGTGACAGCTCGACCGGCAGTCCTCTGCCACGTAACCGATGCACGATAAGGTTTAACGGCAATCTCGCGGTAAGCTGGTGCGGGCCGTCGGCGATCAGGCAGCCGGCGCGCTCGGGCGTATGCCCGCAGGCGTCGGTGACGGTGCTGCGTTCGTTGTAACCACGCGCCTCGACGACGAATCCGGTGGCCCTCGATGACACACCGAAGTGAAGCGCGAGGTTCGGTTTCAAACCGTCCAAGAGTTCGATCACTCGTTGCGTGCCGCCGTGCCATTCCGTCGACAGCATCTCGTGGTGCACGTGATATCCCGGAAACGCGCGTGACGCTGCCGGTGCCAACTCCTGCACCACCGCCCAAGACGCATTCACCGGCACACCCGGAAACGGCCCGAAGCCGGTCAGAAGAATTGTCGGGCGGGTGCGGTTGATCATGGCAATCTGACGGTGGCAACTATTGGTAGGTGATCGGAACCTAGCCTCGGTCCTGTTGCAAAGGAGACCGATCTTATTTCTGGCGACGTCAAAACGTTGTCGATTAGAAAGGCCGGAACGTCGGGCCAGTTGTCTTGAGCAGGCCAGCTTCGTGCCCAAGTTCCATGTCGCAACAATCCCGTGCGATGGCTAAGGCGCCCAAGTTTCCAAGACCAAGGCGTTAAATTGAAATCACCGATCACGATCATGGGCTGCTTGATGCTGGCGAGTTGGTTCTCGATCCAAGTGTAGTGCACGGCTTGTTCGTTGGAGCGGTAGGGGTAGTAGGGGCGCAAGCCGACAACACGTAACTTGCCACCCTTTTCGTCATCCAATTCGACCCACGACCACGAAGGCAATGCGGTTGTGCGGCTATGCCCACCAGCCCTCAGCCACGGCCGCTTTGACGCAATGATTATATCATTGCAACCACAATCGTAGATATGCGGAAAAGCAACTTCAAGCGCTGGCATGAGGCCGGGTTTCGAACGGCTGGTCATCTCCTCCAAAACCATGATGTCAGCGTTCTGAGCGATCAGCCATTTGCTGGCTTCTGCGAGATTTTCATTGGCACCATAGACATTGAAGGTAACGATTTTTACGTCCCGGCCGGATGTCGTTTCAACTGTCTTGGCTGCATAGCTGCTTACAACCAAAATGATGCAGGAATTGATGACCGCCAAAGCCGTCAGACCCATCCCAGCTAGCATTCGGCGTCCGAGAAGTGCTAGAGCAATCCCACCGATGCAGCCGACAAGCGTTAACGGACGAAAGTGGTTGACGATGTCGGTGGTCGGTATGAAATGCGCCAGAATACCCACAAAGGTCATTAGCGTGCCGACCACCACGACGCCACGCATGAAGTGATCGAACGCAGTGATTTTCCCACCCTTCAAATATCCAAGTCCTTGGCAAATGCGGCGCGCTCTTGGATGAACTTGAAGCGCAATTCCGGCTTCGAGCCCATCAGCGCGTTGACGCTTTCGGCGATGATCGAGCGGTCGCCATCGCCGAGCGCGACCTTGAGGAGCACGCGCTTGGTCGGCTCCATCGTCGTTTCCTTGAGCTGCGACGCATTCATCTCGCCGAGCCCTTTGAAGCGCGAAACTTCGACCTTCTGGTTCGGCTTGAACTCGTTCTTCATGATGCGCTCGCGCTGCGCTTCATCGCGGGCGTAGAATGCCTTCGTGCCCTGGACCAGCCGGTAGAGCGGCGGCACCGCCAGATACAAATGCCCGTTCTCGATCAGTTCGGGCATCTCCTGATAGAAGAATGTGATCAGAAGTGACGCGATGTGTGCGCCGTCGACATCGGCATCGGTCATCACGATCACGCGCTCGTAGCGCAGATCGGACTCGCGATATTTGTCGCCGGTGCCCGCGCCCAGTGACTGGATCAGATCCGATAACATCTGGTTCTGGCTGAGCTTCATGCTCGTCGCGTTGGCGACGTTGAGGATCTTGCCTCGCAACGGCAACACGGCTTGGGTCTTCGGGTTGCGTGCCTGTTTGGCAGAGCCGCCGGCGCTGTCGCCTTCGACGATGAATATCTCGGTGCCTTCCGCCGATTGCGTCGAGCAATCAACGAGCTTACCCGGCAGCCTGAGCCGTCGCGTTGCCGTTTGACGGCCGATCTCTTTTTCACGCTTGCGCTTGAGACGGTCCTCGGCCTGCTCGATGGTCCATTCGAGCAGCTTCGAGGCCATCAGCGGCGAGGCCGTCAGCCAATGATCGAACGCGTCCCGCACGGCGGTTTCGACGATGCGGGTGGCTTCCTGCGTCGCTAGTCGATCCTTGGTTTGGCCCTGGAATTCAGGCTCGCGAATGAACACCGACAGCATCGCGGCGGCGGTGCCCATCACGTCTTCAGCGGTGATTTGCGCGGCCTTCTTGTTGTTGACGAGTTCGCCGTAGGCCTTGAGGCCCTTCGACAAAGCCGACCGCAAGCCGCTGTCGTGCGTGCCGCCATCGGGTGTCGGAATGGTGTTGCAGTACGAGCGCGAGAAGCCATCCTCGCTGGCGGTCCAGGCGACGGCCCATTCGACCGCGCCGTGGCCCGCGGCCTTGGTGATGCGGCCGGCGAAGATGTCCTTGGCGACGAGTGTCTGGCCCTCGATCGTGGTGGTCAGGTAGTCCTTCAGGCCGCCGGGAAAGTGGAATACGGCTTCGCTCGGCGTGCTGTCCTTGATCAGCTCGGGCGCGCAGAACCAGCGGATCTCGACACCGCCAAACAGGTAGGCTTTCGAGCGTGCCATCGCCAACAGGCGCGACGGTTTGAAAGCGCAGCCGGCACCGAAAATCTTCTCGTCGGGAATGAAGCGGATCTTGGTGCCGCGCCGGTTCATGGTCGAGCCGAGCTTTTGCAACTTGCCGTTCGGCACGCCACGGTTGAACACCATGCGATAGAGCTGTTGTCCGCGTGCGACTTCGACTTCGCAAGTCTCCGACAACGCGTTGACAACCGACACGCCGACGCCGTGCAGGCCGCCCGAGGTCTGGTACGCCTTGCCGTCGAATTTGCCGCCCGAGTGCAGCGTCGTCATGATGACTTCGAGGGCGGATTGGTTCTTGAACTTGGGATGCGGGTCGACCGGAATGCCGCGGCCGTTATCGGTCACGGACAGATAGCCGTCGGCCTCGTAGCGTACTTCGATCCATGTCGCGTGGCCGGCGACCGCCTCGTCCATGGAGTTGTCGATCACCTCGGCGAACAGGTGATGTAACGCCTTCTCGTCGGTGCCGCCGATGTACATGCCCGGCCGGCGGCGGACGGGCTCAAGGCCCTCCAGCACTTCGATGTCGGCCGCCGTGTAGGCATCCGAAGCGTCGACGGGTTTGCGTGCGCGGGCACTTCTGTCGGTCATGTCAGGGGCCGTATTTCCAAAAAGGTCGGGTGAAGATGCCATGAAAGAGGTCCGAAGTTGGGCGGGTCGGCTATGCAAGCCACTATGCGCCGATTCTTCATTCGTCTGGAGTGAGGGGGTCGCACGGACACCTGTGTATTGGCAAGTTGCGCCTGAGTGACACGTGGAAAACACCACGCTTTCGCGGGGTATTGACCGCCATTTCACCCGATTGCATCGCCTTCGCAATATTGCTCCAATTGAGCAAATCAATGGTTGTTATATATCTGCTGTCAGTAGTGTCCCAACGTTCTGCGTCGCCGCTACGATAAGGGCTTGAGCTGCATAGTGGAAGCAGCGTTTCAGCTTGGTGTCGATTTGAACCTCGCATGAGCTTCCGCCGGAGACGATCCTGCCGCCCAGCAGATGGCGGC
>JANLPY010000141.1:0-1896 GCA_031367505.1 Hyphomicrobiaceae bacterium | reverse complement strand
GCGAAATCATGGAATTGTTCACGAAGCTGAACGACGCCGGGACGACGATCATTCAGGTGACGCATTCCGAAGAGAACGCAAAGTACGGCAAGCGCATCATCGAGCTTCGCGACGGATGGATCGAGGGAGCGAACAGTGCCTGACGACAGCTACTTTCACCGATCTTTCTCATAACGGCTGGCTGAGTAGGCTGCGGCCCCCGCACCGAGGATCGTCGTAGTCGTATCATGGTTGTGCAGGCCGTACAGTGCGGCAGCGCCGCCTAAGATTGCCCCGTTGATCGTTCAGATTGGCGAGCGCCGTAAGCGCTGGGCTCGCTAACAAGCGCCCAAAAGGCACCGCCGACAACCAAGGCGCAGACAAATAGCGCCGCTATTGTCAGACCGACGCCAGCATCATAATTCTTCATGGCCAAGTCCCTAGCTAAGGTCATCCATGATGAGTAAAAATGAGGAAATCGACGTCCAAAAGCTTTGGGAGAAATACGAAGACATCGCTATGCATTTCAACGATTTACTAATGAGGCTGCGCACTCAAACGCTTGCTGGAATCGCTGCGGTATCAGCGTTGGTTGGGGTGTTCGCGAAAGAAGGCAGCACTAGAGTCGATTCCTGATTGATTGAATAGATTGGGGATTCACAGACGCGGCTTTGTCTGATTCAACCTGCTGGCTGGGATGGAGGTCAGCATGGATGGCGAGACCGTATTCGAACGATTTGCGTGAGCGCGTAGCTGCAGCGACGGCGACGAGGCGCAGCTGCCGAGAAGTGGCGGCGTTGTTTGGCGTAAGCGTGGCGAGCGTGGTGAAGTGGTCGCAGCGCCAGCGTGCGACGGGGAGTGCGGCGGCGCGGCCGATGGGCGGGCACAGGAAGCGGTTGCTCGAACCGCACCGGGCGCTGGTGATCGAGCGGCTGAAGGCGGTGCCCGATCTGACGCTGAAGGCGCTGGTCGCCGAGCTGGCCGAGCGCGGCATCGCGACCTGCCCGGTGTCGGTGTGGCGGCTGGTGCGCTCGGCGGGCATGAGCTTCAAAAAAAAGCCTGTTCGCCGAGGAGCAGGCGCGCCCCGTGATCGCCAGGCGGCGCGCGCAGTGGAAGAAGTATCAGGGGCGGCTTGATCCCCGGCGGCTCGTGTTCATCGACGAGACCTGGGCCAAGACCAACATGACGCCGATCCGGGGCTGGGCACCGCGCGGGCAAAAGCTCGTCGCCCACGCTCCGTTCGGCAAGTGGAAGACGCTGACCTTCCTTGCCGCGCTCCGCCACGACCGGATCGATGCGCCTTGCGTCCTCGACGGCCCGATCAACGGCGAGAGCTTCACCGCCTACGTCACCCAGTTCCTCGTGCCGACGCTCAGCCCCGGCGACGTCGTCATCATGGATAATCTCGGCAGCCACAAAGGCCGGGCCGTCCGCGACGCGATCCGTGCCGCTGGAGCCAGGCTCATCTTCCTGCCGCCCTACTCGCCCGATCTGAACCCGATCGAACAGATGTTCGCCAAGCTCAAACTGCTGCTCCGCAAAGCCGCCGAGCGCACCGTCGAAGCCACATGGCAGCGCATCGGCGAACTGCTCGACGCCTTCCCGCCACACGAATGCGCCAACTACCTCAGAAATAGCGGCTATGCTTCAGCTTAAGTGAAAACGAGTCTAACGGTGAACGCGGTTCGGGATTTGGTTTGGGGAGCGGCGCGGGGAGGCGGGTAATCGTCGGGCGAAAGTTAGATAGCGAAATAGGGTAAAGCAATGAAGCGTATCATTCTTATCTCAGCAGTGTTTCTCAGCGTATCTGGGCCGACGAGGGCCGCATCCGACTGCAAAAGTGCAATTGCGGAATATAACTCCGCCGTTGATGAGGTCGATTATACCCTGAAGCGTTATACTCGCTGCTTGGGCGCC
>JANLPY010000139.1:0-2136 GCA_031367505.1 Hyphomicrobiaceae bacterium | reverse complement strand
GCCAGGCGGCTGCGAAGTCCGCAGGTGGCACTGACGCGGACACGGTGTCGATAGCGCGATGGTCTTCGGGCTTAGCTGCACCGGCAAATGCCAGCGCCACCGGCCCGAGTCCAAGATCAGAGACCCGGTTGCCGAGCCGCGACTGGTAGTAGTAATCGCGCTTGGGCTGGGCGGTTGCCACGATATTGATCTGCCGCGCATTGAGGCCGAAGCCTTCGTAGATTGAGCGAATCTGCGGCTCTGTCGCCTGCGGATTGGGCAAGAAAATACGGTTCACGCAGCTTTCTATGATGGCCGGCGCAATACTGGAATCTTTGATGTCCGCCAGCGATTGCGTGGCGAAGATCACCGACACGTTCTTTTTGCGCAGCGTCTTGAGCCACTGGCGAATGCGCGCGGCGAATACCGGGTCATCGAGGAACAGCCATGCCTCATCAAGGATCAACAATGTTGGAGCGCCATCAAGGCGTTCCTCGAAGCGGGCGAACAGGTAGCGCAGCACGGCCAGCGCAGCCGCCTTGCTGTGCATTAGCTCTTCCATTTCAAACGCTTGCACGTCGGCGAAACCGAGCCGATCATGATCGGCATCGAGCAGCTTGCCGTGTGCACCACCTAGCACATAGGGTTGCAAGGCTTGCCGCAGCGCGTTCGATTGCAGCAGCACAGACAAGCCGGTCATGGTGCGCTGATCAAGCGGCGCGCTGGCGAGACTGTTCAGCGCCGACCAGACCGCGTCCTTCACGTCTGGCCCAACAGCCACGCCTTCATGAATCAAGCGTCCTTCGACCCACTCGGCAGCCCAGGCGCGGTAGCTGTCCTGGTCGATGCGGGCCAGCGGCTGGAAGGCGATAGCGCCATCCGCGCCCAAGTCGTAGTGCTCGCCACCGAGTCCGAGCACGGTGGCGCGAATCGAGCGCCCCATGTCGAACGCGAAGATGCGCGATCCGGCATAGCGACGGAACTGCATGGCCAACGTAGCCAGCAGCACCGACTTGCCCATGCCGATGGGTCCGACCACCAGCGTGTTGCCCACGTCGCCGATGTGCGTGACCAGCCGGAACGGTGTCGCGCCATCAGTGCGGGTCACGATCAGCGGCGGGCCGTCAAGATGCGCATTGCGCTCTTGACCGGCCCACACTGCCGACACCGGCAGCATGTGGGCCAGATTCAAGGTCGAGACGATGGGCTGGCGCACGTTGGCGTAGGCATGTCCCGGAATTGAAGACAGCCAGGCATCGACCGCGTTCAAGGTTTCGGGGATCGTCACGAAGCCTCTGCCCTGGATAGTCCGCTCCACTGCGCGCAACTTCTCATCGGCGGCCGTCGCATCGCTATCGAGTACCGTCACGGTGGCGGTGACGTAGCCGAACGACACCTGGTCACTGCCAAGTTCCTGCAATGCCGCATCGGCATCCGCCGACTTGTTCGAGGCATCGGAATCCACCAGCGGGCTTTCCTGTTGAAAGATGTTTCGCGCAACAGCGCGACGATGTTCTTGCGCTTGGAGAACCACTGACGGCGCAGCCGCGTCAGTTCCTTCTCCGCCTCGGCCTTGTCCATGCACAGGAAGCGGGTGCTCCAGCGGTAGGCAAAGCCCAGGCGGTTGAGGTCATCGAGCAAGCCGGGCCAGGTCGAGGTTGGAAAACCGCGCACCGACGCCACGCGCAGGTGCTGGCTCCCGAGCATTGGTGCTAGTCCACCCGTCAGCGGTTCATCGGCCAGCAGCGCATCCAGGTGCATCGGTACTTCGGGCACGGCCACCGAATGGCGGCGTGTGGACACGCAGGCATGCAGGTAGGTCAAGGTCTGGCCATCGTCGAGCCAGGCGATCTCCGGCATTACTCCTTCGAGTAAGCCGAAGAATCGTTCGGTTTCCGAGACGAAGCCCTCCAGCCGTTCGCGCCAGTCCACGCCTTCGACCTTGCTGTTCTCATACAGCAGCTTGGCGGCGCGGGCCGTTGATTCCTCGGGCGGCAGGTAGAGCAGCGTCAGGTGGTACGTGCTCTCGAAGTGGCTATCGGCTTCCTCAAAAACGGCGCGGCGCTCTTCATCGACCAGCCACGACAGCGGCTCGGGAAATTCCGACACCGGGTAGTCGGCCGCTTCGCGTCGTTCGGCCTCCACGAACAGCGCCCA
>JANLPY010000107.1:0-4199 GCA_031367505.1 Hyphomicrobiaceae bacterium | reverse complement strand
AACGGGTTCGAACTGGTCCACGTGGGCACGGAGCAGATGGACGCGTTCATGCAGGACCGCATCCGCATCTACACCGAAAGCGCCCAGCGCCTGGGGCTGGGCAAGAAATAGCGCCGCGCCGCTGCGTCGCGGCGGCGCGGGCGTCTGCGCTCAAGGATTGCACGCTTTCCAGGCCGCGATATCGATGTCCTGGTCGAGCGGGAAGATCGGGCGCGGCACCTTGCCGAAAGGCAGCACCGTGCAGTCGGGCGCACACAAGGCGCCGCTGTCGCAGACGATGACCTCGCCCGCCATCGGTTCGAACGCGGCCCGGAAGTGCTGCGCCGACTTGAGCGCCACCACGGCCTTGGCATGCGGCTCGATGCCGAAGGCCTTGAACTGCTGCTGGTCCCAGATCTGGGCCGCGTTGGCCACCACCAGGATCTCGATGCCGTCGACCCGGACCACCGCGGTCGGCCCCCAGCTGCGTTGCTGGCCGCCGACCATCGGGCCGTCGCCGGTGTAATGGCCGTCGCTCTTGAGCAGCAGCGTGGCGCGCAGGGCCAGCGGCGCGCCGCCAAAACGCGGGTCGGCCTTGCCGCCAAGTTCGATTGCAACCGTGTCGCCGATCTGGTGGCCGTGGAGCTGGCGCACCACGTCGGGGTCGACCATCGGCCCGAAGCAGGCATTGCCGACGCGGGCACGCAACAGCGCCGCCAGCAAGTTGGTCGAGTCGCCGTAGGCACCGCCACCCGGGTTGTCGGAATAGTCCGCCACCACGATCGGGCCGTGCGCGGGCTGGTAGGCGGCGCAGCGTGCCGCCGCCTCGTCCACCGTGTAGTAGTGGTTCAATTCCTCGAAACGCTTGTCCCACATCGCGTCGGCGATGCTTTCGGCAAAGGCACGATGCCGGGCCGCGGGGCCCTGGCAGGTGACCAGCACGGTCGGCCCGACTTCGGCGATGTCGGCGTGGCTGAAACCGGCGTTCAGGCTGACCGCGAAAACATCCGGGTCGGCCTCATGGGCGCGTGCGCGTGCGAGCCAGTCCAGCATCGGTCCCTTGTCGGTGCGCCCGCCACTGGTCTCGCCCAGCATCGGGCGGTGCACGCGCAGCGTGGCCGGCCGTATTTCCCCGGCCATGGTTCGCTGCAGGATCGCGCCGGCCTGCAGCCCGGTGCGCCGCATGTCCACATGCGGGTAGGTCTGGTACGACACGATGATGTTGGCCAGCGCACACATGGCACGCGTCACATTGGCGTGCAGGTCCAGCGTGATGGCAATCGGCAGGTCGGGGCCCACCACGGCACGCAGGCGCGCCAGCAATTCGCCTTCACCGTCCTCGCAGAATTCGGTCACCATGGCGCCATGTAATCCGAGCAGGATGCCATGCAGGCGCGGCTGGTGCTTTTGTGCGGCGTTGACGATGGCGCCACCGAGCCGTTCGAACGCGTCGCGCGTGACCAACCCGCCGGGATTGGCCGAGGCGCTCAGGACGTGGACGACTTCCCAGTCAAATACGCGCGCTGCTTCGAGAAAACCACCCAGTTCGGTGTTGGCATGCCCGCGCGCTGCAATCGCAGCGTCGCCTTCAAGGCAAAACGAGCGCGCCATGAATTTGTCGTAGCCGGTCTCGACCCGGCTGAAGGTATTGGTCTCGTGCGCGAACTCGGCGCTCAGGACGGTGAAGGCCATTTGTCGTTCTCCTCGTGGCGTTGATTCTGCGCCTGCCGGGCGTGCAGCCGACCTTCAGCCGGCCATTCGCCCCCATACCGTGATCCCGATCATTCCTTTGCCACCACGGTGTCGTACAGCCCGTAGTGCGTCAGTCCGGAGTGGCTCTCGATGCCGGTGTACCGCAGCGACGCATCCTCGTAGCGCCGGAACGCGAACACAGCCTGGTTCATCTGCTCGGTGTTGAACACCTTGAGCCGCACGAGCAGGTGGAAGTCCTTCACCGTCAGGCCGGTGACGGCCAGGAACAGGTCCGGCTCCAGCTTGGTGATCACGTCCTGAAGCGTGTTCTCGCGGAAGTCGGTCAGGTACATGAACGCCGGGATGCGCGTCGCGAACTTGATCAGTTTCTCTTGCACGAGCTTGCGCTTGGACTTGTATTCCTTCTCCTCTTCGCTGAGCTGCTTCTTCTCCTTCGTCGACAGTTCCTCTTCCTTGGCCTTGTTCTTCAGCGCCTTGACCTTCTCGCTCTTGTTGATGATGGTCTCGATGATGTTGTCGCCCAGCGCGCGCCAGCCCTCGATGCGCTCCACGGCGGTCATGGCGTCGGGGCTGTCCATGATGCGGCGCAGGGTGTCGTTGTCCACGTTCACCAGCAGCGCGCTCTCCCACTTGCGTGCGAGCAGCGTGGCCGAGGTGCCGGCCATCGCGATGTCGAGAATGCCGCCCGCGTCGATCTGCGTCATGTTGGCGCCATCGTAGGCCAGCACCGGCAGGAACGACACCAGGTCCTTGACGGCGTTCTCCGGATTCGGCTCGTTCGGCGATAGCCCAATCGCGTATTCGGAAAGCTGCCGCAGCGCCCGCGTGGGCGCGAAGTCGAACACGAAGCACACGGGCTTGAGGACGTCTTCCTCGTTCGGGTTGTCGCCGTTGGGGTTTTTGATCGACCAAGGTGACTGCACCCGGAACGCGGCCTGAAAGTAGGTCTCCGGCGACTTAAGGTTGCGCAGCATCAGGATGGACGACCACTGCGGAACGGTGACGCCGGTGGTGAGCTTGCCGCACGAGAGTGCGATGGTCTTGGTGTCGAAGCCGCTGCCGATGGCCTTTCGCACGGGCGGCAGCGCTTCCAAACCGATGCCCGCCGACGCGCCCGCCACCACGACCACGGTGTAGTCGTGCCAGAAGACGTTGTGCTTCTCGGCCAGCAGGTTCGCCATCGCTTGGCAGGCCGCCACATTGGGCAGAAACCAGAACGAATGTTGCAGGTAGGGCAGCAGGCGGCTGTCCGAATATGGGAACGGCGGGCGCGTGCCGGTCTTCAGATGCTCCACTGCGCGCGGCGCATAGCTGCCGCGAATGATGTCCAACCACTTCTGCACATCGCTCTCGTGCTTGAACCGCGTCTTCCTGCTCTCGCCCGCGGCCTCGAAGAAGGCGTTGAGGTCGAATTCGTCGAACTCGCCGGCGCTGGCGATGGCCACCAACTCGTCCGGCATCTGGTATGTGAGCAAGCGCATCTGGGGCAGCGCGCCATAAGGGTTCCAATTGGCCGGATGCTCGGCCGCGAAGGCCTCTTTGGCGCGCTGCTCGTCGGTGTAGGTCCAGTTGAAGATCTGTTCTTCGATGAACTCGCCGGTCGCCAGTGCCTTGAACGGCGTGCCTGACAGATACAGGTAGGCCTTTGTCGTGATGGGCAGGAATTCGGTCTCCTTCGCGGACAGCACGGTGAGGTCTTCATTCACCTCTCCCAGATCAACCGCATATTCAAGCCTCGCTTCTTTCGCGGCTATGGCACCCTCTTCGCCCTCAAACAGCTCTTTCGCGGTTTCCCGCCAGGCGCCGAAGTGGTATTCGTCGAACACCACCAGATCCCAGTTCGACGTGTGCAGCCAATCGTTCTTGGCCTTGATGTTGCCCACCGCGTCGCGGCCGAGCAGGTCCTGAAAGGAGCCGAAATAGACGACCGGCTTTTTTCGATCGATCTGCGTGGGGTCGCCGCCGGAGGACTTCGACAAGTACTGCCAGCCCTCGAAGTCCACGTGGCTTTCGAGATCGGTCCGCCACGCATCCTCGACGGCCGGCTTGAAGGTGACGACGAGTACGCGCTTGGCGCCCAGGTTCTTCGCGAGCTGGTAGGTGGTGAAGGTCTTGCCGAAGCGCATCTTCGCGTTCCACAGGAAACGCGGAACGGCGTGCCTGTCTTCGGCCCAGCGCGAGTGGAAGTAGGCGTGTGTCACGTTCACCGCCTCGGCCTGCTCGCGGCGCATCGAGAACGTTTCGTGATGGGTGCCGGTGAACTGCTGGCCCGTGCGCAACTCGGTGAGCACGGTCTTCACGTCCTTCACGGTGCAGCGCATCCACTCCAGTTCGACCTTGGCCAAACCCTTCTTGGCGAGTGCCGCGCGCACGTGGTGGTCGCTGAAGATGCTGCCGTCATCGCGCTCGGCGGGCTCGTCAAGGACGATGGTGTAGTTCTTGATCGCGGGGCAGTCTTGATCTGCTCGGCCACGCGCCGCTTAACGTCGCGCGTCGTTTGGCCTACC
>JANLPY010000041.1:0-2896 GCA_031367505.1 Hyphomicrobiaceae bacterium | reverse complement strand
CACGGTACACACCGGCGCGAGCGTCACGTAACGCTAGTCCCAGCTTACCCGCATGCCGACCACTACGCGGCCCTGCCATTGCCCTTTGCAGACGATGCCGAAATCGGGAATCGCCGCCGCGTCAGAACCCGCCCATGGACTCGTCAGCGCGAAGGCGGGAATATCGACACCGCGCGCCAGGCGCGGCAGGTAGTGATTCTTTTGCGCCTCGGTGCCGTAGTGCAGCAACAGTTCCGCCGGACCGAGGGAATTCGGCACCATCACCGATACCGCAACCGCCGAAGAACGCGTCGACAATTTGGTGATCACCTGCGAGTGGGCAAAAGCCGAGAAACCCAGTCCGCCATACTGCCTGGGGATGATCATGCCGAGAAAACCCTTGTTCTTGATGAACTGCCAGGCTTCCGGTGAAAGATCGTAAAGCTGGTGGGACTCCTTCCAGTCGTTCACCAGGTTGCAGGCTGCGCTGGTTTCATTATCGAGGAACGCCTGCTCTCCCGCTGTCAGGGTCGGCACCGGATAGGCCAGCAGTTTGTTCCAGTCCGGCGCGCCGCGAAACAATTCCCCTTCCCACCACACCGTGCCCGCTTCGAGCGCTTCGCGTTCGGTGTCCGACATGTGCGGCAATATTTTCTTGTAAGCCGCGAACAGGGGTTTGGAAATCAGGGGGCGACGCAGGGGACGGATCGACAACACCGCAACTGCCATGACCAAAAGTCCGATAAAAGTCGTGATCAGCATCGCGCTCCTCCTTCATGGCCCCGCGCTCATTCGGCGCAGTGACTTCTTCGCTTCGGCTATCCCGCGAGCCGCATCAGATATCGGCCCGCCAGCATGCTTTCTTGATAGCATCAGCATACTCTTGTATGCGCGTGATGGATTGCCGATTCTGCCCGACCTTGCGCTTGTACCTTGCCGGAAACAGATCCTATCGTGTGAGCGAGCCCGATTCGCTGGACCCCTGGAACGGCCCAAGCGGATTGGTGTTTTCCTCATGCTCGAGAATTGCCGGCTGACCGCCGGTCAATTTATAAATAACCGTGTTGTCCCTGACCAAAAGAACTGCATTGAAGCGCCAGCCGACAACAGTCACCTTGCGATTGAAATTAAGGTAATCCACCAGGAAATTGCCGTAGCGGTCACGCTTTACAACCCGGTAATCGACCTCATACCCTTGGCAGTTTGTCTTAGCCACGATGCATTCCAGAACACCGGCATCCGCGTCCGGATTGGGTGGTGCGCCGCAACGTACAAGTACATGCTTGCGAGACAACGATTGAGTGACATATCACCCTTTTTTGCAGGGTTGGCCCCTGCCAGTTTCAGTGTTAACCATTGCGGCGGGCGCATGGTTCAAATTATCCGCTCCGGTATTGCGATTTCCGGTCAACGCGAATTTCCGGATTTCGTCTATCCTGCCTTCATTCTCCGTAACGCCAAATGACGCAAACGACCCAATCCAATTCATTTCTCGGCAAGCTCCGCCACCAGACCCGGCATGTGTGGAATCGGCCAACACTGTCGCTCTCGACCGTGGTGTTTCTGGTCGTGCTGTTTGCCTCTTCTTACCAACTGCACCTGGTTCACAGCCTGTTGCTGTCATTCGATATCGCGGCGGCATCATTCCTGCTCATCACCGGGATGTTGATGGCACGCTCGACTCCATCATTGATGCAGCACCGTGCCAGCGTGCAACGCGAAGGACGCTGGGCGGTGCTGGCGGTGAGCATGATGCTCGCGCTGGTCATTCTGATCGCACTGAGTCTGGAACTGCGCTCCGCCCGGAACGGTTCGCTGCTCCTGATAGGCCTGGCCGCAGCGACCGTCATGCTGTCGTGGGGCTTCCTGAACACGATGTTTGCGCTGCATTATGCGCATGACTACTACGACGTCGCCAATGCGGCCGGTGCCGGGCTTGATTTTCCAGGCGCCGCAAAACCGGATTACTGGGATTTCATGTACTTCGCGTTTGTCATCGGCATGACCTTTCAGGTTTCCGATGTACAGATTTCAAGCCGCATCATGCGTCGCGTCGCCTTGCTCCACAGCCTGATCGCCTTCTTTTTCAACGTCGTGATCATCGCGATCACCGTGAATATCGTCGCCGGACTGGGGTGATCGATCCCTGCCTGTCCCAGCCACGCCCATAATCGCCGTCGTAGCGAACTTCATGGTGTTTCCGCTCATGTTCCCAGCGGCGATGCTCCCCCTCATGCTCACGGTGCCCGGCCCAATAGCGATCACCGCGCACGTAATACACAGGGGCAGGAACAATCACCGCCGGCTGACGGTAATAGACCGGTGCGGCGCGGTGGGTAACTCGGGGCACACCCGGGAACTTATATTATGCGGCCTTTGCCAGTTGAGGTAATTGGTTGAGATACGCCTGCGCAGGCGTGGCCCTCTCCAGGCTCGAATGCGGTCTGCCGGTGTTGCACCAAGCCAGGTAATCAGCAATGTCGATGCAGGCCGCGCTCACGCTATCGTATGCCTTGAGATACACCCGTTCATACTTCACGCTACGCCAGACCCGTTTCACAAAGACGTTGTTGCGCCATGCCCCACGCCCGTCCATGGACAGCTTACAGCCCCTGGAAACACGGCACGGGTGAATTCCTCAGCCGTGAATTGGCTACCCTGATCGGGATTGACGATCTTGGGCAGTCCGTATCGAGCAAAGGCTTCCTCGATGATTTCCCTGGTGTGACAAGCCTCCAGCGTGATCGCCACCTTGTGCGTCAGCACCCGGCGGCTGGTTACATCCACCACGGCGGTGAGCGTGACGGGGACGTTCGATTCAAAGAACTGGCTGGCGGCCGGCGCGGTAAGGGTGACCGTCGGCGCGATGTCGACCAGGCTGGGGACGACATTAAAGCGTGGGTAAAGAGGCGGCAGG